>JAKQKT010000041.1 GCA_029560515.1 Pseudomonadota bacterium
CGCTTCCTGCATTTCCCGCACATGATGCAAGTCCACCGTATCAAAAATCAGCTTTGCTCCCGGAAAATGCTTCCGCAGTGCATTGTAAATGCCATGTAAAAGATCTACGCGGCTCGCAATAACAACATCGAAGCGACCCGCATTTTCTTTCAGCCAGTCAAGCATGTTTTTTGTCCATGGCCGGTAAGAGCAGGCAATGGCATGTTGCTGAAGACGCGGGGTATCAACAGGGTCATATGCTAAATCCGCAGGCAGAAAATGGATGTCGCAGTCTTGCCGTTGCAGGACTCGCATCAATTGAAAAAGACGCAGCGAGCCGGAATCCTGCTCGGGTTTTGGCGTGTGTTCGTCGAGGATCAGGACTTTTTTTCGGGAAGACGTGAACACCAGCGCCTTGCTTTCCGATTCGTTGTCGGGTCGTGCAGGGTAGTTGGCAAGTACTGAACGCCAGCGCTCGGCAAATTTGAGTTGGTGCGGGATCTGGAATGCCTTCATCCCGCTGTCGAGTCTTGTACCCGAAGTTGCCCCCTCGATATGCACCACACGGGAAAAAGGCTGGTAGCGAATTTTCAGACCTCGGGCATGCACGCGCATTGCCAGATCGGTATCTTCGAAATAGCCCGGCGCAAAATGCGAATCGAATCCGGCCAGATCGTCGAAGACAGTCTTGCGAATGGCCAGTACCGCACCTGAAACATAGTCGACTTCGCGAACATGGTTGAAACGCGGGTTGTCAGCCTGTTCAAAACGCCCGTGATTCCAGACGCTGCCATCCTTGAAAACCGCACCGCCGGCTTCCTGCAAAAGGCCGTTCGGATACAGCAGTTTTGCACCGGCAATGCCGGTGTCCGGGAACTGCTCGAATGTTTCGAGCAAGGCATCGAGCCATCCCGCTTGCACAACGGTGTCGTTATTCAGAAACACCAGCATCTCGCCACGGGCCTGTTCCGCGCCCTTGTTGCTGGCAAAAACATAGCCGCTTTGTTCGGGCATTTGCACCAGCCGCAAGCCCTGGATTCCCGATAAAAAATCAAAACTCGCATCGGTCGAGGCATCGTCGACGATGATGACTTCAAAGCTCGCGTGATTCGGATGAAGCCGCAGACTGGCGAGGCATTGCAGGGTCAAGTCGAGCTTGTCGTGTATCGGAATGATCAAGCTGGCGCAGGGCCTTGCGCAGCCGAAATCTGCCTTGTTCAGGCTCTCAATGTCGGCCGGGCCTGGAAAGCGCAGTTCCGGTTCCGCGCGATCTTGCTTCAAAGGCTTCTTCAGGCGTGGCGAAAGCATGGCCAGGCTTGCTTTCAGGCCCCGCACGCGCAGGCTGCGCAAACCCCGTTGCAGCAGGCTTCGGCTTCGTCGGTAGTGGTATATAAATCGGTCTCTCATCAAATCTGAATTAGTTCGGTAATTTATTGTCCAAACACACCATGAAAAATCCAGACTCGCGACAGAGCCTGATAAACTTCCGGAAACCAACATTATCCATGTCCGTGACCCTAAACGCTCCTTCCGAAGAAATCCCAAGCCTCCGTTCCCGATTCTGGACCTGGTCCTGGCGTATTGGCCTGCTCGTTCTTGGCCTGATGATTGGTATTGGCGGCCCTTACATCTGGCAGCTGGACAAGCAGGTGCGAGAACAGTTCGCGCAATTGCAATGGCAAGTGCCTACCCGGATTTTCGCCCGGCCCTTATTGCTCGCTGAAGGTGTTCGCCTGAATCCCGAAGCAATGGAACTCGAGCTGACTGCGGCTTCGTATCGCAATGATGGCGTCGGTCAATTGCCGGGCACTTTCAAGCGCGATGGCGGAAAATTTACCCTGGCCACACGCTCATTCGTCGATATGGATGGCCCGGTACGCGAGCGCCAATTGCAAGTGGTGATCAGTGCAGGGCGAGTGGTATCGGTGGTCGATGCCGCGAAAAAAAGACGGCTGGATAGTGCCCGTCTGGATCCCGCGCGCATCGCTACCTTGTATGGCAATACCGAGGAAGAACGTCGTTTGGTGCGGCTGGAAGAAGTGCCGCCCTTGATCGTTTCCGGTCTGCAGGCCGTCGAGGATCGCAATTTCAAAAATCATCACGGCATCGACCCCAAGGGCCTGATGCGTGCGATCTGGGTGAATCTTCGCGAAGGCGAATTCGAACAGGGCGCCAGTACGCTGACACAGCAGATGGTTCGCAGCCTGTTTTTGAGCAATACCAAAACGATATCCCGCAAGGTAAAAGAAGCTTCGTATGCATTGATCATCGAAGCGCGTTTTGACAAGAAGCGAATTCTCGAAGCCTATTTGAACCAGGTTTATCTTGGACAGCAGGGTGAACAATCGGTGCATGGCGTCGCTGCCGGAGCCGAGTTCTGGTTTGGCCGGGATCTGAATTCACTTCGTACCGAAGACATGGCCTTGCTGATCGGAATCATTCAGGGCCCGGCTTACTGGGATCCGCGCAAGCATCCCGAACGCGCGCTGGTTCGTCGTGCCACCGTTCTGGGTGTCTGGGAAGAATTGGGATTGATTACCAAGGCCGAAGCGGCACGTGCAAATGCCACCCCGCTGGGCGTAAGTGCCAAACCCGGCGTTGCAAAAAACCGGAATCCCGCTTTCATGGATCTGGTGCGCCGCCAACTGGCACGCGACTATCCCGCCGATGCGCTGAAAGGCGCCGGCATGACTGTGCATACGTCGCTCGCGCCTTCGGTGCAGATGCTGTCGGAAAAAGCGGTGATCGATACCCTCGGCAAGATCCAGCGCAAGCAGGGGCCGACACTGCAGGCCGGCATGGTGGTGACCGACAGCCAAAACGGTGAAGTGCTGGCCATGGTGGGCAACAAGAACGTCGATCAACCCGGCTTCAATCGTGCGCTGGAAGCGCAGCGTCCGGTCGGTTCCTTGCTGAAGCCTTTTGTTTACCTGCTGGCATTTGCCCAGCCGGATCAATATTCGCTTGCCAGCTGGGTGGACGATAGCCCGGTTGAAATTACCCAGCCGAATGGCAAAACCTGGCGCCCGGGCAATTCCGATGGCAAAAGCCATGGCACCGTAACGATGTCGTCTGCGCTCGCCCATTCCTACAATCAGGCGACGGTACGCGTCGGCATGGAAGTAGGGCCAGACCGTTTAAGCGAGTTGCTGAAAGTACTCGGCGGCTTGCAGTCAGAACCACGCCCCTCGCTGATTCTCGGCTCGGTCGATTTGAGCGTTTTCTCGATGGCGCAGATGTATCAATTCCTCGCATCCGGCGGTCGCATACAGCCCCTGCGTGCCGTGCGTGGCGTGCTGGATCCGAAAGGCAAAGCGGTGAATCGTTACGATTTCAATTCCAATGCCGCACAGGAAGGCGATGCAATCGCATCACGTCTGGTCACACTGGGTCTGCAACAAGTGGTCACCAATGGTACCGGCAGTGCCTTGCTTGCCGATGGCCTGGGCCCTTTGCAGGCAGCCGGAAAAACCGGTACCAGCAACGATGGCCGTGACAGCTGGTTTGCCGGTTACACCGGCGACCATCTTGCCGTTGTCTGGGTGGGTAATGATGAAAATAAAACGACCGGTTTGTATGGTGCTACCGGCGCGATGAAAATCTGGTCGTCGCTGTTTTCAAAATTGCCCACACAACCCTTGACCGTGAGTGGCGAAGGCATTGAATGGGCGTGGCTGGACGCTACCGATTACGCGACGACGGAAGAGAATTGTCCGAATGCGCGACGTGCGGCATTTGTATCCGGCTATCTGCCGAAAGAACATAAAACCTGTGTTGAAAGTTCCTGGCTTGACTGGTTCAAGCTCGGCGAGGATGCGCCGGAGGCGCAGCCGGCAACACCGGAAAAACAGGAGCAGTAATCCATGCGTTTTGTAATCGTGACTTTATTATTCCTGTCGATGACGGCATGCGGCCCGACAACGCCGAAAAAAACCGGCGCCGCGACGTCATTGACGCCCGAGTCGATGGTGGCGCAAATTCGTTCGGCCGGCTTGCTGGGCAACGATTTGACCGTTGCCCCTTTGCGGGACCCGCAAGTGGAAGATTTACGCAATGCCGCCACGCAGGCGGAAGCAAGGAAAGATCTTGTTGCCGCACAGGCGGCGATCGATCTGGCATTGAAAATTTCAACGATGGATCCGGATTTATTGCAGTGGCAGGCAGAGTTGTTCCTGCTGAAGAAGAACTGGGCCCAGGCGGAAACTTCCGCCATGCTGTCCTATGAAAAAGGCCCCAAGCTGGGCGCCTTGTGTCGCCGCAACTGGAAAACACTTTCGTTTGCACGCACTGCCAAGCGCGATATTGCCGGTGCACAGCATGCCGATCAGCAAATTACCAAATGTACCGTCACGCCACCGCCGCGTTACTAAACTTATTCCGGGATTGAAGTGTCAGATTTAGCAAAACGTACCAGGCTGGCTTTGTCTGATGATGGTCCGCTGGCAAAAAAATTGACGTCCTACGTCGCGCGTCCTGCGCAACAGCGTTATGCACAGGCGATTGCAGATGTTATCGACGACAAGGAAACACTGATTGCCGAAGCCGGTACCGGTACCGGCAAGACCTATGGTTATCTGGTGCCTGCATTATTGTCCGGCGAACGCGTGATTATTTCGACCGGCACCAAGGCATTGCAGGATCAGTTGTATCACCGCGATTTACCGCGTGTGCGCGAAGCGCTCGGTGCGAATCTGAAAACGGCATTGCTTAAAGGCCGTGCCAATTATGTGTGTCGTTACCGCATGGAGCAGGCAAGGGGTGAATCGAAATTTGCCAGCCGCGACGTGGTCGCGCAATTCCAGCGCGTCACGGCGTGGAGCGGCAAGACCAAACGCGGCGATCTGGCGGAGTTGTCGGATTTGCCGGAAGACTCGCCGCTATGGCCGCAAATAACGTCGAATGCGGAGAATTGTCTGGGCAGCGAATGCCCTTTCTGGTCGGAATGTTTTGTCGTCAAGGCGAGGCAGGAAGCACAGGCGGCCGATGTTGTCGTCGTCAATCATCATTTGTTGCTCGCCGATCTTGCGATCAAGCAGGAAGGTTTCGGCGAAATCCTGCCCGGTGCCTCCACTTTCATTCTTGACGAAGCACATCAGCTTCCCGAATTGGCGGCGCAGTTTTTTGGCGAGAATATCAGCGCGCGACAACTGGTCGATTTGGCGCGCGACACGCTGGCGGAATGCAAGGAAGTACCTTCGGCATTGGCGACGATCCAGCAGCCGGTACGTACTATCGAGCATCAGGTTCGAGAATTGCGGCTGGCTCTGAATAATTTTGCACAGCGCGGCAATCAGTCGCGCGTCCTGCACGATGAACCGGCAAGCCTTGCGCTTGAACAATTACGTGCAAGTCTGCAGAGTCTTTGTGAAGCACTGCAGCCTCTCGTTGAAGCGAGCCCGGGTTTCGCCGCCTGCAGCGCGCGTGCCGACAATGCCTATGTGCGTATCGAACGCTGGATGAATGTCGGCGATGATGACGATGTCCGCTGGTATGAACTTACCCAGCGCGGTTTCAGTTTGCAGCGTACGCCGCTCGATGTTTCAGCGCCTTTGCGCCAGTATCGCGAACAGAGTCGAGCGGCATGGATTTTTACCTCTGCCACGCTGGCTGTCGAAGGCGATTTCGAACATCTCGCACATCGCCTGGGCTTGCTGGAACCTCGCACGATACTGGAGCAAAGTCCGTTCGAATGGGCAGAGCAGGCATTGTGCTACTTGCCGAAAAATCTGCCGGAACCCAATACCCGCGATTACGGCAAGTCGGTGGTCGATGCCGTCTGGCCGGTATTGGAAGCATCACAAGGTCGTGCATTTTTATTGTTCACTTCGCACCGCGCCCTGCGCGAAGCCAGCGAGGCCCTGAAAAATTCGCCTTGGCCCTTGTTTGTGCAAGGCACGGCGCCGCGTACCGTATTGCTGGAACAGTTCCGCTCATCCGGCAACGGCGTTTTGCTCGGCGCAGCGAGTTTTTGGGAAGGGGTAGATGTGATCGGCGAAGCACTCAGTGTGGTCGTTATCGATCGTCTTCCGTTCGCTGCGCCCGATGATCCGGTACTCGAAGCACGGCTGGATGTCATTCGCCGCAACGGTGGCAATCCCTTTCGCGATGAACAGATCCCGCAGGCGGTTATCGCACTCAAGCAAGGTGCCGGCCGTCTGATTCGCAGTCATGAAGATCGCGGAGTGCTTGTTCTGTGCGATCAACGGCTGATCAGCAAATCCTATGGCCGGATTTTTCTCGATAGTTTGCCCCCGCTGCCGCGAACACGCGTGCTGGCCGACGTGCAGGCATTTTTCGCGAATCAGCATTTACCGATGGAACGGGAAGCGCTGGATACCCAGGAAATTTGGCCATGAAATTACTCGCATTCGAAACGGCTACCGAGGCATGTTCGGTTGCTTTGTATATTGACGGTGAAGTCAGCGAGCGTTTTGAAATTGCTCCCAAACAACACACGCAACTGGTATTGCCTTGGGCAGAGCAGTTGCTTGCGGAGGCTGGTATCGGGAAATCGCAACTCGATGCCATTGCGGTCGGTATCGGCCCCGGTGCCTTCACCGGCGTGCGACTTGCCGTTGCTTTGGTGCAGGGCATCGCGCTGGCACTCGATAAGCCGGTACTGCCGATATCCACCCTGGCCGCGCTGGCGATGCAGGGTGCAGACCAAAAGACCGGGCGAATACTCGCCGCGATCGATGCCCGAATGGGTGAAATTTACTGTGCCGAATTCCGGTTGGAAGAAGACGGGTTGGTGGTTGCTGCAGGAGAGGAAACCCTGATCGCTCCCGAAGCTTTCAGTTCTGAATTTTCCGGCTCGATCATCGGTGTCGGAACCGGCTTTTCGGCAAGCAATGCCGTGCTTGAAACGAACCTGAAATCACGATTGATTGTTTGTCGTGCCGACGCGTTGCCACATGCTGCCGATGTGGCGCGATTGGCAACGCGAGATTATCTCTCTGACAACATGATGGCGGCAGACGTTCTGGAGCCCGCCTATCTGCGCAACAAAGTGGCGCTTACCCTGAAAGAGCAGGGAAAATCGTAGGGGCGCTATTCGTGCGCCCTGTTTACGACAACTCTTTTCGCCCCAGCGTATTTGTTATCCCTTCTTTCCCCATACCTCTTTCAAGCGTGCATCGCGGCCACAGGAATTCCGGTAATAGTTATAACGAATCGGATTCTTGTTGTGGTAATCCTGATGATAGTCTTCCGCCGGATAGAATTCGGAGGCTGCCGTAATCTCGGTAACAATCGGTTGCTTGAAAAAATGGCTGTCTTCCAGTGATTTCTTGTAGGCCAATGCCTGTTTTTTCTGATTTTCATTCAGGTAGAAAATGGCACTGCGATACTGATGGCCGCCATCGCAGAATTGCCGGTTCGCGGTCAACGGATCTATGCTGAGCCAATAGGCTTTCAGTAACTTTGCGTAGCTGATTTTTTTCGGATCGAATGTCACCAATACCGATTCCGCATGGCCGGTGCCGCCAGCGGATACCTGTTCGTATGTAGGATTTTTGACCGTTCCGCCGGTGTAGCCGGAGGTCGTCGAAACCACGCCGGGCACTTTGTCGAAATCCGATTCGGTACACCAGAAGCAACCACCGGCAAAGATGGCGGTTTCAAGTCCGGCTGCCGGTTTTGCCGGTCCGTCATCAAGCGTCACGATCACGGTCGAAAAAGCGAAGCCGGAAAAGCCCGTTACTGCCAGTGCAAGCAGCATTTTTGAAAAAAATTTGTTCATGTCAAACCCTCAGCGCAGGCAGCGGGCTGCCTTTCAGAATGAATTTCAATGCAACGCCGTTATTACACCAACGCTGACCAGTGGGTTTCGGGCCGTCATCGAACACATGGCCTTGATGACCGCTGCAGCGAGCGCAATGGTATTCAGTACGCGGCCAAATCAGGCTGTAATCATTTTTCGTCGCGACATGGCCTTCTATCGGATAGGTAAAACTTGGCCAGCCGGTACCGCTGTCGAATTTGGCGTTGCTGCTGAACAGGGGAAGGTAACAGGCTGCGCAGACAAACGTGCCGGCCCGATGCTCCTTGTTCAATTCGCTGGAATTGGTTCGTTCGGTATTTTCTTCAAACAACACGTCATACGATGCAGCAGGCAACAGTTTTTTCCATTCGGCTTTGGATTTTTTCAAAGGTCTGATAATTGTCTGGACCGGTGTGGTCGCGGCGTTCGAATTGCCCAGCCAGGATAATGCCGTGATGGCAGCGAGGCTTTTGAGGATGTTTCGACGATTCATGCGTATCTCCTGTGTGTTGCCTGTTAGAGGCAACCGGATAGGCAAAAGGTTCGCAGATTCAGGGTGAAGATTGCGTAGCTTCGAATTTTCCGTTCAGCAAAAACGCTTACTTCAACAAAATCAGTGTGCCGAGGCTGAGGAAAGACAGGAAGCCGATCACGTCGGTAAAGGTGGTCAGCACGACGCCGCCAGCGAGGGCGGGGTCGATATTCATGCGTTTCAAGGTGATGGGTACCAAAACGCCCGCAAGCGCTGCAGCGACCAGATTGATGGTCATCGCACCGGCAATGACGAGGCCCAGTTTGGCATCCTGGAACCACAGTGCGCAGACGACCCCGACTACCAAGGCCCAGACAAGACCATTGAGCACACCGACAAGAACTTCCTTCGCGATCAAGGCTCGCAAGTTGCCGACACCGACTTGACCGAGTGCAATACCGCGCACCATCAGGGTCAATACTTGCGTACCCGCCACACCGCCCATGCTGGCGACAATCGGCATCAATACCGCAAGTGCGACGACTTGTTGCAGTGTTGCTTCGAAACGCCCGATTACCCACGAAGCCAAAAAAGCGGTCAACAAATTAATACCTAGCCACAAGGCGCGACGTTTTGCCGCGCGTGGAACCGGCGAGAACAGATCTTCGTCTTCGTCGAGACCGGCTGCACCCATGGCCTGGTGTTCGGCTTGTTCGCGAATGATGTCCACCACGTCATCGATGGTGATGCGACCAAGCAAAATATTGTTTTCATCCACAACCGGTGCAGTAATCCAGTCGTAATCCGAGAATTGCGTTGCCACCTGATTGGCATCGGTATTTACCGGAATTGCGGGTTGCTCGTCGTCGATCAGTTCATTGATCGGCGTGAGCGGATCGCAAATCAACAGGGACGAAACGGCAACGCGGCCCAGATATTGATGACGGCGTGACACCACGAAAAGATAATCGGTGTGTTCTGGTATTTCGCCACGCAGTCGCAGATAACGCAGCACCACATCCACCGTGACGTCGGTACGCACGGTGATCACATCCGGGTTCATCAAACGGCCGGCACTGTCGTACGGATAGGACAAAGCCTGTTCGAGACGTTCGCGATTTTCGCGATCCATCGACTTCAGTACTTCTTCGATAACCGTGTCGGGCAGGTCTTCGATCAGTTCTGCCAAGTCATCCAGATCCAGCGTCTCGGCAGCTGCCACGATTTCATCGGGGTCCATGTCGGCGAGCAGCGACTCGCGGACATCTTCACCCACATGCACCAGCACTTCACCGTCATCTTCAGGATCGACCAGGCCCCACACCACGCCGCGTTTGGTGGCAGGCAGGGATTCAAGCAGATTGCCGATTTCGGCCGGCGACAGCGAATTCACCAAACGACGCACGGGGCCCAGGCGACCGGTATCGAGTGCGTCTGACAACAGACGCAGCTGGCGCGCGGTTTTATCGTGGCGAATGGCTTCGGCCATGGGTGGCTCCCTGGTTGGCCCGCGTATTATCGGCTGATACGGCGCAGATGCCCAGCCTTTTGTTTTTGGTTTTGTAGGAGCGTCCTTTAGGCGCGAATGAATTGCAGGGAAGGCTCAATCAGTGATTGGATTTATCCTCTGCGATTTTTAATTACATCGGTTGTGCAATTCCCTGTCGCGCCTGAAGGACGCTCCTAGAACGCAAAATCGAAAATCACATCTCGGCAAAAAATTGTTGCACGACTCGCAGTGCTTCGACTTCGTCATCGCCATTTACTTTGACTTTCAGCACGGTACCCGGGCCCGCAGCCAGCAGCATGACGCCCATGATGCTTTTGGCATTGACCTCGCGACCTTTGCCGCTCAGCGTTACCTGGCTCTTGAACGGGGCGAGAATCTGCACCAGTTTGGCGGAGGCATGAGCGTGCAGCCCGGTGGGATTCGTGATTGTTACTTCGTGTTCAAGCATGATCGATCACCACTCCGTTACGTCCACCAGCAGCGGCTGTGCGGGCAAGTTCATCCAGGTCCTGTTCTGCATAATGCATTACACGGAGCAACATTGGCAAAGACAAACCGCTGACCCGCTTTACCGGTGTGCCGAATTGCGCCAGCCGGGCCGCGGTTTTATCGGCGACTCCGCCCGGACAATCAACCAGAATCAATACGCCATCGCTGCTTTCGACTTTGCGAAAGGCCGCACTGGCGGCAATCAATTGTGCATTGTCATCCAGGTCGGTCTGTATTTCATGAGCGATGATCGTGATCGAATTGACGCCATTTATTTGTCGGGCAGCTTGCAGAACTGATTGGCCATAACCGGGATACGCCATTAGCAAAACCCCGACCGCCATTATTCAAGCTCTCGATGGAAGGTGAGTACATTTTCACGACCGCCTTGCCGGAAGTGTTGAGTCAGTTTCTCCGCCAGATAGACCGAACGGTGCTTGCCGCCGGTGCAGCCAAAGGCAACGGTAACGTAGCTGCGGGTTTCGGATTCAAAGCGCGGCAACCAGGTATCGAGAAACACCGAAATCTGGTCAACGAACTCGATTACGCTGGGTTGTTCTTCAAGAAAATCGCGGACCGCCGAATCACGGCCGGACAGGGGGCGTAGCGCGGCATCCCAGTGCGGGTTTGGTAAACAACGGGCATCAAAAACGAAATCGGCATCGCCTGGAATGCCGCGTTTGTAGGCGAAGGATTCGAACAACAGGGAAACTTGTCGCTTGGTACCCGCTTCCAGCTCGCCAAGGACGGCTTTCCGCAACTGGTGAACATTCATGTCGCTGGTATCGATCACGATATCCGCCAGCGCTCTCAAGGGGCGTAGTAATTCGCGTTCCCGTGCAATCGCATCGGACAAGGCGAGACCATCGTGCGACAAGGGGTGTCGTCTGCGGGTATCGGAATAACGCTTGATCAATGCCGCATCGGCGGTATCGAAATACACCAGACGATAATCGAACCCGAGCGCACCGACTGCCGAAAGCCATTCGCCCACGCGGCTCAAATCCGAGCTGTGATTGCGGACATCGATGCTCACGGCAAGTCGCGAGCGTTGCTTGTCGTCGCGGGTCAGGTTTTTTACGAAATCGGGCAGCAGTTCGGCCGGCAAATTATCAACGCAGTAATAGTCAAGATCTTCGAGTGTGCGCAGTGCGATACTTTTGCCGGAGCCCGACAAGCCGCTGACGACGGTAAGAACTGGCTTGATCGTATTCATTCGTGACTACCGGCTTCCAGGAAGGCTGTGTGACGTGCAAGAAAGGCTGCGGCAGGGTCTTCTCCCTTACTGCGCAGCAAGTGTAAACGAACCGCCGCTTCGGTGAGTACGGCCAGATTGCGGCCCGGTGCGACCGGTAGATTGAATACCGGAACCCTTAGATCCAGCACGGGGCGGGCATCGGTCTCGCCCGTGAGTCGTGCCATGTGATCGGAGTCGTGATCGCTGAGTTTCAGCAGATGCACGATCAGGCGAAGGTATTTATTGCGCTTCACGGCGGTATCGCCAAACATTTGCCGGATATTCATCAGGCCCAGGCCGCGAACTTCCAGCATGTCCTGCAACATTTCGGGACAGGTACCGTCGAGCACATCGGGTGCAATCAGTGTGAATTCTGGAGCATCATCGGCCACCAAACGATGTCCACGCGAAATCAATTCGAGTGCCAACTCGCTTTTGCCGGCACCTGCTTCGCCGGTAATGAGTACGCCGATCGAATAAATTTCGATGAAGACGCCATGCAGGCTGACGCGGGGTGCCAAAGAACGTGCAAGATGATATTGCAGATGATTGTGCAGTTCATGCCCGCGTTTGGCGGAGACCCATAATGGTGTTCCGGATTCTTCGCAGGCAGTCCGCAAATCGGTCGGGCAGCTCTGGTTCTGGGTGATGACCAGGGCCATTGGATTGAAGCCGGTAATTTTCTCGAGTGTCTCCCAGCGTTGGCGTGCATCAAGGCTGTCGAGCCACTGTAATTCCGAAGCCCCGATAATCTGGATCTTGTTGGGATGAATTACATTCAGATAACCGGCTAACGAGGGCCGCCGCGATAGTGTTTCATTACGTTCCAGCACACGCTCACCACCGGCTGGCGAGGCGATCCAGCGAAGGCTGAGCCGTTCCTGCAATTGTTCGAATACTTCGCGGGTGGTGATGCGGTTTAGCATGATGCGCACGCTTGTGTGATTTCCCCTTAGCTTGGCATTGCAGCCGAAGACTGGCAATGCTTTCCCATTCGCCTGCCGGGGCTGGCCGGAGAGAGGGTACGAACACGCCGGATTTTTCAATGCAATGCAGCGACTTTCAAGCCCATAAAAAAACAAACCCCGAATAATCGGGGTTTGTGTCGGGGTTGAGTGGGGTTTAGCCGAAAGTCTCGGCTCTTGCCTGTGAATCACCTCGATGATGGTCGGTCATCTTTTCTTTTTGTTTCAGGACAATGCGATCAAGTTTGTCGGCCAGCAAATCGATTGCTGCGTACATGTCGGGTGCAATGGCATCGGCAAAAAGGGTTTTTCCGGTAGTGTGAAGAGTGGCTTCGGCTTTATGGTCCAGTTTGGAAACCGAAAGAATCATGCGTGCATCGAGGTGGTGATCAAAGTGTTTCGACAGGCGCCCTATTTTCTCTTGTGCGTAATCGCGTAGGGCGGTGGTGACTTCAACCTGGTGACCATTGATATCTAATTTCATTCCTTCCTCCTGTCGAGTGACAAGCAACTTCGCCTGCAATGGTTACACTACGCCACAATTCGTGTTTTGTGGAGAAGAATTTGTGAGAACTTGTAAACTTTTTTTACATTCTCTTTTAATTCACGAATGTAATTCACGAAGTTTTAACTGACAGCATCAACCCAGGCGTTGGCGCTCGCTGGAAGAGCCTATATGAATGGCTTCACGGTACTTCGCAACCGTGCGGCGGGCCACGGGAATACCCTCCGCCTTGAGTAATTCTGCCAGCCGCGCATCGCTGAGTGGAGTGCGCGGATTTTCCGCTTCAATCAGCTTGCGAATCATGGACTGTATTGCAGTGGCGGAAGTTCCGCCGCCATCACTATTGCTTATTCCGGAGCTGAAAAAATAGCGGAACTCGAAAGTGCCGCGCGGTGTGCGGAGGTATTTACGGGTCGTCGCGCGTGAAATCGTGGATTCATGCAGGCCCAGTTCTTCGGCGACCTCGCGCAACGTGAGAGGCCGCATTGCCTGTGCGCCATGTTCGAGAAATCCACTCTGTTGCCGCACGATGGATCTTGCTACCCGCAGAAGAGTGTCTGCACGCGAATCGAGACTTTTTATCAGCCAGCGTGCTTCCTGCAATTGCCCGCGCAGATAGGAATCATCTTCGCGGCTGGCCTTTCCAATCAGGTTTTCGTAATGGCGATTGATACCGATTCTTGGCTGGCTGCCTTTTGCATGACTGACCTGCCAGACACCTTTTTGTTTGCTGGCAATGCAATCTGGGGCAACGTAATCGGGTACGTCGGAACTGATCTGGAGGCCCGGTTTGGGATCCAGGCTTTTCAGCAATGCGACTGCTTCCTGCATGTCCGCCTGCGACACTTTCAATTGCGAGGCCAGTTTTTCCGAGCCGATTCTGGCGAGGGCTTCAAGATGGTCCGACGCGATTTTTTTCGCGAGATTCAAACCTGGAGTGTCTGGTGTCAAAACCTGCAACTGGATAGACAGGCATTGCGAAAGATTCTTTGCACCCACGCCGACCGGATCGAAGTGGTGAATCAGTTGTAAAACGGTATTGATTTCCTGCAGTTCGGCATGGACTTCAGGCAGCAGTGCCTGCTGGATCGCTTCCGGAGTTTCAAGCAGGTAGCCATCGCCATTGATCGCTTCGATGATGACTTCGCCGATGGCGATATCGCGTTTCGACAAATGGCTTAAACGCAGCTGCCATAGCAGGTGTTGGCATAAATCCATCGGTGCGGCAGTGCCCAGTTCACCTTCGAAATCATCGCTTTTCGTTCCCGAACTACGCGGCTCGTCGTCGGACCAGTCGAATTCCTCGCTGCTTTCGATCACATCGATTTCGTTATCGGCTTGTTCCTTGTCGCTGCTTTCGACCGGTGTTTCGATGATGTTTTCCGTCGGCATTTCATCGCCGTCGCCGGTGTTGTCATCAAGCACTTCAAGCAAGGGATTGCTTTCAAGCGCTTCGGAGATTTCGGTTTCCAGCTCGACGCTCGACAACTGCAACAGGCGTATCGCCTGACGCAATTGTGGCGTCAGGGTAAGCGATTGCGTTTGTCGAATTTGCAGGCTCGGTTTCATCATGCACAGTAAAACATAAGCGGTGCGTACACGGGAAGCGGCGATAAAATAATTTACAGGCGGAACTTGTCGCCCAAATAAACACGGCGTACATCCGGATTTTCCAGGATGGCTTCGGGAGTGCCTTGAGTGAGTACGGTGCCGGCATTCAGAATATAGGCGCGATCGCAGATGCCGAGGGTTTCACGCACATTGTGGTCGGTGATCAGTACGCCAATGCCGCGGTGTTTCAAATGCATGACGATTTTCTGGATTTCCGCCACGGAAATCGGATCAACGCCGGCGAAGGGTTCGTCGAGCAGGATCATGCGGGGATTTGCCGCCAAGGAACGGGCAATTTCGACACGACGGCGTTCGCCGCCAGAGAGACTGGCGCCCATCTGTTTCGCGACATGCGTGACATGCAATTCTTCGAGCAGGCTTTCCTGTTCTTTTTTGCGTTCGGCGCCGCTGAGTTCCTTGCGAAGCTCAAGTACCGCCATGATGTTTTCGGCCACGGTGAGTTTGCGAAAAACCGAAGCTTCCTGCGGCAGATAACCGATGCCCAGTTGTGCGCGCTCATGCATCGGCATTCCGGTGATCAGCCGGTCGTTGAAATAGATTTCACCGGCATCTGCCGGCACCAGGCCCACGATCATGTAAAAGCAGGTGGTCTTGCCCGCACCATTGGGGCCGAGTAAACCGACGACTTCCCCCGGGTTTAAATCCAGGCCGAAGTCGCGTACGACTTCGCGCGATTTGTAGCGCTTGCGCAGACCACGTGCATGTAACATCAGGGTTTGGCTTCTGCTGGTGCTTTGGTCTTGGGCATGATGCGCATGGAAACGCGATTGCCGTCACCGCCGCCATCGAGGCGACCGGTTTTCAGGTCATATTTGACGTTTTCGCCGCGCATCGAACCGCGCGGTTGTTCGATGCTGACATTGCCGCTGAGAAGAATCAGGTCGGAACTCAGTGTGTACACTATGGTTGCGGCCTGGGCATTCATCGGTTCGCCGGAATCGTTGACCTGTTTCATTACCACCGGACTGCCAGTCAGCGTGACTTTATCGATATCGCCATTACGGCGATGAATGATGGCGCGGTCGGATCTGATTTCCAGCGTTCCCTGCGTAATGACAACATTGCCATTCAAAGTGGAATCGCTATTGTCTTCCATCACGGCATTGGTGCTGTCGGCCTGCACGTCCATCGGCTGGTTGCGGTCGGAGGACTTGCCCAGTGCCATTGGCGAAAGGGTAAGCGAGGCGGCGAAAAGAGTGAGACTAACGGCGAGCAGGCGCATATCGTCCTTTGACATCGGCTAAAAGTTGAAAACGTTTGGCTTGCATATCCACCTGCAGGCCACGGCCTTGAAGTATAGAGTCGGCACGCGTAATGGTCACGACATCCTTGCTTTCAGCGGTATTTTTCTTTGGGAAAATGGTCAATTGAGGAGCGCTGAAGCGGGTTTGCTGACCACTGGCGGTCTTGGGGCCGAACATCTCGACCTTGTCCTGCAGGCGTACCTCTTCGGCTTTCGGGCCGACCCAGGCATTGCCCGATTCGGCATGCCACATGCCGCCGTTATTGTCCGGAAAGCTGAACTTCGGGGTCAGAATGCTCAGGCTTTTGCCATTCGGATCACGTTCGAGATATGGCGACTTCAGTGTGAAGGCTTCCTTGCCCTTGTCGTCCAGGGTGGTCATTTCGAAATTGTGAAGCACGTAGTCGGATCGGGCAGGGCCTTCGGCCTTGATCTCCGGTTTCCAGCGCAGATTCCATACCAGGATGCTGGTGAGAACGGCCAGAACGAAAAACAGGATGGTCCAAACACTGCGACTCATGGGTTGACGCCCCATTTCTTGAGAATGGCCGGCATCAGGCCCTGTGATTCGAGAATGAAGTCACAAAGTTCGCGCGCCGCGCCTTCACCGGATTTTTTCGAACTGATCCAGTCCGCATGGTCAAACATCCAAGTATGGGCATTAGCGGGAACGCAGGCCATGGCACAAAGTTTCATGGCGGCAAGATCGGGAACATCGTCGCCCATGAAGGCTGCTTGCTGTGTCGTTATGTTCAATCGCTCGCATAGCAACTTCAGGCAGGCGGCTTTATCTTTTACACCAATGAACACATGCGACAAACGCAAATCGCGTGCACGCGCGCTGGCGGATTCGCTGGTGCGTGCGGTGATGAAAGCTACCGCGATGCCATTGTCTTCCAACAGACGCAAACCCTGGCCATCATGGACATTGAAGGCTTTGCTTTCGCGACCTTCGCTGTCGAAATACAGCCGGCCATCGGTCAGGGTGCCATCGACATCAAAGCAGACCAAGCGGATGTTCCTGGCGCGTTCAAGCAGTTCGGATGTATGCAGTGCCATCTTTACACCACGCGGGCACGAAGCAAATCGTGAATGTTCAGAGCGCCGACCACATGTTTTTCATCATCGACCACGACAAGCGCGTTGATTTTGTATTGCTCCATCAAATGCGCCGCTTCGACAGCCAAGGCATCGGCAGAAATGGTTTTGGGCGAATGTGCCATCAATTGCTTGACCGGCGTATTGCGCAGGTCGAGTTGCGCGTCATCAAGTGCCCTGCGCAAGTCGCCGTCGGTGAAAACACCGAGCAAACGATCTTCGGCATCGACAATCGCAGTCATGCCGAGACGCTTGCGACTCATTTCGACCAGGGCTTCGCTGGCGGTGGCGTTGATGCCGACACGCGGCACTTCACTACCGGCATGCATGATGTCGCTGATATGCAGCAATAGACGCCGGCCTAGCGCACCGGCCGGATGCGACCGGGCGAAATCGTCGGCGGTAAAGCCGCGGGCTTCGAGCAGGCTGACAGCAAGCGCATCGCCCATCACCAGAGCGGCAGTCGTACTCGAAGTTGGGGCCAGACCCAGAGGGCAGGCTTCCTCGGGCACGCTGACATCCAGATGCACATCGGCGGCATTCGCAAGACTCGAACCAGGCTTGCCGGTGAGACTGATTAGCACATTACCCTGACGCTTCAGTACCGGCAGGATCATCAGCAATTCTTCGGTTTCGCCAGAATTGGACAAGGCCAACACCACATCGGCATCGGTAATCATGCCCAGATCGCCATGGCTGGCTTCGCCGGGATGCACGAAAAAGGCGGGGGTGCCGGTTGAAGCCAAGGTCGCGGCAATCTTGGTAGCGATATGGCCGGACTTGCCCATGCCGGTGCAAATTACCCGGCCCTGGCATTGCAGCAACAGCCGGCAAGCCTGGGCAAATTCCGCGCCGATCCGGCTCTGAACCGCGTGTAGCGCCTGAATTTCAACCGAAAGTACGCGCTGGCCACATTGGATCAGCGAGGCATCGGTCAGGGCGTCGTTCTTCAGATTAGCGTTCATCAATACGGGGTTGGCGGTATCATGTGCGTCTATTGTAATCCAATGCATTGTTTTTAACCCCCCACAATCATAAGCCGCCCATGAACGCCCAACAGATCCAAGACCTAATCCTTGCCGGCATGCCCGGCGCCGAAGCCCGGGTAATGGGCGAAGACGGCGTGCACTTCGAAGCCGTCGTCATCTCCGAGGCATTCCAGGGCAAATTGCCTCTGGCCAGACATCGCATGGTCTATGCGACGCTGGGCACCTTGATGGGCGGTGAAATCCACGCCCTGGCATTACGCACGCTGACTCCGCAAGAAGCACAGGCTTCTCACTAAAACTTTCAACCAGAAGAAAAGTACATGGCAAAAATTATTGTTACCGGCGGCGAAGTATTGAATGGCGAAGTGCAGATTTCCGGCGCGAAGAATGCGGTGCTGCCGATCTTGTGCGCGACCTTGCTCGCGGACAGCCCGATCTCTATCGGCAATGTGCCGCATCTGCATGATGTGACCACGACTGTCGGTTTGCTCGGCGCACTTGGCGCACAACTGAGCATCGATGAGAAATTGACGATCACGGTGGATCCTACCCATCCGATCAATACCGTCGCGCCCTACGAATTGGTGAAAACCATGCGTGCATCGATTCTGGTGCTCGGACCTTTGTTGGCGAAATACGGCCATGCCGAAGTGTCTTTGCCGGGTGGTTGCGCGATTGGTTCGCGTCCGGTCGAACAACATATTCGCGGCTTGATTGCCCTGGGTGCCGACGTCGTCGTTGAAAACGGTTTCGTGAAAGCAAAATGCGATCGTTTGAAAGGCGGCCGCTACGTATTCGACATGGTCACCGTAACGGGTACGGAAAATGTCTTGAGCGCCGCCGTGTTGGCGAAAGGAACCACGATTCTGGAAAACTGCGCCGAAGAACCCGAAGTCGTCGATTTGGCGCATTGCCTGATGGCGATGGGCGCGAAGATCGAAGGCGCCGGTACCAATAAGATGATTATCGAAGGTGTTGATAGCCTGCGTGGTTGCCATTACGACGTGATGCCGGATCGCATCGAAACCGGCACCTTCCTGATTGCCGGCGCAATGACTGGCGGTCGTGTTGTTTGCCGGAAAACCCGTGCCGGAATTCTTGATGTGGTATTGCAAAAACTCGAAGATGCCGGCGCCGAAATTACCACCGGTGCCGACTTCATCGAAATCAACATGCATGGCAGGCGTCCGAAAGCAGTCAGCTTGACCACGGCGCCATACCCGGCCTTCCCGACCGACATGCAGGCGCAATTTGCTGCGATGAATTGCATGGCCGATGGTGTCGGCGTGATCAAGGAGACGATTTTCGAAAACCGCTTCATGCACATGAATGAATTAATGCGTCTGGGTGCCGATATCCAGATTGACGGACACACTGCAATTATCCGCGGCGTCGAAACACTGACCGGTGCGCCGATCATGGCGACCGATTTGCGTGCGTCGGCATCGCTCGTGTTGGCTGGCCTGGTCGCGAAGGGCGAAACCATCATCGACCGGATTTACCACATTGATCGCGGCTACGAAAACATCGAGGAAAAACTCGGCGGGCTCGGCGCGAAGATTCGCCGCGTGCCGGGTTGAATCTGGTACTGCAGACAGAACCCGCGGGTACGAAACGGATCAAGGAAAAGGCAGCGGAAGCTGCCTTTTCTTTTCAGTGCCGATTTCTCAGAACTCCATTCTTAATCCGAGCGACAGGTTTTCCTGATCCAGTCTATCGCGCCCCAGCATTTTTTCGTAATAGATAAACCCGGAGCGTCCACGCGACAGAATCATCGATAATCCCAGTCCGATTCTGAAGTAGCTCTTGTCCTCGGGATCACCTGTTACCGAAATCGGCGTACCGGTCGGATCATAAATAAACGATGCCTGGATCGATTGCGGATCGTCCTTGAATTCGCGTTCCCATTCCAGCTGCATATGCGGCATCAACACACCCCAGTCGGTGCTATGACTGTAGGCAAATTTGCTGCCGATGATGGTTGCCAGCGAGGTCAGGCTGCGGCTCTCGATATGCAGACCAAGGCCGGAACCATTTCCTCCGAGCAGTAATTCGTCGTAGGCATCGAAATCCAGTTTCGTGTACGTAATCCGGCTATACGGCCCGATCGCCCAGCCACCTTTCTGGAAATCGCGACCGAAGGTGAATGCCGCTGACAACATGCTGCCGTCCGTATCGGCGTTTGCAATCTGATCCACCGTGGTGAAGCCGCCTCCGAACAGGGGCAGGGTGTAACTGATATGCCTTTGCAAATCGAAGGTGTTTTTTCCGTAGGTCAGCACGCCGTCTGCGTACCAGTCATTCTGCTGGTAGAACGTGCTGTAGGCAGACATGCTCCAACCCCTGGTATCGACACTGCCGTCACTGCCCGGCAATGTGGTGCCTTGACGGGTAAAGCCGAGTGCTGCGCCGACAATCAGGCGGTCACTCATGCGGTAATCGACACCCGCACTCAGGCCATTGATATCGTAATCAAACGCCGGATTGATCGAACCCGCCTCGGCCTCGCCGCGGCCGATCGAGCCGGTGGCAAAGAAACCCCAGCGTTCGAAGTCGGCGGAGTTGTTCGCTGTTCCCGCTGCATTGGATTCTCCGGTGAGCGCATTCAGCAAACCCGCAATCGGCACACTGCCGCCCGGGCTATTCAAGGCGAGACCGCCGAAGCTAGTACCACCGGTGCCACTGCGTAATGCCGCGATGCGCGATTTCAGATTCTGGAACTGCGATTGCGCTGCAAGCATGGAAGCACTGGCTTGCGCCAATGCAACATCGGAGAACAATTCGTCCAGCGCATTGATTGTGTCCTGCGGATCAATACCGGCCGAACCGAGAATACTCTGGCATTGCTGCAGCAAATCACTTTGCTGTGCATTGAGCGAGGTACTGCCGGCCAGTGCCGGGCAGAGCGTGTCGATGGCGTTGGCCACTTCGGTTTGCAATGGGTTAAGTCCGGTCAGATTCGAGATCGCGAGATTCAAATTGAATACCACCGGTGCACTGGCATAGGCCGGTGCGGTGGCACTGACTTGCACGGTGCCAAGACCGCCGAGTTGAATGGTGTTGCTCGCCTGGCCGGCAGCATTGGTGATACTGCTTGCACTCGCCAGGGTTCCGCCGGTGGTCGTCCAGTTGATCGTCGCACCGGCTATGACGGCACCGCCGCTATCTCGTAGCTCGACGGTTAATGGCGATGAGGTGACAGCGGGATCGAGTACCTGATTATTTCCGGAAACAATGGTCAGGCCACTGGCAACCGCAGCCGTCAAACCGGTTGCTGTGAAGCTGGTGGTCGAGCCGCCGACCACTGTTGCACTCACGGTATTGATGCCGGCCGCCGGTCCCAGGGTTAGCACGGTTGATGCCTGGCCTGCACCGTTGGTAACGGCATTGATCACGGATATTGATCCGCCGCCGCCCGTCACCGCGAAAGTAATTGGAACGCCGCTCAGTGCCAGAGGTTTTCGCGTGCCGGAACCGGTTGCCGAGTACACGCCCGCTGGCGGCGAAATTTGTACGGTCAACGCGACCGGCAAGGCGGTCGATACCGGCCCGGCCTGACCATTACCGCTGGCGGCGGCGAGGTTGACCATCACGGCATTTGCAGTGAAGTCGATTGTGAGTGTTCCGCCAAAGGCAGTGGCGCGAATCAATGCCGCACCCGTGCTGGCACCGAAGGTGAAGGTATTGCTTGCTTGCCCGCCGGCATCGCTGTTGCTCGATGCGCTACCCAGAATGGCAGGACCGGAAATCACCGACCAGTTGACGGTTTGACCCGCGATGGCATTCCCGAAACCGTCGCGCAACACGACGACGAATGGCGAGTTTGCCGTCGAGCCGATCACGCCGGATTGGCCATCGCCTGACACTATTGTCAGCGTGCTGTTCGGCGTTGGACTTCCGGTCAGCGAGAATGTCACGGTGGCGGTGGGCTCGTCGGCACGGGTTGCCGTGATACTGATGGGGCCGACCGTCGCGCCAGCTGTCAGGGTGATGTTCGCGTCACCGGCGGCATCGGTGATGCTGGTGCCTGAAGACAGCACAGCACTACCGGAGGCGAGTACCCAATTAATCGTGATACCCGAATCTGCCACGCCGTTATTGGTGGCATTTACCAACAACGGCGATGCAAACGCGGTATTGATAAAGGCGGACTGGCCGTTTCCGGAAATGCGCGCGAGTGCGAGTGCCGGAGCGACCGTATTGATGTTCAGTGTGAAGCTGGCCGTAATGCTCGCATCATCGGCACGCGCTGCGGTTATCACGACAGGTCCGAGCGTGGTGCCGGCATTGACGTCGATAGTGGCGTTCCCGGCGCTATCGGTAACGCTGCTGGCTGCCGACAAGGTGGCATCGCCGCTGGTGACGGTCCAGTTGATGGTCAGGCCATTGGCTGGAATTCCGCTGTTCTGTGCAAGTACAACCAGCGGGTTCGTGAATGCGGTACTCGGTGCTGCGGTTTGATTATTTCCCGAAGCGATGTTCAATGTTGGCGTCGCGGCGACAATATTATGGTTGGTGATCACGGTCAGGCCGAATCCCGCTGCGCTGGCCTGGATTTGTATCGGACCCGGCGTGCTGCCGAAATCGAAATTGACCTGGCTGTAGCCGCTACCGTTGGTAATCGTGGTGCCGGCGGCAAGCACGGCATCACCACTCAACACAGTCCAGTCGATGTTCACGTCCGGCAAGCCAATGCCGCCACCGTTGGTGAGCTGTACTTCGATCGGTGCGCCAGCGGGAGTATTCGGCGGCCCGCTTTGATTGTCGCCGCCGGTAACCAGTAATTGCGGAGCGAATGTCGAATCCAGGTCGAATACCACGCTATTGCCGGTGTCGTTTCTCGTCGCGGTAATCTGGATGGGGCCAGCGTTGCCGGTCGCAGTCACCGTGATCTGTGCAAGACCGGAAAGATTGGTCAAATTACTCGTACTCGATAGTGAGGCATCGCCCGAAGTAATACTCCAGTCGATCGTCACATCGCTCGCCGGTACACTGCTGTCCTCAGCGAGTACTTCGAGAGGAAGAGCGAAGCTGGTGCCGAGCGGAGTGGTCTGGTTGTTACCGGAATTAATCGTGAGCGTCTGGGCGGCAGAAATCACGTGCATGATAAATGTCACCGGCGCAATCGGGCAGGCGGGATCCGGACTGGCCGGGCAGCTGCCATCCACCGTGACGGTGAAATCACCGGTGACAGCGCTGGTGAAGGTATTGCTGCTGTCACCGACACTATCCACCGGCGCATTGCTGCTGCCCAGTGTTCCGCCAGTCGTGCTCCACAGGGTCTCGAGTGAAGTATCGGCAACGCCGTTGACTACATAATTGACGTCAAGATTGGCGACATCGCCCACATTGATGGTGATCTCGTTTGGACTGACCGTCGTCAGTTCGTAAACATTGCCGGTGGCGGTCAAGTTGAACGTGACGGGGGAATACACATCCTGGCGGTTGGCTTCGACGCTGATTGTCCCTGCGACGTTTCCTGCATCGAGGGTCATTGTCGCGATGCCGCTGGCATCGGTGATCGAAGGTGTTGTCGATGTGAGCGTGCCCGAACCGCCGGAAATGGTCCAGTCAATCGCAATGCCGGGCACCGGAACACCATCATTCAATGCTTGTACCGTGAGCGGACTCGAATACGGTGTTGCCAATGGTGTGCTTTGGCTGTCGCCAGTATCGATAACCAGTGTCTTGTCGATGACGGTGATCGTGAAAATTTCATCCGGTGGCGGACATGTCGTTCCAGTTCCCTTCGTATTCCCCTGCATGCCTGCAAGAGGCGCTGGTCCCGGCGGGCAATCCGCCGAAGCGGTGACGGTATAAACACCTGGAGCATTCGGCGGGAAATAAATGGTTTCGGCATTGCCTGAGGCATCAACCGGTACGCTGGTCGCGGTGAGGAAACCAGAAGCCGCAGACCACGCGATATTCAAGCCGACCGCCGGGCTGCCATTGATCGTGTAATTAGCCGACAGATAAAGGCCATAACCCACCGGCAGATCGTAATTATTCGAACCATTTGCCGCCAGTGTGTATGTCGTTGTGCCGACATTGAGATTGAAACTTACCGTAGCCGAGGGTTCGTCCTGGCGCGTGGCAGTAATCGTCGTGAGCCCGTTGCTCGGCCCGGCGGTAACATCGACGCTGGCGAAACCGCTGCCATCGGTGATGGAGGTTCCGCTGGACAAAATCGAATCGCCAACGGTTACAACCCAATCAATCGCAATGCCGCTGACAGGCGCACCGTTGTCGTTTGCCAGCACGACCAGCGGCAATGCAAACGGCGCATTGGTCGCTGCACTCTGATTGTTGCCGGAGTCTACATACAGGGTTCTCGAGGCGCTGGCGGTACTAACCAGAAATTCCACCGAGTTACCCGGACAGTCCGGATCGGCGGTTGCAGGGCAACTGCCTTGCACGCGAACGCGGTAGTCGCCGGCAACAGTCGGCGTAAAGGTATTGACGCTGTCTGCGCTCCCGGTCACGGTTGCCGTAGTGCTGCCCAATGTTCCACCGCCCGGGCCACTGACAATGCTCCATTGAGTGACCAGGCTCGTAGCGGCAGCCCCGTTGAATGTGTAATCAACGCTTAGATTGCTTGGAACGCCAAGCGTGCCGGCGACATTCAGCGAAGAATTCGGAGTGATGCGGTATGCATTCGCGCTTGAGGTCAAATTAAAACTGACGCTCTCGAAGGCTTGGCCGGTGCCGCCGACCGATGGCCATTTTGCAGTTGCAATGGCATTGCCGGCGCCGGTAAACGTAAGCGTGTTTGAACTATTGCCGGCCCCGTCCGTGCTTGTCGTGGCATTGCTTAAAGTGGCGGGGCCAGTAACCGACCACGCAATCGTTTGCGGGTTGGCAAACCCGCCCGATAATAATTGCACGGCGAGCGGTGCCGAGATTTGCGATACCGGTAATGCCTGGCTATTGCCCGAAACAATTCGCAGCGAGTTGCTGTTGATCGTGTAGGTAATGGTCGGGTCACCGGCGCTGCAGCCGCTGCCGGCAAGATTCCAGCAGGCAGTGATCAGATAGCTGCCGCCTTGGCTGGTCGTGACGGTGACGTTGCTGCGACCTGCTGCATCAATCGCGGTATTTGCGCTGCTGAAACTGGTTTGTCCGGGAATGTTGCTGGTCCAGTAAATTTGTCCGGAGTTATTCGCGATGCCGGCAAAATTCGAAAATGTCGTGAGATTGAAACTGCCTGAACTGCTTCCGGAAACTGTCGCCGGTGATGCGCGGTTTAATTGCGGGGCAACCGCATTCACATTGAACAGAACGAAGGTTGATGCGGCGTCGCTGCGTTCTGCGCGTATCACAATCGGCCCAACGGTTGCGCCGACCGTAACTGTATTGCTGGCCAGTCCGACGGAGTTGCTGACTGTGCTTGGCGAGCCCAATGTTGCGGACCCCGAAACAACCGTCCATGTGATGTTGACGCCGGGCGTTCCCACGCCTGCGTTCTGTGCTTGAACCACCAGTGGCGCCACCAAGGCGAGCCCGGGTCCTGCCGATTGCGAATTGCCGCTGATATTGACTAATGAAGGGGCATTGATCTGGATGCGAAAATTCTGCGTGGGAGGTGCGCAAACATCGGAAGATAGATTGCCGGGGCAGGTACCGGTAGCAGTAACGAAGTAGGTGCCCGAGGCAGTCGCCTGAAAGTTTGTGCTGACGAGTCCGTCATCGCTGCTGACTGGCGTGTTGCTACTCGATAGCGTGGCGGCAGGTGTCACTGTCCAGTTGACGCTTTGGCCGGTAAAACCGGTTCCACCGTAGAGGTAGACGGCGCTCAGTGGAATGTTCGTATTGACCGCACCGGCGATGTTGGTGGATGTCTGCGCGGTGAGCGATGCAAATTTTATCTTGGGATCAGACTGGAGGTTAGTAGTTCCGGTCACCAGCGGTGCGGCAATGGCGGCACCGAAAATAATTTTTTCTGCGCCGACGGGAACGGGGGCATTCGCTTCCAGTTCAAATCCGGCCTTGGCGGGGTTTTCGCAGAAGGTCTTGCTATCGGATTGACCGCAGACTTCGGCCTGGAATTTATATTGGCCGGGTGTGTGCACCACAATGCGAAGTTGTCCGATTCCCTTGGCATTTGTCTTGCCCTTGCCGGGGAACAAGCTTGCATTGGCCGGACCTTCGGTCTGCGTCCATCTCAGCCTTGCCTCGGCGGCGGGAATTTTTTCCCTGGAAACGAAGACGTTGATTTCGGTCGAGTCATCGACCTTTACCGATTTGCTTTCGGTGGAAAGCCTTACTTCCAGTGGATTTTCATCAGCCTGGGCCTGATTCGCAACCAGACTCGACAAGACTAGCCAGCAGGCGAGTAGTGTCGTTTTGGCGAGGTCAATACGGATCGAGTTGACGATGACTGAATGATCGAACATATGCGCTATCCCCTGTGCGATATTCATTCCGAATATCAATAGCATTAACGGTATTGCCCGGTTAATGAGGACATGCTCTCCCTTTTTTCAGGGAATTGCCAGCGCGGAAAAGGCTATGCTTTTCAAAAGTTGTTACAGGATGTTTCGTTCACGAATGTGTAAACAAAAGCGCCATCGGCTATTCAATAGTGATGGCTTGTTTTTGCAGTAATCAGCGAAGGCCGGTAATCCGCATTTCAATCACGTCGCCATTGCCTTCTTTCTGCTGTATGCGCAACGGAACAAATTGCCGGTCCGGTGCAAGCCAGAGCGTCGTGGTCTTGCCATTCGGATTTTCACGAATGCGTTGCACTTTCACGCTGTTCAATACGCCAAGCGCAGTATCCAGTTTTTCGTTGCCGACCAGGCGATATAGCTGGTTATTCATTTCATCGCGATCTGCGACCGGATAACTCAGGTCGCCGCGCTTGCCCTGCAATAAATCCTGCATGATGGCCACGGTAATGGCATGGCGATCCAGTACCCCCGCTTGGTATTTGAGGGTGTAGCTGTCTTCCTTGTCCTGGCTGAGGATGGTCCTGTTCTGAGCATTCACGGAAATACTGCGCTGCTTGTTTTTCCAGCCGGCCTTCTGGCTGAAGTTGTAGTCGATGGTTTCGGGTTTTCCGTCATTCCAGCGAATCAGGGACCGTTCGTTGAGCTCGACACCTGCGATTGCCGCAATTCCGGTGCCCAGCGTGTGGGTGGACAACTCCCAGCGGCCGTTCCCGGCATCGGCATATTTGATCGTGGCGGTACCCAGATCTTTTCCGTTGCGAAACACCACGTAGTTGGCAGTGAATGCTTTCGCGCGAACAGCAGAATTTGCCGTTTTTTCCTGAGGTACTGAAACAATCGCCTCGGCGAAACCCGGAAGCAATAATGCAAAAACGAGAACAATGTTTTTCATGATTTGTCCTGCAGGCCGTTGAGGCTATCGAGTTGCAAGGGTTTTTCAGGTGGCGCTTGTAAAAGTATGCGCCCCTTTTCCAGCGCCACGATGGTTTCAACCAATAGGGCATGTTCCCTGGCAAGTACGCGCTGTTCAAGCATTTCATCGGTATCATCCGGCTGTACTTCCACACAAACCTGCGACAGCACCGGGCCTGCATCGAGTTCCGGAATCACGCAATGTACGCTGGCTCCATGCCATGTTTCTCCCGCTTCCAAGGCGCGGGCATGGGTATGCAGACCCGGAAATTTAGGGAGTAATGAAGGATGGATATTGATCATGCGTGCTTGCACTTTTTCTACCGAAGGGGCGGATATGAGGCGCAAATATCCGGCACAAACGATGAGATCAGGCTGAACAGCCTCAATCAGGCTGAATAGGTGTTCATCGTAGGCTTCACGCGAGCTGAACTTGGCAGGTTTTATCGCTGCGAAATCAATATGTTGTTGCTTGGCAAAGGCAATCGCACCAGACTGCGGCTTGTCGGAAAACACTCCCACGATTTTCGAGTGTAAATATCCGTTTTTGCAGGCGGAATAAATGGCCTGCAAATTGCTTCCACGCCCTGAGGCGAGTATGGCAATGCGGAACGATCGTCGATTCGAATGTGGATCCGGGGGCTGGCTAGTCATCGATTTTCAGCCGTTCGTTTTTTTCAAAAATGGGATGGTCAGTAAGGCGCCGAGCGTTGCCAGCAGCATATCCATATGCGCATCCCAGACATCGCCTTGCTGTCCGTTATAGGCTTCGGCCTGTTCGGGAGACAGCATCACGGCAATCGCCCATTCGGCCCATTCGTAAACCAGGCTGCTGCACATGATCAGCATCAAGGCGATCGCTAGTGCGGAACCGATGCGGATATTGTTTTTCATGCGGATGAAATTCGCGACCGCCGGCATGAAACAAATGCCGTAAAGAAAATGGATCAGGCGATCGAAATGGTTTCGCTCGAAACCGAATGCCTGCTGCGGCGACCAATTGAAAAAGGTTTTGCACCACTCGTCATACGGAACATTGGAGTAGAGCCAGCGGGCGGCGATGCAGTGGATCGAGATGAAAAAACAGACCAGAAAAAAATCCCAATTCTTCATCGAATATTTTTTCGTGTGCCATGCCAGCCATATCAGGCCGACCAGGGTCAGGGAACTGTGCAGACCTTGTTCCAAGGGCCAGCGGGGATGAATCCAGGTTATGACAAAAACCGACACTGCAAAAAGCAGTGACAGTTTTTTGATCGGATTGAGCGTCACGTTTTATTCCGTGATATGCGTGCGTTCTTCGCCTGCGGCTTTGACCACGGCACCGATTGTCCAATGGGCCAAGTCATGCGATGCCAATGCCGCACCGATGCTTTCAACATCATCGGCTGCAATCACCAGCACGAAGCCGATGCCGCAGTTGAAGGTGCGCCACATTTCATTGTTCGGAACCTGGCCTTCTTTCTGCAGCCACTGGAATACCGGCGGCAATGGCCAGTTGCTGGCCTTGATTTCCAGGCCAAGACCATCGGGAATCACGCGGATGATGTTTTCCGACAAACCGCCGCCGGTAATATGCGCCATTGCGTGAATCGCATGTTCTTTCAACATCGCCAAAATCGGTTTGACGTAGATGCGGGTCGGCGCCATCAGTGCATCGATCAATTTTTCCCCGCCGATGTCGAGATCTGCCGGCCGGCCAGCGCGATCGTAAATTTTGCGGATCAGCGAATAGCCATTTGAATGCGGGCCACTGCTCGCGATGCCAATCAGAACGTCGCCTTCGCGGACGGCATTGCCATCGAGCAATTCGGATTTCTCCACTGCGCCCACGGTGAAACCGGCGAGATCGTATTCACCCGGCGGATACATATCGGGCATTTCGGCGGTTTCGCCACCGATCAAGGCGCAACCGGCCAGTTCGCAACCTTTCGCAATGCCGCCGACGACCGATACTGTCGTATCAACATGCAATTTGCCGGTCGCGAAATAATCCAGAAAGAACAAGGGCTCTGCACCTTGCACCAGTACGTCATTCACGCACATGCCGACCAGATCTATTCCGATGCTGTCGTGACGGTTCAATTGTTGCGCCAGCTTCAGTTTGGTGCCGACGCCGTCCGTACCCGAGACCAATACCGGTTCGCGATATTTGCCGGATAGGTTGAACAAGGCTCCAAAGCCGCCCAGGCCGCCCATCACTTCGGGCCGGAAGGTGCGTTTCACCAAAGGTTTGATACGTTCAACCACTTCATTTCCGGCATCGATATCAACACCGGCGTCACGATAGGTAAGGGGAGTTTGGGCGGTCACGGTAAATAATTCGCTGGGAAAGTGCCTATTCTAACAGCGCATAGTTGGACGTGCCCTGCCTGCTTGCGGCAACATGTAGCCATGAAAAAGACCCCCAAAGCCCAAATCGCCTTATTTTCCCTCATGTTCGCGGCCGTTTTCAGCGCAAGCGTGTTCGCGCAAAGTGCTTCCAGCCCGACAAAAACAAGGTCAACCACCTCATCGGCCGGCAAAGGCGTCGTTGCCGATGCGCTGAATGCGGCAGACCCCACTAAACCCGCTGTAAAGCCAAAACCGGTACGCGACCTAGCGCTCTATCGGGGTGAAGCGGTGATGGATACCCTTGGCGACAACGCCAAGCGGATCGCGACAGCGCAAGCCTTGGCCCAGGTAATCGTCAAATTGACCGGCAATCCCGCAGCCAACGGCAATACCGTGATCAGGCGCGCCATGCCGACCGCCAGCAGTCTGGTTGCCGAAACAAGCACACGGCAAGATGGCGATACCGCCAGTGGCATGCCGGTCTATAAAAACGTGTTGGCCGTGAGTTTTGATCCGGAAGCCGTTGATGCCCTAATTGGCGCAGCCGGCCTGAAATACTGGACGGGCGCCCGTCCTAAACCGATTCTGTGGCTCGCCATTGATGATGGCCGTGGCCCGCGTCTGGTGACGTCGCAGCAGTTGGCGGTAGTGAAACCACTGGCAGTGCGCGGTCTGGAACGCGGCATGCGGTTCCTGTTGCCGAGCGGCAATAGTGTCGAAATCGCGGCAACCAATTCGGTCTGGTCATTGAATGCCGCTGCGCTGCAGCCGCTGACCGCGCGTTACCAAAACAACACGCAAGTGGTTGGCAAGGTCTATCGTTCCGTTAGTGGCTGGTCGGCGCAATGGGTGATGACGCAGGATGGTGCCGAGGTCGCGCGCTGGGTCGATACGAAGGCCGACCCGCGTCAGGTGATTGCCTCGGGTGCCGATGGTGCTGCCGATGCCATTGCCAAGCGCGACGCGGTGTATCTGCCGACAGGTGCTGCGGGTAAATATCGCATCGATGTCATCGGCGTGAACGATAGCCAGGATTTCATCCGCCTGATGGGATATCTGCAGCAGCTGGCAATCGTCAAACGCGTGCAGGTGATGCAGGCAACACCGGATTTGTTGAGGCTCGAACTCGATATGAATGTCGGCCTGAAGGGGTTCCGCACATTGATCGGGTCGGGCGGTACCTTGCGCAGTGCAGATGCTGAAGCCACCGCCGACAGCAATGATGACGCAGAACCGGAAACCGAGACCAAATCCGTACCGCGTTTCATCCTGCAATAAACCGGGCAATGAATGTAAAGCAGATCCCCAATGCCATCACCCTTGCACGCATGGTGGCGGCATTGCCGCTGCTTTATTTCCTGATCGAAGATAATGCACTGGTTTCATTCTGGATCGCGATGCTGGCTGGGTTAAGCGATTCGATCGATGGATATCTGGCAAAGAAGTTCGACTGGCGTACCGCGCTGGGTGGATTGCTCGATCCAATAGCTGACAAGTTATTGTTGTCGGTTTGTTTTGTTGGTCTGGCTTGGCAGCAGGCGATTCCATTCTGGCTCTGCTTGCTGGTGCTTGGAAGGGACGTGGTGATCGTGAGCGGTGCCTGGGTCTGGTGGAAAACCATCGGCCCGTTCAAGCCGAAACCGAGCTGGGTTAGCAAACTCACCACTTTCTTCCAAATCGTCTATGTGGGTTTGCTGCTGGCAGACCAGGCTTATGCCTTCGTGCATCCGCTGATTCTGTATTCGCTGTTTTGGCTGGTGATTGTTTTCACGATTGCCAGCGGATTGGATTATTTTATTCGCTATGGCCGTCGCGCCATGCGTGTCTGGAGAAAAGAATGACTGATAACACATGGTTGCGTGATCAACGCCGTTGGCGCTGGCTGGCATTGCTGGTTTTGGCCGGCGGCTTGATCTGGTTGTTGTCGCCGATTCTTACGCCGTTCGTTCTGTCGGCCTTGCTGGCATGGCTGGGTAATCCGCTGGTTTTGCGTCTCGAGCGGGCGGGACGTTCACGCAACACGGCCGTGATCATCGTGTTTATCTTGATGACCTTGATTCTGGTGCTGTCGCTGGTGTTGATCATTCCCTTGCTGGAAGAACAAATCCGGGAATTGATTTTGTGGTTGCCGCGTTTGGCGGAATGGACAACCAATACCGTGATTCCGTGGCTGGAAACCAAGTTTGGTATTTCGCTCAAGCAATATGTCGATCCGATGTCATTGGTGAATCTGATCAAGGGGCACTGGCAACAAGCCGGCGGCGTTGCCGCCACTGTACTTGGCGGAATTTCAAAATCCGGTTTGGCGATTATCGGTTGGGTAGCAACGATTAGTTTGATTCCTGTAGTCACGTACTATTTTCTGCGTGATTGGCAAGACATGTTGGCGCGTCTGCAGTCATTGATTCCGCGTCCGGTTGAACCGACTTTCATGAAGCTCGCGCGTGAATCCGATGCGGTATTGGGCAATTTCATGCGCGGCCAGATCAGTGTGATGCTGGTGCTTGGCATGGTTTACGCACTGGGCCTGTGGATTGTCGGCGTCGAGTTCGGTTTCCTGATCGGTTTCATTGCCGGTCTGGTCAGTTTCGTTCCTTACCTCGGTGCGTTTGTCGGTATTTCCGCCGCGCTGATTGCGGCCTTGGTGCAAGGCATGGATCCGATGCATCTGGGTCTGGTCGTTGCGGTCTTCATGATCGGGCAAACGCTGGAAAGTTTTTTCCTGACACCCTGGCTGGTCGGCGACAGCATTGGTCTGCATCCGGTCGCCGTGATCTTTTCGATCATGGCAGGTGGCCAGTTATTCGGTTTCCTCGGCGTACTACTTGCCTTGCCGGTGACGGCGGTCGTGATGGTGTTGTTGCGTTATGCGCATGAGCAATACACCACGAGCAATTTGTACGGTGCTGAAAGGCCCATGATCCTGACACCCGGAAGTGAGGGATCAAAAGAAAGCATCAATGCCGGGATCGATGTGTGAGTCCACAAATTCCGCTGACGCTGAAATTTTCCAACGACCAGGGTTTTGACGGCTTTGTCGGAAGTCGCGACAGTGTTTCCGCGTTGCAGACGATTGCGAATGGTGAATCGAAGGAATGGCTGTACCTCTCCGGAGCCGCAGGCAGTGGCAAAAGCCATTTGCTGCTGGCGACCTGTGCCTTGGCGCAGAAGCAGGGAAGGCGCGCCCTGTATTTTCCGTTGACCGTGTTCGCCGGCCGTCTGCAGGAAGTTTTGCCGGATCAGGAAAATGCCGACATCATCTGTCTCGATGGCTTGGAACACTGTGCAGGCCATCAGGAAGACGAAACAGCTTTGTTCCATTTCCATAATCGCGCAAGGGTTGCCGGCACGGTGGTGATATATGCCGCACGGCATGCGCCGCACGGTTTGTCCTTGTTGATACCGGATTTACAGTCCCGGCTCGGTCAATGCACGCGATTGAATCTTGAAAGCCTCGATGATGATGGCCGACGTTCCGTCCTGCTGCAGCGCGCCTTGCAACGTGGTTTGGAACTCGATGATGCGGTACTCGATTACATGTTCAAGCGCGTCGGCCGCGATTTGCTGACGCTAACCACGTTGCTCGATAAACTGGATCGCGAAAGCCTGGCGGCACAGCGAAAGATCACGGTGCCGTTTTTGCGCAAGCTGCTGGAAAGATAATCATGCCGGGCCCAATGGCCCGACATATTCCAAATCATTTTTTCTTGTTGAGAAAGGCGACCAATACGCCGAGCAAAATAACGAACGGAACGTCGTACATCATTTGCTTGTGGGCGAGCTCGGCCGGTATTTTCAATACTGCCAGATAAATCAGGTAGCCGGGAATGGTCATCAGGCAGGCGATCGCGATACCGAAGCGAACTCCCTGGCCGATGGTCGAGCCCCCAGCTTGCACGCCTTGCCGGTAAATCCAGGTCAGGGAAAAGCCGATCATCACATGCGCGATAAGCATCCAGTGAAAGAAATTCATGCCTTCTTCGTCGGAACGATAGATGCTGGATAACGCGACGTAATCGGGATGCAGCAAGGTCGCATGGACCAGAAAACCGGCCATCAGCGATGCAATGGCCATGACGATGCCGGAAACAAAAAAACGGATATCCATAAGTCCTCCCCAGGTTGATGGATGGCCCATCATCGGCGTGAATCGCCTTCTGGTCAATTGAACGGGTCTACGAATGGCTTGCCCGTATCGTCACGAAAGGCCATCATTTGGCGGACTCTGTATCAAGCCGAGAATATGCCCAGTTCCTTCAGCCTGGATCCACGCACTGCCATCCTGATCGCGACCCTGATGATGCTGCTCAATGGCGGTGTGCTGGGCCTGATGCACAAGGAATTGGCGGAAGATGTTCGCCAAAGCGCGCTCAATTGGCGCGTAGGCACCTTGCTTCAGGCGGGTGCCTGCGTATTGCTGGCAGTACAGAACGCATTACCCTTGGGATTCGTGTTGCCGCTTGCCAATGCGTTCCTGTTGCTGGGTTTGTTTGCCAACCTCCGGGCCGTCAGTCTTTTTTGCGGTCAGCGATTGTCCATGCTGTTCCTGCTGCCAGTCGTGGTTGCGGTGGCGGCCGTGTATTGGTTTACGGCGCATAATCCAAACCTGAACATGCGTATCGTGATTGTGTCTTTGGCCATGGTCATTTTGCTTTTCGCAAGTACGCGCCAATTGCAGATTTTTTCCGTCCGTGAACCTTCGGTCAGTCGTTCGGTACTCGCCGTCATTTTTTTGCTGGTCGGCTTGTTCATGCTGTTCCGTGCGCTCTATTTCCTGTTTTCGCCGGCAGCCGGGGAAACCATGCTGGACAGTGTTTCCTGGTTGAATGCGCTGACGCCATTGGTGGTTGCGATACTTCCGGTAATCGGCACGACAGCCTATCTATTGATGTGTTCAAACAGAATCCGTCGCCAATGGGAGTTGGCAGCTTCGACGGATTATTTGACGGGTCTGCCAAACCGGCGAACCGTGTCATCGGCCGGCGAGCGAGCCTTTCATTCGGCGCAACGGCAATCGCAGGCATTGTCGGTTGCCGTGATTGACGTGGATCATTTCAAGGGCGTGAATGATCGCTACGGCCACGATAGCGGTGATCTTGCCTTGAAGCATATTGCCGACATGCTCGGAAAGGCCGGACGCAAGAATGATTTGCTGGGCCGGCATGGCGGTGAGGAATTTGTCGTGTTGTTTGACCAGACGGATCGCGAACATAGCCTCGCCGCCGCGGAGCGTTTGCGTACCGGTGTGCAAGACAATGTGCTTGAAGTGGAAGGGAAGTCCATTCCGCTTACCGTCTCCATCGGCTTGGCGACTTGTCAGCCAACGGACCGCAGCTTCGATGATTTACTCCGCCGCGCGGATCAGGCCCTGTATGCAGCGAAGAAAAATGGTCGGAATCGTGTAGAAATCGCAGAAATAAATTCGTGATGATCAGGCGCACCTATGGGCTTAACCGGCATTCAATTTTCGTTTGCGTTCCGCAGTGTAATGCCACCATTGCAGCGCCTCGCTGCCTTCCATGAAACGAACCGCAGCAATCATGGTGTCGCAGACGCAGGGATCATTGCGCACACCCATGATCTCGCCAATACGGTAGTAAAGCGCGTACGGGTCCTTCCCGATTAATTGTTCCGGTTCGTGGATATCCATCGAGCGCAAATCATTCGCCATCGATTTTCCGATATTGGGAATATCTTCCAGCCGTTTTGCTTCCTTGGCAGTCTTTGCTTTCATCGGTATTGATTCTATTTGCCACACTCAGGCAGATGGCGTTTCAATGCTTCCGAACCTTCGCTGCTGCAATGCCAATTGATGATATAGCTCTGTTCGTTGGCTTCCGGTATCAATTTGATCTTGCCGCCTGCTTCGATCTTGTCATTCAGCGCAATGATGACAACACCCTTCTCTCCCACTGAAATGCTGCTGACCGCACCACCGGCATAAGTCTCCGGTTTTGCCAGTCCTGACTCGGCATGACTATTGGGCCATTGGCCGTTGCTCATGAAATATTCCGCCAATGCCGTCTTGAACATCGAACCACGAGCGATGGCATCGGCTACCAATGCCCGCTGTTGCATGTCCCCGGCCTGTGTATTCATCGTTTCGCTGGCATGGCTCATTGTTTGCGCGACGGCGCTATCCAGATCGCGCGCAATGTTTTTCGCCTGCGTCTGTGCGCTATTCAAATCCACTTGCACTGTTTCAGATTGTTGAGCCGCACGTGGCTTCAGGATGAAGTGGTCATAACCTATCAGCGCGATGGCAACGGCAAGCAGGACAGCGGCGAATGTGATGGTGAATTGTTTCATGAATGTCCCGTTATTCCGGCTGCGGAAAAGACAAGCCAATCTCGCAAACAACCGGCGGAAATTGTTGCGCCAGAGGATCATCGCTTTGGAAGGTACCGTCCCCACTCAGATAATTGTCGGGCAGCTTCGGATCTTCGGGTGGGCAGAGATGGATGCCGATATGGGAGCCATCGGCCGCTTTCTTGTCGAGCGCACCGCCGTTCCAGTCGCTGATCACGCCGCCGTAATCCCAGTAGAAACCGAAAAACGAAAACGGCTTCTGGTTCAGTGCTTGCAGAGCCTTGATGTCGGTGCCCATCTTGATGGAGTTCTCTAGATGCCATTTCGAGTTCAATTCATTGGCGGTAATCGAACCGGGATGCGAATCGCTTTCATCCAGATAAATCAGTAATTTCTTTTCCGGTTCATTCGGGAACAGCATCCAGCCTTGCGACGTTTCACCTTCGGCGCCGGGCAATTCGCTTTTGACCACGTTTGCTTCGCCGTATTGCTTGCGAAGGGATTCGAGCGTATCGCTTTCCTTAACCGCGGTTTCGAGCAAAAAGCTTTCAACAGGCGCGGCAGCTACTGGCGGGACAGCTTCCGCGATTTGCTCTACTGGTTTTGGTTTCTCTACGACAACTTCCACCGGCGCTTGTTTTGAATCGCAGGCGCCTAGCGCCAGCAGACAAAAACCCGCAACAACCATTGGCTTAAAACCTGCTGACATAATTCACCCGTGTGTTTTTGTTGCCACGCAGTATGCAGCAGGTTTTTCGTCGCCCGCAAGCGCCGCTCTGCGTCGGAGGTCGCTTGCGGGCGACTGATACTTTGACTAATTAATCCTCTTCCGCATGCGGCTTGTAGGAATCCACCAACTGCTTCTGCACATTGCCCGGCACCGGTTCGTAATGGCTGAAATCGATGTCGTAGCGGCCGCGGCCTGCAGTAGCGCCCTTGAGTTCGGTGGCGTAATTGGTCAGTTCCGACAGGGGGACTTGCGCCTTGATGATGATCTCGCCGTTTCTCGCCGCATCGGTGCCATTGATGCGTGCACGCTTCGAGGCCAGTCCGCCGGTAATGTCGCCCATATGCTGCTCGGGTGCCGACACCGTCAGGTCAACGATGGGCTCGAGTATTTGCGGTTTCGCTTTTGCAATCGCATCAATGAATGCTTTTTTGCCCGCGGCGACAAAGGCGATTTCCTTGGAATCGACATCATGGTATTTACCATCGTAAACCGTGACCCGTACGTCCTGGATCGCATAGCCGGCAATCGCACCGCCGTGCAAAACCTGTCGCACGCCTTTTTCCACGGCCGGTAAATATTGCCCGGGAATGGTGCCACCCTTGATGGCGTCGATAAATTCGAAACCGGTGCCGCGTTCCAGCGGTTCGATGCGCAAAAACACTTCGCCGAATTGCCCGGCACCACCTGTTTGTTTTTTATGGCGATGGTGGCCGTCCGCATTCACGCTGATCGTTTCGCGATAGGCAATACGCGGCGGCCGCGATTTTACTTCGACCGCGAATCTTTCTTTCATGCGATCCAGCATCACGCGCAGATGCAGTTCTCCGAGTCCGCGAATCACGGTTTCATTCAATTCGGGATTGTGTTCGATGTGAAAACAGGGGTCTTCTTCCGCGAGCTTGTGCAGGGCAGTGGAAAGTTTCTGTTCCTGTCCGCGGGTGGCGGCTTCGATCGCAAGGCCAAACATCGGTTTGGGGAAATCGATTGGTTTCAGATGGATATGGTCTTCGTCGTGTGAGTCGTGCAATACGGCATCGAAATGGATTTCCTCGATTTTTGCGACGGCGGCAATATCGCCGGGAATCGCGAAATCAATCTCGACATGATCCTTGCCTTTGAGCTTGAACAGATGACCTACCTTGAAGGCTTTTTTGCCATCGTCGATGAATAATTGCGTGTCCTTTTTTACCGTGCCCTGGAAAACGCGGAATACGCTCATTTTCCCGACAAAGGCATCGTTCACGATTTTGAAAACATCGGCAATCACGTGTGCCTTTGCGTCGGGCAAGGCAAGAAGCGGTTCATCGCCTTTCATGAAAGGCGGCGGATTGGCTTCAAACGGATTCGGAAACAGGCGCTCCGCGATATCGAGCAATTCTTTTACCCCGGCACCGCTGCGGGCCGACACAAAACAGATCGGCACCAAATGCCCTTCGCGCAGACATTGTTCGAATGCATCGTGCAATTCTTCGCCGGACAGTCCTTCTTCGCCATCTTCGAGATAATGACCCATGACGGTTTCATTGATTTCGACCACCTGGTCAATAATTTTCTGATGCCAATCGCTGACAGAGCCGATATCGGACTCACCTTCCGGTTTGAAGAAACAATCCACTACCGCCTTGCCGTTTTGCGATGGCAAATTCAGCGGCAAACATTCATTGCCGAACTCTTCGCGGAGCTGATCGACCAGTGCGCCGAGTTTTCCGGGATCGGCATCCATTTTGTTGATGACCAATACCCGCGACAGGTTTCGTGCCTTGGCGACCTCCATCATGCGGCGTGTTCCGTATTCGATGCCGTTGCTAGCATTGACCACGATGCAGACGGTTTCGACGGCGGAAAACGCCGAGAGCGTCGGGCCGCGGAAATCCGGATAGCCAGGAGTATCAAAAATATTCAGATGAATGCCGGCATGATCGGTGGACGCCAGTGTTGTATTCAGGGAATGCCCACGGGCTTTTTCCATCGGATCAAAATCCGAGACAGTCGTGCCGCGTTCAATGCTGCCTGCCGTTTGTATTGCGCCACCGGCATGCAGCAGGGCTTCGAATAAGGTGGTTTTGCCGGTGCCTGGGTGGCCTGCCAGGGCCATGTTTCTGATTTGAGTAGTGATGTAAGACATGATGCCAATTCTCCTTTTCAGTAGAAGGGCGTCATGGCTGGCGTGGAGGGCAGGGGGCGGGACTGGCCCCGAGTCGCGCGTCGGTCATGGCGATTCCGGCAGAGCCGGAGGTGTAGTTTTCTCTTCCCGCAAGCACAGGTCAATGGGTTTACACTAAAGCCCCGATTCGAAGGAGAACATGCATGGGATTCAAACGAGTGGCGGCGGCACGTTGGGAAGGCGATCTGATGAGTGGTAAAGGTGCGATGAGCACACCACAAAGCGGCTTGTTCGCCGATCAGAATTATTCTTTCAAGACCCGCTTCGGCGACGAAAAAGGCACCAATCCGGAAGAACTGCTGGCGGCCGCACATGCAGGCTGCTTCAGCATGGCTTTGTCGCTGGTACTGGGGAAAGCAGGCTTCACGGCCAACAAAATCGAAACTCGTGCCGAAGTGAATATGGAAATGGGAAATGACCCGGGTCCTACGGTTTCCGGCGTTCATCTGATTGTATCCGGCGATGTGCCGGGCATCAGCGCAGAACAGTTCACCGAAATCGCCAATATGGCAAAAGCCGGTTGCGTGATTTCACGCGCCTTGGCCGTGCCAGTGACGATGGATGCCACGCTTGTCTAAACCGGAAGTGCTATTCCTGCACGGCGCCGGTGGTGGCGGATGGGAATGGAATATCTGGAAGCGTATTTTTCAGGCGCATGGCTTCACGGGGCATGCGCCTGATTTATTGCCGTCGGCGAATGGATTGCAGGATACCTCGCTGGAAGATTATTGCCGGCAAGTGCAACAGAATTTATTACTGATGAGCTCGCCGAAAATTATTGTCGGTGCCAGCCTTGGCGGTTTATTGGCATTGATGAATGCCGGGCAGGCAGATGCCGTCGTGTTGATCAATCCGATGCCGCCGGCGCCTTGGCATTCACAGATGCCGACACGGGATAAATATCCTGCAATTATTCGCTGGCGATCAAATGCAAATTTGCAGGGCACGCGTCGTGCCTTGTTCGATTGCGACGACATGACCTGCCTGTATGCGTTTCGACATTGGCGTGATGAATCCGGCGCCGTGATCAACGCCGCGATGGCAGGCTTTGATGTTGTCATGCCTTCCTGTCCAATGTTGATGATGGCTTCCGGACAGGATTCCGACGTACCTTTTTCGCTGAATCAAAATTTTGCCGAAAGTCTGAACGCATCGTTTATCAATATGCCGGAAGCTAGTCATGTCGGCGCCCTGCTTGGCAAAACTGCGGCGCAGTGCGCATTGCAGGCTGTCGCATTCCTGAACGGGATTTTTCGCTAGCGCTTGATTCAGGAATATTTAATTTCCCGGGCCGTAATGTGCGCACCACGCCAATCCGGCGTTTGGAGTGGAATATGAAACGTCTTGCCCTGACTGCCTTGGCACTCGCCTCTACCGCGCTCTCGGGCGCAGTTTTCGCCGACGATTATTACAATCAAGGCAATTACCGTTCCGGCTACGTGTACAACGATACCTATGCTAACAATAGCGACGGTGTGCGTTATGACACCGCAAGGGTAATCAGTGTTGATCCGATCATCGATCAATATTATTCACAATCACGTCGCGAATGCTGGGTGGTTTCGCCGCGTGGAAATAATCGCTACGGCAACCGTTATGGCCATAATTACCGTCATGGAAACAATGGTTTCGGCAACAACACCAATGCGGTTCTCGGCGGTGTTTTGGGTGCTGCCATTGGCAATCATGTAGGTGACGGGGACGGCCGCCGTGCAGCGACCGCAGTAGGTGCTGTGCTGGGATATGCCATTGCTCGCGATATTCAAAATGACCGTCGTGATGACTATCGTTATTCCGATAGCCGCTATGATTACCGCAATGATCGTTACAGTAATGGCTACTACACTGAACCGAATGGCCAATTGCGTTGCCGCATGGTGAACGACGACAACTACGGCTACGGTTATCAGAACAACCGCTATGGCAATAGTCGTGATTATCGATATGGCCGCGACCGCTACGTCAACGAACGCTACCAGGATCGTTACGATCATGACCGCTACGACAATCGCTACGATGATGCGCGTGTCACCGGCTATCGCGTCACGTTTGAATATCATGGTCAAACTTACACCACCACAACCGACTATCATCCGGGCAGCAATATCCGCGTGCGCGTTAATGTGGAAGCGGACGGCAATGAAATTGGTTACAGCGACCGCGGTAACGATTATTCGCGTTATTGATTGGTTTTCGTATCTTTATAAAAAACAAAGGAGCCTGTCGGCTCCTTTGTTTTTGTATGCGCGTCTAAAGGCGATCCTACTGGAGCGAATCAATCCCAACTCAAACTGCCTTCAATTACGGTCTGGGTTTTTCCGCCAATCCAGACTTCGCCATCATCATCACCGCGTACTTGCACGAGGCCGTCGCGACCGACTTCACGGCCCTGGCTTGCGGTGTAGGTGTTGCCGGTCTTTCCGAAAGCCTTGCTTTCATGCATCAAAGCGGCAATGGCGGCATTGGCACTACCGGTGACAGGATCTTCGGGAATGCTGTCGGCGGGGCAGAAGGCCCTTACGACCAGTTGATAATCGGGTGAGTTCGAACGCGCAAACACAGATAATCCGACGGAATTGCTTCCCTGCGTCAGTGCGGCAATTTCCGGCAGCATGGGTTTTAATTCACGAACCACCGTTTCATCGGCCAATTCAACACACCACCATTGCGGTCCGTTGTTCATCAGGGTCGGCGGCAATTGGCCCAAGGTCATATTCTTTATCGCCGCATCCAAAAGTGTTTGAACATCGGCATCGTGCGGAATGATTTTCCCGCGCGGTGCACGAACAGAAATGCAGCGATCTTTTCCATCACCCTGAACCGTCATGGGTAACAAGCCAGCCGCACACTCCTGAACGAGTTTGCCATCGACTGCTTTTACCAGGCCCGATTCCAAAACAGCATGGGCAGTGCCGACGCTCGGATGCCCGGCGAACGGCATTTCGGAAACCGGCGTGAAAATTCGCACGCGATAACTCGCTTCTGCCTTTGTTGTTGGTAGTACGAAAGTGGTTTCCGACATATTGGTGAATTTCGCGAAAGCCTGCATTTGTTCGGTACTTAAGTTTTCCCCGTTCAGCACCACCGCCAATCCATTGCCGGCACCGGCGTATTCGGCGAAGACATCACATTGCAAAAAGCGTCTGGTCATTGTCGTGGTCATTTCAGTCGATCCATTTCATGGTGGCATTGATCACAGTCTGGCATTCGCCGCCAACCCAGATGTCGTCCTGTTTTTCCGCACGCAAATCAATAGTGGCATCGTGTCCCATCTCGCGGCCCTGGCTCACACGGTAATTGTGGCCGATGCTTTGCAGTGTGCCGCTATCGAGCAAGTAAGCTGCGATCGTCGCATTGGCAGCGCCGGAGGCGGGGTCTTCCTTGATGCCGAAAGCCGGTGCAAATGCACGCACGGCCAATTGGTAATCCTGATCCTTGCAGCGTGAGAAAACGCACAAGCCCATGCTGTCGCTGGCCTTCGACATAGCGGTAATGGCCGCATGATCAGGCTGCAAACTTCGCAGGGATTTTTCATCGCGCATTTCGGCGATCCACCATTTACGGCCGCCTTCGACCAAGCTTGGCGCCAACTCCCCAAGTGCAAGTTTTGAAAAAACCGCAGCAGCAGGTTCGAAACCGCTCTCAAACGCCTCGATGTTTTTTACCACCGGGGCACGGAAAAATAATCGGCGGCGGAATTTTTTCGAAGTCTCGATCCGGATCGGTATCAGGCCGGCACCGCATTCCTGGATGATTTCGCCTTTTTGTGCCCGGACCAGTTTCAATGCCAACAAGGCATGCGCGGTACCAAGGCTGGGGTGGCCCGCGAACGGTATCTCGCGTTGCGGGGTGAAGATGCGAACGCGGTAGTCGGCATTGGCTTCGCTGGGCGGCAGCACGAAGGTGGTTTCCACCAGATTGGTCCATGCCGCGATTTTCTGCATTTGTTCGCTGCTCAGGCCCTCCGCATCAAGCACGACTGCCAGAGGGTTGCCACAGCCAGGTCGTTTGGAAAATACATCAACTTGCAAGTAACGTCTTGGCGGCATTTCAGGTCCAAAAATTATAAGCAACGGGGGGCTTCATAGTTTATTATTTGGCCTTTGGTTTGTCTTTAAGCAGGCGTCATTCGTAATGAACCCCACGGACTGGATTGTATTGAAATTCGGCGGCACCAGCGTGTCGCGTCGCAATCGCTGGAACATCATCGGCCAGTTGATGCGAAAACGGATGCAAGACGAACAAGTCCGCGTGCTGGTTGTGGTTTCGGCCTTGTCGGGCGTGACCAACACGCTGCAGTCCATTATCGACCAATATGCCGATCGAACGGCAGTGCAGACATTAGTCGATGGCCTGGTCGAAAAACACCGTGGCTTTTGTGCCGAATTGGAAATCGATGCCGATAAGGTCCTGTCGAAACGTTTCGAGACATTGCAGGCATTGGTAGATGATTCGCGCCGTGTGCAGGCAGAGCTATCCTGGCAGGCTGAAGTCTTGGCGCAAGGCGAACTGCTTTCATCCACATTGGGTGTTGCCTACCTGTGTACACAAGGCATGGATGTGCATTGGTGCGATGCCCGCGATGGTCTGAAAGCTGTTTTGATGCCGCACCAAACTGCCTGGGCGCAACGTCTGTCGGTTTCCTGCGATTACCAGACGACAGCCAATGTCGAGCCGATGTTTGCCGGTGGTGCAAGCTTGTACATAACTCAGGGATTTATCGCGCGCCATCCGGATGGCGACACGGCCATTCTCGGACGTGGCGGTTCGGATACTTCAGCCGCTTATTTCGGTGCCTTGCTGAAAGCGCGTCGCGTTGAAATATGGACCGATGTGCCGGGCATGTTCAGTGCGAACCCGCGCGCGGTGCCACAAGCGCGTTTGCTTTCGAAACTCGATTACGAGGAGGCGCAGGAAATCGCTTCCACCGGTGCGAAGGTGTTGCATCCGCGTTGTATCCATCCGTGTCGGGATTTGCGGGTACCGATCTGGATTCGCGATACCGAACGTCCCGACATGCTCGGCACCGTGATTGATGACCGCAGCGCCTCGGTCGCCGGCGTCAAGGCGATCAGTTCGCGCCGCGGCATCGTGCTGGTGTCGATGGAAACCATCGGCATGTGGCAACAAGTCGGTTTCCTAGCCGATGTGTTCGAGCGTTTCAAGAAACATGGTTTGTCGGTGGATTTGATCGGGTCTTCCGAAGCCAACGTGACCGTGTCGCTGGATCCATCAGACAATCTAGTGAATTCCAATGTGCTCGACGCCCTCTGCGCCGATTTGTCGGAAGTGTGCCGGGTCAAAGTCATCGCGCCTTGCAGTGCGATTACGCTGGTTGGTCGCGGCATGCGTTCATTGCTGCACAAGCTGACCGATGTCTGGAGCGAATTCGGGCGCGAACGCGTGCATCTTCTGTCGCAAAGCTCCAATGATTTGAATCTGACTTTCGTGGTCGATGAAGCCTTTGCCGATGATTTGATGCCGACCCTGCATGCATTGCTCATTGCCTCCGGAGCGATGCCGGTCGACGAAGGGCAGGTGTTTGGCCCGAGCTGGAATCAAATCGAATCGGCACAGAAGGAACGTATTGTTACCTGGTGGCAAACCAAGCGCGATCGCTTGATCGGCATGGCCGTCAAGCACACGCCGCTCTATGTCTATGATCTGCCCACGGTGCGTGCCCAAGCAAAAGCCCTGAAAGCGCTGCCGGCGATTGATCGGCATTTCTACGCGATCAAGGCAAACTCGCATCCGCAAATCCTGCAAACACTTTATGCCGAAGGTTTCGGCCTCGAGTGCGTCTCACAGGCCGAGTTGCAGCATGTATTCGCATCGGTTCCGAATATCAAACCGGGCGATATTCTATTTACGCCGAGTTTTGCACCGCGTTCCGAATATGCTTTTGCTTTCGAGCGCGGAGTGAATGTCACTATTGATAGTGTGACCTGCCTCCAGCAGTGGCCTGATGTATTCGCCGATAAAAACATTATTCTTCGAATTGATCCGGGCTTTGGCCAGGGGCATCACGCGAAAGTCAGAACGGGCGGCAAGGAAGCCAAATTCGGTCTGGCGATCAATGATGTTCCCGGCTTTGACGCCGAAGCAAAAAAACTCAACACACGTGTCATCGGCTTGCATTCGCATATCGGTAGCGGCATCGTCGATGCCCAGCATTGGGCAACTGTCTATTCGCAGCTTGCGGCGATTGCCGATCGCCTGGGTACGGTGTCGAGCATCGATGTTGGTGGCGGCATTGCGATTCCGTATAAACACGATGATGCCGAATTTGATCTGCAGGCTTACAACGCCGTACTGGCGGAATTGAAAGCGGCGTATCCTCAATACCAACTCTGGGTCGAGCCAGGACGTTTCATGGTGGCGCAGGCGGGTGTGCTGCTGGCCAAGGTCACACAAACCAATACCAAACAAGGTGTGCGCCGCGTCGGTCTTGATGCCGGCATGAATGCACTGATGCGACCTGCGCTCTACGATGCCTGGCACGAGATCGTGAATCTTTCTCGACTGGACGAACCCGATGGCGATATCGTCGAAGTGGTCGGGCCCATTTGCGAAAGCAGCGATGTGCTCGGTCACCGCCGTTGCCTGCCGAATACCACTTCAGAAAACGATATCGTGTTGATTGCAAATGCCGGTGCCTACGGCTACGCGATGGCGAATCGCTATAACCTGCGCGAACTGCCGCAGGAGGAAATTATCAATGATTAGTTTTGTCCGTGAAAAAATAAAAACCTTCCGTTTCGTCCGGCATGATTTCGATGCGCAAACCGGTATCGCTTCATTGGCCTACGCTTTCGATGATGGCGAAGCTCTGGTTGAAACCGTGCAATTTCCGGGCGCGCCATTCAATTTGAACTCGCAACAAAAGACTGCAGCGGAACAAGCCTTGAAATTGCTGCACCTGATTGCGGGTGTGAGCTATTACAAGGCGGCGGTACCGCCGGAAATCCGGATTGAATCGGGAGATATCGATACCGGTACCGCTCAATTCCTGCAAACGGTTTATGAAAATGGCCTCGGTGAATTCGCGTATCGAAACGGTTTGAATTTGCGCGGCAAGATCCAGTTTCCGCATTCGGATGAAACGCAGACCGTGGCCGGAAGCGCAGGTCTGAAACAACATGCCTTGGTCGCGATCGGCGGCGGCAAGGATTCTCTCGTCAGCATCGAAGCTTTGCGCGCGGCGGGCATCAATCAAACCGTTACCTGGATTGGCAGCTCGCCATTGATCAAGGCCTGCGCCGAGCGTACCGGCTTGCCTTTATTGAATATCGAAAGAAAGCTGCCGCTGGCATTGTTCGAAATAAACAAGCAGGGCGCGTTGAACGGACATATCCCAGTCACTGCCGTGAATTCCGCGATTTTGGTGATGGCAGCAGTGCTGAACCAATCCAATCAAGTCGTGTTTTCGAACGAACGTTCCGCCAGTTACGGCAGCATTATTCCTGGCACCGGTGAAGTGAATCACCAGTGGTCGAAAGGCTGGGTGTTCGAACAGGCATTTGCGGCGCAGGTGAAAAAATACGTGGCGTCGGATCTTAATTATTATTCCTTGCTGCGCCCGTTTTCCGAATTGGCCGTGGCGCGAGCCTTTGCGAATATTGATCGCTATGACGCGCATTTTTCATCCTGTAATCGCAATTTTCATATCCTGGGCGAGAAGCCGGCGCAGCGGTGGTGTGGTGTCTGCCCGAAATGCCATTTCGTTTTCCTGGCCCTGGCGCCGTTCATGCCAAAGCCGCGCTTGCTGAATATTTTTGGCCGCAATTTACTGGATGAAACCGAGCAGACTGCCGGTTTCGATGCCTTGATGGAATATCAGGACCACAAACCGTTTGAATGCGTGGGCGAGGGCAAGGAATCGCGTGCGGCCATGAATCTGTTGGCGGCCAGCGCCAGTTGGCGGGAAGATGCTATCGTTGCCCGGTTCGTGCGCGAAATAAAGCCGATGCTGAATGCCGAAGAATTGGCCATCGCACCCTTGATGCAAGCGGACGAGCAACATGGCATTCCCTCGACTGTCTGGAGTGTATTGCGTGAAAATTTCTGACCTGGAAAACAAGCGCGTTGCGATTTGGGGCTATGGCCGGGAAGGCCGGGCCGCTCTTGCCGCGTTGCGTTGGCGTTTGCCGCGTCAGGACATCACGGTTTTCTGCAATGAACACGAAGCACCGGCCTTGCTGGAAATGGAAGATCCCAATTGCCATGTTGAAACCGAAGTCAACGGCGACAAATTGGCGGCTTTCGAATATGTGATCAAATCACCCGGCATCAGTCCTTATTCCTCGCCGGCCGTTGACGCCGCATTACACGGCACGAAATTCATCGGCGGCACTTCACTGTGGTTTGCCGAGCATCCGCACGAGCGCACTATTTGCGTTACCGGCACCAAAGGCAAAAGTACTGTCACTGCACTCATTGCACATTTGCTTCGAAGTGCGGGACGCCGCACCGCGCTGGCGGGCAATATCGGTTTGCCGCTGCTCGAATTGCTCGATGTCGAACCGCCGCCGCAATTTTGGGCGATTGAGGTGTCAAGCTATCAGACGCGCGAAGTGTTTGACCCCGAAGTGGCGGTGATCCTGAATTTCTTTCCGGAACATCTCGACTGGCATGGCAGCGAGCAACGTTATTTCGATGACAAAATGTCGCTGGCCCTGAGCTCGGGTGCCCGCACGGTCGTGCTGAATGCCGCCGATCAACGTCTCGCCAGTCTGGCGATTGATCCGATGTGCGTACGTTATTTCAATCATCCCGATGGCTGGCATGTGGAGGAAAATTCGCTGTTCCGCGGCGAACAATTCGTGATGGACCTGCGCATGATTGCATTGCCGGGGTTGCACAACCGGATCAATCTTTGCGCGGCATTGACTGCCGTTGAGGCGCTGGGCATCGATGCCGTTCCCTTGGCCGCGAACGTCAACCTGTTCAAGATATTGCCGCACCGCTTGCAGAATCTTGGTGCCCGCGATGGCGTGCAATTCATCAACGATTCGATCAGCACTACGCCGCATGCCAGCATGGCCGCGCTGGATTCGCTGAAGGGCATGAAACTGGCGATCATCGTCGGTGGTTATGACCGCGGCGTGGACTGGGGCGCTTTCGCCGACCGCATGGCGGTGGATCCCCCAAAACTGGTCATCACGATGGGGCAAAACGGCCCGCGCATTTTCGAACGCTTGAAACCGATCGTGCACAAGTCGCATTTCGTACTAATGGAAGCGAAAGAAATCGAAGATGCGATTCGCATCGGTCGCGAAGTACTTGAAAACGAGGGCGCCATTTTGTTGTCGCCGGGTGCACCGAGCTTTCCGCGTTACAAGGATTATGTCGAGCGCGGCAAACATTTTGCCAAGGCGGCCGGTTTTGATCCGGACATGATCAGCGCCATTCCGGGCATGGGCGTCAGCTAGCTGTACACATGGCTGTAACGCTGTCCTGCGTATAAATCACGCTTTCAAAAACCAACGGAGTTCGTCATGAGAATTTTACTGGCTCTATCGCTTTTATTGATCAGTAGCGTTTCCGTCGCCGCACAGCGCGCCGACAAAATATCCTGGGCGCATGGCGGAAAGAATTTTGACGGCTATCTTGTCTGGGATGATGCCAGCAACAAGGCGCGTCCGGGTTTGTTGATGGTGCCCAACTGGTACGGCATCACCGATAGCGCGATCAGCAAGGCGAAAACCATCGCCGGCAAAGATTACGTCGTGTTGTTGGTGGACATGTATGGTCGTGATCTGCGCCCGAAGAACCCGGATGAAGCCGGCAAGGCCGCCGGCGGTGTTTACGCCGACCCTGCCGAACTGCGCGCACGCATCACGACGGCTTTGGCGCAATTCAAAGCAGCCGGAAAAAAAGCTCCGGTGGATACCAAAAACATTGGCGCGATCGGTTTCTGTTTCGGTGGGGCAGTCGCGCTTGATCTGGCGCGTAGCGGTGCAAATATTGCCGGTGTTGCCACATTTCACGGGAATCTGTCGACCAAACTGCCTGCGACCAAAGCTGGCGATATCAAGACGGCAGTTTTGGTAATGAACGGCGGCGACGACAAATACGTATCGGCCGAATCCATTGTCGACTTCCAGAAAGAAATGCAGGTGACGAAAGCCGATTGGCAATTCGTGAATTTTGGTGGCGCGGTGCATTGTTTTGCCGAACCCGATGAAACCGGAACGGTACCCGGCTGCCTTTACCATGAGCCTAGTTACAAACGCAGCATGAAGATGATGCGCAATTTCTTTGCCGAGCGTTTTGCCGCATCGAAATAATTCTAGTTTTTGTAGGAGGCCGCTTGCGGGCGATTGCCGGGCCCAAGGGACCTCCTACAAACATGATTTAGTGCGTGCGTTCGATCGCGTAACGCGCCAAGCCCAGCATCGCTTCTTTCCACTCGCTATGCGGCACTTTGCTGATGGCTTGCTCGGCGCGTTTCGCGAATTCCACCGCGCGGGCATGGCTGTAGGCGACGCTTTGATGCGTGTTGATCGCCTTCATCACGAAAGGTAGCGCTGACGCATCACCGGTTTCGATGATATTCCTCAGCTGCGCGGCTTCGGCTTCATCCGCCAGTGACAGCGCATGAATCAGCGGCAGGGTCGCCTTGCCTTCGGCCAGATCATCGCCAAGATTCTTGCCGAGGGTTTCCGCATCCGAGGTGTAATCCAGAACATCGTCGGCGATTTGAAACGCCATGCCCAGATTCAAACCGTAATCGGAAAAACGTTGTTGCGTATCGGCATCAGCCCCTGCGACCAAGGCACCCAGACGGGTCGCTGCGGCGAACAATATCGCTGTCTTGCGTTCGATGACCCGCAAATATGTGGGTTCATCGGTATCCGGGTTATGGACGTGCAGCAGTTGCAGGACTTCACCTTCGGCAATCGCATTGGTGGCGTCGGCCAGCACGCGCTGGATGGTCATGTCGTTCAGTTCGACCATCAACTGGAATGCACGTGAATACAAAAAGTCGCCGACCAGCACACTAGGCGCATTGCCCCAGAGTGCA
>JAKQKT010000047.1 GCA_029560515.1 Pseudomonadota bacterium
CGAATGCGACAACGGTCAGGCACACGCCCGATACCGCAATGCTTTCACCGAGTTCGACGTCATGCATCGGCAAACCGTTGACTTCAATGGACAAGCGAACATCGCCGCCCACTTTCTGGAGCGATTGAACATGGCCGACTGACTGGATGATGCCTGTAAACATGGTTTTCTACTCACTCATTTCTTTCGCAGCAGCAAACGGATATCACCGCCGATGTTGGTGCTTTCCATTATCGAAAAATTGAAACGCTGGCTCATCTGTTCGATATTGATATCGGAAAACAGGGGCTTTGCACTATCGCCAAGGATAACCGGTGCGATGTATAGAAGAATTTCATCTACCAGTCCCTGCTTCAGGAAGGCGCCCGATAGCCCAGGGCCTGCCTCCACCTGGACTTCATTCACGCCGCGCTGCGCCAGCTGGGTCAATACCGCAGGCAGATCGACATGGCCGAAATTGCTGGGCACGGCAATCGCATCACGGTGGGCTCCATAATCGGGCACCACATCCATTGCATGCACGGTAATGCTCTCCGCGCTGTCATCGAAAACGCGGTAGTTGTCGCCAAGATAACCCTGGCTATCCAATACGACCCGAATCGGCGGCTTGAAACTTTCCGGCTCGCGCATGCGAACCGTCAAATGCGGATCATCGTGTTTCACGGTCACATCACTGGTCAGGATGGCGCCGCTACGAGCGCGCCATTCGGCGACATCGAAACGTGAATCTTCCGAGCTGATCCATTTGGATTCGCCGCTGGCCAATGCGGTGCGCCCATCGAGGCTCATTGCCAGCTTGATTCTTGTCCACGGACGACCGCGCTGCACACGCGACAAAAAACCGCGGTTCAATTCGCGCGCCTGCTGCTCCATCAGTCCGACTTCGACTTGTATGCCGACCGCCTGCAGTTTTTCGAAACCTCGGCCCGAAACGGCATGAAACGGATCGGCAATCGCCGCCACCACGCGCGTGATACCTGCTTGCACCAAGGCATCGGCGCAAGGCGGTGTCTTCCCGAAATGCGAACAGGGCTCAAGTGTCACAAAGGCCGTTGCGCCTTGTGCCAGCTCGCCCGCCTCGCGCAACGCAAATACTTCGGCATGCGGTTCGCCGGCACGCTGATGAAAACCCTCGCCGACGATTTTATCGCCGCGTGCGATTACGCAGCCAACCATCGGATTCGGCTTGGTCGTGTAGGCACCGCATTCCGCAAGCAGCAGTGCGCGCGCCATCATCAGGCTATCGCGTTGGGAAAATGTCATTCGGCCATCCCGGTAATTTGATAACTCATCACGTCTACCTTTTGTCCGTTCACGTTTGCCTGCTGAAGCGCCTGCCAACCCAGCGTTTGGTAAAATGCCTTGTGCTCGGGCGTGAAAAGGAAAATTTCTTTCAAGGAAATATTTTCTGCATGTTGCATCAATGCATTTACCAGCTGCGCGCCAAACCCACGGCCGCGAGCTTCCGGTTTTACGTACAAACTGGCCAGCCAGGCATTGCCGATTGCCGATAGCTCGACCGCATCGTCCTCGAGCAAACTGACCGAACCCAGCAGCACATCGTTATCCGTCAGCACCAGTGTCGTCGGCAAAGTTCTGCACAATGCATGGGACTGCAATTCGGCTCTTGCCACCTCATGCGACCAATCGGCATGGTAGTGATGCCATTGCGCATGATGCCAATCGGCTAGTTGATCGACATGTTGCGGCAGATCGGCCAGAAACCTGATCTCAACCACTTAAGGCTTACCTTTTCCCTTGGTCACGTTGGCTTCAAGCAAAGACAGCTGCGCCTTGTCGAGGCCGGGCAAATCGCGTTCGAGCTTTTCG
>JAKQKT010000051.1 GCA_029560515.1 Pseudomonadota bacterium
CAGCAGGGCAGCGATCAGCACGTCGGTGTCTTCAATCTCGGCTTCGACATTCAAAATATGCAGCAGGCTGATGGGGTGGTTGATGTAGGGTGTGGCGGCTTCGTCTTTGCGGCGTTGGTGGCGGTGTTGTTCGGTAGCGTAGTGGAGGGCGCGGACGAGTTTGCTGGTGGTGGTGGGCATGGGGTTCTTTTCTTGTCGGGAGGATGGTTTCAGGATAAGGGTGGGGTGTCGCAAAAGGTGAGTCGCTTGGATGGTGGCGAGGGGAATTTGCCCCCTCCCTAACCCTCAGCTCTGCACACCCTGCGGGCGCCCCATAAAAGAAGGAGCAAGGGGGAGGGGATTTTTTTGGTGCTTCAGCTTCCTGTCCGTAAGCTGAAGGAAGGGATGTTAAGCGGGGGTTATAGTTAATGGGTTGCTGCTAATCTCCGAAATCCCCCCAACCTCTACAGGACCCTGACTATGGCTCTCTGGAAAGAAAATACTCCCGCTCCCAAAACGGTACCCACTCCCATGACTGATATTAAAGAACCCGCACGTTTTGATTCGGTTCCGGCGCCTGAACTTACGCCGGCCCGTGATACTTTTTCTTCCAGCTCCAGTGCGGCGCCGGCCAAGGCACAGCCGAAGGAAAGTCTGATTGCTTCGGACCTGACGATTGAGGGCAAGATTGAAGGGGCTGGCAGTGTTCGCATTGCCGGTAAATTCAAGGGCGATGTAAATGTACAGGGTGATTTGACGATTGAAGCGGGTGCGAAGCTCGCGGGTTCGGTGATCGCCAATCAAGTGGTCATTGCCGGTGAACTGGAAGGCAATATTGAAGGTGCGACCCGCGTTGATCTGCAAACCAGTGGCGTGATTACCGGTGATGTAAAAGCCGGTTCGATGACGGTGGCCGCCGGTGCCCGCATGCGTGGCCAGGCCGTATTCGGCTGGAAAGACGATGCGCTGCCGAAGTCGAACAAGAACGGTAGTACGGAGCACGGTTCCGGCACATGAGCACGCCGCGTCCAGGCACTCCCGGAGCCCTCCGCGAGTGCCCGCACTGCAAGGAAAGTATTCTCGAAAGCGCGACGGTATGCCCGGCATGCCGGCACCATGTGCGCTACGACGACAAGACCGCAGCGCCAATGCCGGAAGGACACACGCCCTTGCATATCGAGGGCAGTTTTCGAAATCCGGTGAGCGATCTTGATTGGGAATATTCGCTGGTGGTCACGATCAAGAACGAGCAGGGAAAGGAAATTGCCCGCAAGTTGATTGGCGTCGGTGCGTTGAATCCCAACGAACAACGGACTTTCAGCCTGAGCGTTGAAATGGCGCCGAGTACCGCGAAGGGCAGCGGGAAAAACCGGACACGACATTGAGGGCTGCGAGAGCAGCCCTTTTTTATTGTCATCGTCGTAGCCCGGATGAAATGCAATGCAATCCGGGAATCCTGCGACGACCTTCCCGGATTTCGCTGCGCTGCATCCGGGCTACAAGAACGGTTTTGAATAATGGGCGCTTACTGCGCTTGTTTTCGGTTGTAGAAATACCCCGCGACAATCGCAACTGCCGCAATCATCATTTGCGTACCCATTGTTCCGATATTGGCGAGGCCTTTGACGCCGACCATGTCCATGATGGGCAGATTGCCGTTCAAGGAAATGTACATCGCAAACAGGAAGAGCGCGATGAAAGTGCGGGGTGTGCGTGAGAGGCGGCCGAATGCCGATGACAGTGCGCTCAGGAAAACGATGCCGCTGACCAGTGCCGCTGCACGCAGGGGTTGATCAACACTCCAGCGCAAGGCAATCACGCCCATGAACAGGAAACCCATGACATTGGTGGCGAGCAATTGACGCAGGAAGCGTTGCACCTTGCCGCCATGGGCGGTGCCGGCAATGTTTTCGGCATTCGCGGCGTGGTCGCGGGTGCTGATGTCGCTGACAAAGATGCCCCAATACACGACGGCGGCAATTAACAGGCCGGGCAATTGTTCTTTGCCCACGACGAGGGCCGCAATCGAGAAAAAGAAGAACAGCACGATCGCGAGCGGTGAAGTGACGAAGGTCAACGCGATATCGGCAACGACTTGCCCGGCGATACCAGGCAACTTGCCGGCAAGACGAAACATCGGATGCACGAAGCGCGACAAGGGGCGCAACCAGCCATTGAGTATGGCGATCGGCGAGCGACGAACGCGCGTGACACTTACTTTTACGCGGTCTGGCGAATAACGATGGAATTTCAACACGGCCGGCAGTAAAGGCAGGATTGCGAGCAATGCCGCACCCGTGCGCAATGCAATCATCTGCAGCGACCACGCGATGTGCGGCAAGCTGACGGCAGGCAGTGCCTTGTTGTATTCGCTGATGCCGACCGAGATATTGGTGCTGTGCACGACTTGTTGAATAGCGACGAAGCCCGCTACCAGGCCGGAAAGATCAAACAGCATGAGTGATGAAGGACTATTCGCACCTTCGGAGCTGGCGCCCATCATGCCCAATTGCATCACCCAGATAAAAAAGAAAGCGACGTCGCCGAATTTCCCCATCAACAAGGCAAAGCTGTCGAACAGGACGGCGCAACTCACGCCGAAAAAAATCATCGGCAACAAGATCAATGCGTAGATTTGCAGATAGACGGTGATTTCGATCGGCCCATCGCCGCGGATCAGGTGCAATACCAGCGTAGTGCCGAGCAGTGCAGCAGTGAGTGCGAGCATATACACCACGCCACCGACCCAACGCCCCAGAAGGAAGAGGCCGTTGCTGATTTGACTGGCGGCAATCACGCTGCCGACGCCGCTACGCATGTCTTCGCCCACGCGCCCGCGTGTCAGGTAAAAACTGCCCAGGCCAAAAATGATCGCGGCAAGCGAGGCAGTACCAAACGCCAGCGCGGTGCTGGTATTCAGAACGCGTGCATCATTGAGTGATATCAAGGTCATGCCGCTGTCGGGCGCGGGCACCATCATCCAGCTCAACACGATCACGCTGAAGATCGCGACCAGCGTACTGATGCGGCGCAGGCGCACTCTGACTTCGTTGCCTGCCAGAACTTTGATGATGTGCAGTTTCATGCGCTTAACTTCAAAGGGGTTTTATCGACATTCGCTTGTGCGCCTTCCTGCACGGCATAGCGTTGCGTCATCAAAGCTTCTTCCAGACTTGGGTCGACGGCTTGCGCGCCGGGGTAAGGCGAATGCGGATGCGCGATCCGCACATTGACGAAATCGCCCTGGCGTTGCGAGTGCAGCACGTGTACTTGGGTACGGAGGTTTTCGAATTGATCGGTAGTCACGCGCAATGACCAGATCTGGCCGCTGGCCTTGTTCAGGATTTCATCCGGGGTTTCGAACGCGATCAATTTACCGTTGCGCATGATGGCCAATTGGCTGGCGACGCTTTCCACATCGGAAACAATATGCGTGGACATGATCACGAGTTTCTTGAAGCCGAGTTCCGACAACAGGTTGCGGAAACGCAGGCGTTCTTCGGGATCGAGCCCGGCGGTGGGTTCATCGACAATCAGGATATCCGGATCATTCAACAAGGCCTGGGCGATGCCGAGACGTTGGCGCATGCCGCCGGAAAACGTGGAGGCGGCGCGATGGGTGTGGTCATGCAAATTCACCAGTTCCAGCAAATGTTTGATGCGTGCCGGGTTGTTCACGCCTTTCAGTGCCGCGAAATATTGCATGAACTCAAGCGCCGACAAATTAGGATATACGCCAAAATCCTGCGGCAGGAAACCGAGGCGGGCACGGATGGCATTCGGGTTTTTCGCGATGTCCTGGCCCTGGAATAAAATCTGGCCGCTGGTCGGGCGGGTGAGGGTCGCGATCATCTGCATCAGCGTGGTCTTTCCGGCGCCGTTATGGCCGATCAGGCCAAGCACGCCGCTGGTGAGGTTCAGCGATACATCATTGACGGCGATCACGTCACGACCGAATTTTTTTACGACATTGCGAATTTCCAGCATGGTGTGTCCCCTTGAAAAACATGGGTCGTGGTTCGACCGATGTGCCCAGTCTAGGGACGGCGTTCAGGCTTTACGCGGCCATTAAGTCAGGGTGACTAAAGTCCTGTTCGCAGGTTGCATGTTTTTGAAAATATTTTTTTCGTAGCGAGTAAGCTGTGATCATAAGGAGTGCACATGGCCGAAATCGAACTTCGCATAGATCGCCTGGAACAACTGTTCGACAGCCTGGACCCGGCGCCATTCCATGCCAAGGCGCTGGACCCGAATGCCGACGCCTATATGAGGGAAAGCGCCGGTGAGCATGCTTCGCTGCATAATTTGAGCATCAGCATTCACGGGCCCCGTGAGCTTGAAAATTCGCTGGGCGATATCGCCTCGGGCATTCATGCCCATTACCAACTGGCCTCGCAACAGGCTGAGCGACGGCACCGGCGCAGGCGGCGGGTCGGTCGTGTCGCCCTGGTTGCCGGGACGGTTATCTTGGTGCTGGCTTTGTTCTTGCGGTCATGGATCAAGACGATAGAAGGCAGTGTCGGCGAAGTGATGGCCGAGGGTTTGTTGATTCTGGCCTGGGTGGCTTTATGGCGACCGATCGAAAGTATCGTTTTCGATTCCTGGGAAAGTCGTGAGGAACGTCGTCTTTTTTCGGCCTTGTCCAAGGTGCCGGTCCGGTTTATCGAGCTGCGAAACGGCGATGTCAATTCGGCGTGAAAAATTAATTTCAGGCATTTTTTCTGAGATGATTGGGCAATATTTGAATTGAGGGATTCAAACGATGAAACCATTCGGCAGCAATGTGACCTCGGTATTGGCGCAGGCCGATTTCAGGAATGTGGCGAGCAAAGCCTTCGACGCCGGCGAGACTTTGCCGCAGATCCTGATTTCCGCCTGCGAGCGTTACGGCGATAGACCGGCATTCAGTAATCTTGATCACACGCTGAGTTTCAACGACGTGAATCGGCTCAGCGCCGACTTTGCCTCGTACTTGCGGAATGGCTTGGGTTTGCAGGCAGGTTCACGCGTGGCGATCATGTTGCCGAATTTGTTGCAATACCCGGTGGCCTTGCTCGGTGTATTGAGAGCTGACTTGATTGCCGTGTTGGTGAACCCGATGTACACCGCACGCGAACTGAAACATCAATTGAAAGATTCGGGCTCGACGGTTCTGATCGTGCTGGACAACTTCGGTGCCGTTGCGGCGGAATCGATTGAAGGTACTTCGGTCAAACATGTGATCACGACGCGGGTTGGCGACATGTTGCCGTTTCCGAAATCGAAGATTGTCGATTTCACATTGAAGTACGTGAAAAAAATGATTCCGGCCTTCGATATTCCCGGCGCGATTCGCTGGCCCAATGCCATTGCCAAAGGCGCAGGCTTGCCGCGTGTTCTGTCAAAAGCCAAGCCAGGCGATACCGCACAATTGCAGTACACCGGTGGAACCACGGGTCTGTCGAAGGGTGCCGTGCTGGCGCACACTGCATTGATCGCCAACGTGGCATCGGGCGAACAATGTTTTGGCCGCGTGCTCGACCCCGAAAAAGACAAAGTCATCATCTGCCTGCCGATTTACCATATCGCGGCCTACACCAATATGTTGTTTACGATGGCGCAGGGTTTTCATGCGGAACTGATCAGCAATCCGCGTGATATTCCCAATTTGATAGCCACATTCGCAAAAGTGAAACCCTCGCTGTTTTCCGGCGTGAATACCTTGTATGACGCCTTATTGAATTCGCCCGATTTTGCGAAGCTGGATTTTTCAAACCTGAAACTTTGCCTGCAGGGCGGCACCGCCTTGCGTCGTGCAACGGCCGAACGCTGGAAGGAAGTGACCGGCATGAATGTGGTCGAAGGTTACGGATTGTCCGAAACCAGCGCAGCAATTACGTATAACCGCTGGGACGGACCAAATCCGGTGGGTTCGATTGGCATGGCCTTGGCTGAAGTCGAAATTACTTTGCGAGATGAAAACGGCAACATCGTTCCCATGGGAGAACCAGGCGAATTGTGTGCCCGCGGCCCGCAAATGACGACGGGTTACTGGCAGCAAACGGGCGAATCGAATGATGCATTTTTCGAAGGCAGCTGGTTCCGCACCGGCGATATCGCCAAAGTGGACGAGCAGGGCTATTACTTTTTGCTTGATCGCCGCAAGGACATGATCCTGGTCTCAGGCTTTAATGTATTTCCGAATGAAATCGAAGACGTGGTCGCGATGCATCCCGGCGTATTGGAAGCTGCCGTGGTCGGCATGCCGGATGAAAAATGCGGCGAAGCGGTGAGGTTGGTCGCTGTTCGCAAAGACCCCGCCTTGACCGAAGAGGATTTACGCACGCATTGCCGCAAGCATCTGACTGGCTACAAGCAACCGAAAGTGGTCGAGTTTCGCGATGCATTACCGAAATCGGCTGTGGGCAAGATCCTGCGACGCGAACTGCGTTAAGCGTAGCCCGGGTCATGGCTCCATCTGACCCGGGGTTCCAGCAGATTGAACATCAAGCAGATGCGATCGATATCAAACATATGGAATCGTTCGTGCAGAACTCTTAATGGAATGACGGATTTCCCGGGTCAGATGGAGCCATGACCCGGGCTACGGTGTATAATTGCACCGTCATTGGGGAGTAGCCTCGCTTCGCTAGAAGCGGTTTGCGTCAACATACTTGGTCAACAGACCATGGCGCAGACAGTATCAATACTTGGCAAGACCTTTGACCATATTGCCTCCGGTTGGCCGGGCGGCGATGTGGTCAATCGTCTGTAGCCCGGCCAAGGAGATCCAATGGAAGCCTTACTTATTTCGACCGGCGTCGTTGCCCTCGCTGAAATCGGCGACAAAACGCAATTGCTCGCCTTTATTCTCGCGGCCCGATTCAAGAAACCTGTTCC
>JAKQKT010000059.1 GCA_029560515.1 Pseudomonadota bacterium
CACCAAGGCAGTGCCTTGCTCACGGTTCAATTCAAGCAATAAATCGAATACCGCTGCAGCCGTCTTTTCGTCGAGATTTCCGGTTGGCTCGTCACCGAGCACGCAGGCCGGCTTTGTCACCAACGCCCGGGCAACGGCACAACGCTGGCGCTCGCCGCCGGATAGTTCGCCGGGCTTATGTTGCAGGCGATGTGACAAACCGACGCGCTCCAGCAGAACCTGTGCTTCCTGCTTTGCCAAGGACACCTTGGAGCCACGAATCAGCAAGGGCATCATGACGTTTTCGAGCGCAGTGAATTCGGGCAACAAGTGGTGAAATTGATACACGAAACCAAGCGCCTTGTTTCGCAAGTCACCCCTTACGCTTTCCGACAATGTCGAGATGGCTTGTCCGGCCACGACCACTTCGCCGGAAGTCGCAGTATCGAGTCCACCGAGCAGATGAAGCAGCGTACTCTTGCCAGCACCCGAGGCACCGACGATGGCAACGGTTTCGCCTGCTCTTACGGCAAGCTGCAAATTTGCAAAAACCGGCGTTTTCAAACCACCTTCGGAATAAGTCTTGCCCAGATTCTGGGCGCGTAAAACAATAGTGGACATGGAATTACTCATAGCGAAGCGCCGTGGCCGGGTCGGTACGCGAAGCGCGCCATGCCGGGTAAATGGTGGCAATCAGACACATCAGGAAAGCAACCACCGCGATGGTCACGACATCACTTGCAACCACATGGGTCGGAACGCCGCTGATGTAATAAACGTCGGAAGGCATCAATTCACTGCCGGTAATGCTTTCGATGAATTTGACGATGTAGGACAGGTTAAGCGAGAGCAAAACGCCGCAGACAACCCCGATAGTGATGCCCAGCAGACCAATCACCATGCCCTGAATCATGAATATCTGCATCACGTTCGCGGGAGAAAGGCCAAGCGTTCTGAGAATTGCGATATCGGATTGCTTGTCCTGAACCAGCATGACGAGAGATGACACTAGATTGAATGCAGCGATCGCAATCACCAGCGAAAGCAGGATGAACATCACGGTCTTTTCCATTTTGAGTGCACGGAAAAAATTCGCATGGTCGCCTGACCAGTCGCGGACACGGTAATCGCCTTTCATTTGATCCGTCAGGTCCCGGGCAACTTCCCATGCGTTCCACAAATCGGTAAGCCGCAGACGTACGCCGGTAACATCATCGCCCATCCGCCCCATTCGCTGCATATCTTGCATATGCACCAAAGCCAGCCCGAAGTCATACTCCTGCGCGCCGGCCTCAAATATGCCGACAACGGTAAAACGACGCATCTTCGGCAGTATCCCCACCGGCGTTGCATTGCGCTCGGCAATGAGCATGGTGACCTTGTCGCCTACGGAGACGCCGAGATACTGCGCAAGTTCCGTCCCGAGAATGATGTTGAATTCACCCGGCTTCAAATCCGAGAGCTTTCCTTCTTTCATTTTCTGATCGAGATCGGAAACCTTCGGCTCCTGATCCGGCAATATGCCACGGATCATGGCGCCCTGATCTTCCATGGCCTGCAGCCATGCTTCGCGCTCGACGTAAGGTGCTGCGCCAAGTACACGTTTGTCGGCCTGCGCGATTTTCACGGCTTTTTGCCAGTCCTGCATCGGGCCATCAAAGCCCGAGATCGTCGCGTGTGAAACGGTGCCTAAAATCCGGCTACGCAATTCTTCCTGGAACCCCGTCATCACCGAGATGGTCGTGATCAATGCCATCACGCCAATGATGATGCCCAGTATCGATGCCATCGAGATAAAGGAAATAAAACCATTGCGGCGTTTTGCCCGCAGATAACGCAATCCAATGGCTAGTGCTAAAGGTTGGAACATTTCAATCCAATGTTGGGTTTTTCGGTGTGGCGGCTACCAGACGTAGCAACCTGCGCTCGTTTCGGGTGATGGTGTCGGGAAGAAATACGAAATGACGGTTCTGCCGAGCTGTATCCAGGGCGCTTATTATCCACAATGGCCCTTGCTGGTGACATCTTGGCTGAGTCAGAGACTCGCTCAAGTGAGCAAAGTTCAGGCTTATATGATCATCGCCTGCCCGCCAAAGCAGGCTGCAATGAGGACTTTGGCCCAGTTTCGTGATTTGCCGGACGGCTCCATAAATCATCAGCAGGTTTAGCGGAACCGAAAAATACCAGTCCAATGCGCTGATTCCAGCCGACACGATTGCCAGAAACGTCAACGCAAACAAGGCTATTTGCAGATATCGGGAGGGTCGCCAGTCAAGGCGGCAATGCAGTAATGGTTTGGATAAGATCATTCAGTGCTGCGTCCCCGGGCTGCTCGCGCCCCATAAACCAGGCCCACAGCTTATCGTCTTCGCAATCGAGTAAATGTAGGAAAACATTACGCTCGCTTGTAGGTGCTTGTTGGAATCTTTGATCCAAATATCGGAGCATCAGTTGATCGAGCTCCCGCATCCCGCGACGGCAACGCCAGCGGAGGCGTTTGATTTCCGGATCGAGTTCTTCGCTCATCGGATGTAACCGACTGCGAGCATCACCCAAATCCCCAGCAGTACCCACACACTGGTAAAAAAAACATAAAACCGGTGCATCACCTTGTTGTAACTGCATTGAATAATGCTGTGCACCACGCGAAGCACGACATAAAGCCAGGCCAGTGCGAGCAATACCTGCCCCGCCTGCGACGTAGCCTGGGCGAACAGCATGGCTGCATAAAACAGTACGGGAGTTTCAAAGAGATTACGGAAGTTGTCCGATGCGCGGGTGTCCGGCATTTTGGCAATCAATGCCGCCGAGGTGGCAATGGATTGCGGATGAATCTTGTTGGCTTTCATTTCGGCAATACGGCCCGTCAACATGCGAATCATCACGCAGAACGTTAACAGAACCAGTGCAAATGCAGGCAAGAAAAAGGCAGTATTAATCATTGAACGAACCTTCGTAATGGGCTTGCCGAATCATAACTTGCGGCTGCCGTGATAGGACAAACGCAAGTATCTTTGATGGAGCCGGATCCGCCATCGACAGGCCTGTTCCGCCAGAGCTGCAGCCTTTATGCCCCTCGGCGTTGCAACATCAATTTTTTGATCTCGCCAATCGCCTTCGCAGGATTCAGACCTTTCGGACAAGTGCGGGTGCAATTCATGATGGTGTGGCAGCGATACAGTTTGAACGGGTCTTCCAGGTCGTCGAGGCGCGTGCCGGTGTCTTCGTCGCGGCTATCGATAATCCAGCGATAGGCTTGCAGCAAGATTGCCGGGCCGAGATAACGATCGCCGTTCCACCAGTAGCTTGGGCAGGACGTCGAGCAACAGGCGCAAAGAATACATTCGTAGAGACCGTCCAGCTTGTCACGATCAGCCGGGGACTGCAGGCGTTCGCCGCTCGCAGGGGCCGAGCTTTGAGTGCGAATCCACGGTTTGATCGATGCGTATTGCGCATAGAAGTGCGTCAGGTCCGGCACCAGATCTTTCACTACCGGCATATGCGGCAAGGGATAAATCGGCACTTCTTTCTTGCCGCATTCGCTGATGCCTTTGGTGCAAGCCAGTGTATTGGTACCGTCGATATTCATCGCGCAAGAACCGCAGATACCTTCACGGCAGGAACGACGGAAGGTCAGCGTCGGATCGATTTCATTTTTGATCTTGATCAGCGCATCGAGCACCATCGGACCGCAGGTATCCATATCGACATCGTAGGTATCGACACGCGGGTTGGCATCGTCGTCCGGATTCCAGCGATAAATCTTGAAGCTACGGACATTCTTCGCCGCTGGACTGGCCGGAAAATGCTTGCCTTTGCCAATCTTCGAATTTTTTGGAAGCGTGAACTCTGCCATATTCTTATCCAATAATATTTTCAGGCGTGGGGGCGATTCACGAATCGCCTCTACGATAAATCAATATTTGCGTTCGGCCGGCGGGATCGAATCCACTTCGGTGGTCAGCGAACTCATGTGCACGGGACGGTAATCAATCGTTACCTTGCCTTTGTCATCAATCCAACTCAGTGTGTGCTTCATCCATTCGGCATCGTTGCGCGTGGTGAAATCCTCGCGTGCATGGGCGCCGCGGGATTCCTTGCGGTTTTCCGCCGAGACCATCGTGACGACTGCCTGACCGAGCAGATTTTGCAATTCCATGGTTTCGATCAGGTCGGAATTCCAGACCAGTGAACGATCCGATACCTTGACGTCTTCAAAGCTCTTGAATGCTTCCTGGATTTTGCTGACGCCTTGCTGCAGCGTTTCGCCGGTGCGGAATACGGCGGCATCGTTTTGCATGATGGCCTGCATATTGTCGCGAATCTCGGCCGTTGGCGTGCCGCCATTGGCGTTACGCAGTTTGTCGAAATTGGCGAGCGACTTGTCGCAGGCACTGGCCGGCAAGGATTTGTGCGGCATGTTCGGCTTGATGGTTTCGGCAGCACGGATTGCCACGGCACGACCAAATACCACGAGATCGAGCAAGGAGTTCGAGCCCAGACGGTTTGCACCATGTACCGATACGCAAGCCGCTTCGCCAATCGAATAAAGACCGGGCACGACATGATTCGGATTGCCGTCTTTCAAGGTCACCACTTCACCGTGGTAATTGGTTTGCAGGCCGCCCATGTTGTAGTGGACGGTAGGCAGCACAGGAATCGGTTGCTTGGTCACATCGACGCCGGCGAAGATTTTCGCGGTTTCGGCGATGCCCGGTAATTTTTTGTGGATGACATCGGGATCGAGATGCGTCAGATCCAGATGGATATGATCTTTCTTCGGACCGACACCGCGGCCTTCGCGGATTTCAATCGTCATCGAACGGCTGACCATGTCGCGCGGCGCCAAATCTTTCACCGACGGCGCATAGCGTTCCATGAAACGCTCGCCTTGGCTGTTGCGCAGAATGCCACCTTCGCCACGCACGCCTTCCGTAATCAGGCAGCCCGCACCGTAAATGCCGGTCGGGTGGAATTGCACGAATTCCATATCCTGCAAAGGCAGGCCGGCACGCAAAGCCATGCCGCCGCCGTCACCGGTACAGGTGTGGGCTGAAGTCGCCGAGAAGTAGGCACGGCCATAACCGCCGGTGGCCAGCACAACGCCATGTGCACGGAACAGGTGCAGCGTGCCTTCGGCCATATCCAGCGCTAGCACACCGCGGCAGACGCCCTCTTCGTCCATGATCAAATCGAGTGCAAAATATTCGATAAAGAATTTTGCATCGTGTTTCAGTGATTGTTGATAAAGCGTGTGCAAAATCGCATGGCCGGTACGGTCGGCGGCGGCACAGGTACGTTGTGCTGGCGGTCCCTTACCATATTTGGTGGTCATGCCGCCAAACGGACGCTGGTAGATCTTGCCTTCTTCGGTACGCGAAAACGGCACGCCGTAATGTTCGAGTTCGATAATGGCCGGAATCGCTTCGCGGCACATGTATTCGATCGCATCCTGGTCACCCAGCCAATCCGAACCTTTTACGGTATCGAAAAAATGGT
>JAKQKT010000060.1 GCA_029560515.1 Pseudomonadota bacterium
GTTGATGCCCGGTATCCTGCGCTTCTGCACGCTGCGGCAAGCTCATATCCATTTCGAATTCCACCAGCAGTGCGCCAGTGTTGATCACGTCACCGGGCCCGCCAGCGAGCTTCAGGATTTTTCCGGAGACCGGCGATGGCAATTCCACCACGGCTTTCGCTGTTTCCATCGAAACCAATGGTTCATCAAGACGAATGACGTCGCCGACTTTTACCATCCACTCGACAATCTCGGCATCCGGCAAACCTTCGCCGAGATCGGGCAGATAAAATATTTTCGTAATGCTCATGTTTTATTTCTCGAAATAATGTGTCGCAAATCATTCGCGCCTGAAGGCGCTCCTACAAAAAAAGCATCGCGCCTGAAGGCGCTCCTACAAAAAAAGCATCGCGACTTCCGTCGCTCCTACACCGACAGCGCCCGTTTTACAGCGGCCATAATTTTTTCAACGCTAGGCAGATACTTCATTTCCAGGCGAAACAGCGGAATGTGGGTGTCATAGCCGGTAACACGTTCCACCGGAGCTTGCAGGTCGTAGAGTGCTTCTTCGGCAAGGCGCGCTGCAATTTCGGCACCGAAGCCTGCGGTTTTTGCCGCTTCATGCACGATCACGCAACGTCCGGTTTTCTTCACCGATTCCAGAATGGTGTCGAAATCCAGCGGCTTCAGACAGGCGACATCGATCACTTCGGCGCTGATGCCTTCTTTCTCGAGAGCATCGGCGGTTTCAAGTGTTTCCTTGATTTGCGAGCCCCAGCTGACCAGGGTGACATCGCTGCCATCGCGCAATACGAAACACACGTCAAGCGGAAGCGCTTCACCGTCATCCGGCACTTCTTCCTTGTATTGGCGATAGATTCTTTTCGGTTCGAAGAAAATGACCGGATCGGGATCGCGAATCGCGGCCAACAATAATCCGTAGGCACGTTGCGGCGATGAAGGCATCACGACACGCAGTCCGGGGACATTGGTAAAGATGGATTCATTCGCTTCGGAATGATGCTCCGGTGCACGAATGCCGCCACCCCATGGCACACGCAGTACCATCGGGCAGGTGAGCCTGCCGCGGGTGCGATAGCGCATGCGCGCGGCATGGCAAACAATATGGTCCACCATCGGGTACATGAAGCCGTCGAATTGTGCTTCGGCTACCGGTTTCATGCCTTGTGTCGCAAGGCCAACCGTCAGTCCGGCAATCGTTGTTTCATCGAGTGGCGTGTCGAGTACGCGCTGGTCGCCGAATATTTGCTGCAAGCCGGCGGTGGCACGAAACACGCCACCGTTCACGCCGACATCTTCGCCGAGCACGATCACGTTTTCATCGTGCTTCATTTCGTAGGCGAGTGCCTGCGTGATGGCTTCAATCAAGGTAATGGCAGCCATCAGCGTTTCTCCCACGCTATGGCATCGTCACGCTGGGCGAGAACGTCTGCCGGCATGTCGCCGTAAAGATAATCAAACATGGCTTCCACCGGCTGCACCTTGGTTTCGAGATAGGCGTTTACTTCGATGTCGACCAGACGACCGCATTCTTCCTTCCACGCCGCTTCTTCGGTTTCGCTCCAGAGCTTTTCATTGATCAAAAAAGTGCGAAGCCGTGAAATCGGCTCGCGTTCCCAGGCGGCTTTTACTTCGGCGTCATCACGGTAGCGACGTGCGTCATCGGCCGTGGTGTGATCAGACAGACGGTAGGTAATGAACTCAAGCACGCTGCCGCCATGGCCATTACGCGCGAGTTTCAATGCATGATCCATCGCCGCTCGCACGGCAATAATGTCGTTGCCATCGACCTGCAGGCAATGCAGGCCGCCAGCCAATCCTTTTTGTGCCAGTGTTTTTGCACCGGTTTGTGATTTGCGTGGAACTGAAATTGCCCAGCCATTATTAATGATGCAAGAGATATAGGGCAGGTTGTAGGCACCGGCGGAATTGATCGCGGCATAGGTGTCGGTCTTCGATGATCCGCCATCTCCGACACAGGAAACCGCAACGCGGGGTTCTCCACGTAGCTTGAAACTCAGTGCGGCGCCTGCGGCGTGCAAACACTGGGTGGCGATCGGCACACACCAGGCATAGTCATGCGGCGGACCGGAAAAATTATTGCCGCGTTCATCGCCGCCCCAATACATCAGCACGTCGCGTGGTTTTACGCCGCGCATGAATTGCGCACCGTATTCGCGGTAGCTCGGTGCAAACACATCGTCGTAATGCATGGCGCTGCCAATACCGATATGGGTTGCCTCGTGGCCCAGGCAGGAAGCATAGGTGCCGAGTTTGCCCGTACGTTGCAAGGCCACGGCCTTGGTGTCAAAGCTGCGCACATACAGCATGTGCTTGAACAGTTCGAGAATGTTTTTGCGGTCTTTGGCAAATTCCGGCAAATCGTCGTTGATCAAACGGCCGTCGGCACCGAGGTATTGCAGATATTCGATTTCAAAATTGGCAACTATTGGCATTGTCATAGCCCTCCCAGGCAATCCGATAGATAGCAGTCATCGCACCCCGAGTGCAAGCCGTTCGTAGGCGAATGGATAAAAAAACCCAGCCGAAGCTGGGTTTTTTAACAAATACCAAACGCAAATTAATTGCTTGGCGTGGAGGGCGGGCCGATCCTGCGCACGACGTTGACTAGTAACGAGTAGCTGTCTTCGTTGTTGCCGATATTGGCGTCGGCAGTATCGGAAGAAACGCCGGTGCCCACGATCAGGTTGGTAGATGCCATCGAGGCCGGTGCCGTGAATGTCAGCACGAACTCCGGACGATTGCCCACTGCAAGCGGACTGCTGTCGGTGATGTTGCAGAGGAAACGTGCCGTCGGGTAAGCGCCATCAAGATTGCAGGTCCAACCCGCTGGCGCAGCGATTTTAAAGGCACTGGATGGCGCATTGGTCGTGATGGCGACCGCGACGTTGCTGGCGGCATCGGGGCCGTAATTGTCGACAACGACATTGATACGGGCCTTGACGCCAACATTGACCGAAGACGGACCGCGCGCGCGGATGGCGAGGTTCGCCGTTTGCCCGATGATGCTCACGGTGTCCGACGCAATATTGTTCGTGTTCGCCGTGTCGCTTTGATCGGCTGAGATCGCTGCACTGAGTGTCAGATCGCTGGTCGGGAAGTTCGCCGCAACGGGAACCGCAACACTGAAGCTGGCATTGCCGGCCGCTGCAAAGCTTGTCGCCGAGCAATCGATCGTGGTGCTGGCGGCTGCCAACACCGGTGCGCCACAGGTCCAGCCTGCTGGTGCAACGACATTGACGCCACTGATCGCGGCATCCAGCACAATGCTGAGTTGGGCATTGTCGACTGCAACGGCTTGATCCAGATTATTTGCATCCACGGTGAATGTAGTGGTGTTGCCGGAATTCAGCGTGGCATCCGGGTTGTTTACGCTGACGGCAAGATCGACGTCAACGAAGGCTTTCGGCTTCACGTAAAGCACGACAGGATCATGATCGGAAACGCGGGTAGGCACGTCGTAGATGCCGGGCGTGGACTGCGTATAGACACCGAACAGGATTTCGGCAAAGTCCGAGTTGATGCGTGCATGTTCCGAACGGATTCCGGCATCCATCAGCAATGCTTCATTCACGACGGCGTGGTCAAGTGATTGCGAGCTGCCGTCAAACGAGAACGAATATTTGTCGGAAGGCGCGCTTACCGTCGTCATATTGGTCAGCGGAGTGCTGACGACGAAACCGGAATGATTCACGACGGTACCGGCGGCAGTTTCCTGGCCGGTGATGATGCCCATTGAATCGACATAGCCATCGCTGAATTCGAAGGCATTGAAGTCGCCGAGCAACATGATTTTCTCATTTGGATCTGCCAACTGGCGCGCCTGGATCAATGCCGCCAGCGACTCTGCCTGTTTCAGGCGTTTTGCACGAATACGCTCGCCATCGGTGGCCCAGCCATTCGAGCCGGCGGTGGTGTCATTGACGCCGCTGAGTGAGCGCAGATGGTTGATCAATACGGTAACCGGATAGGAAGCGCCATTGGCGTGATGCACCACGGCTTGCAGACGCAAGGTCGGGCGGTCATTCAGCAGGGCGGTGCTGCTGTCCACGTTGGTGAACAACTCGTCCTTGTTTTCCTGCACGACACTGAGAACTTCAACACGTGGTGTGCTGCCGCCGTCGACGATTTTCGTGCTGACCAGGAAACCGACATCGATGCCGCCAACGTCATTGCCCTCGAACAGATAAGGAACATAGTTCGGTGCGCTGTTGCAGGAAGCAACGGTTGCACCGCCGGTAACCGCACCATTGTTGATGGTGTCGGCAAGGCGTTGCAGCACGCCAAGGTTTTCCACTTCGACCACACCCAGGATGTCCGGTGTTTTTACATATTCGCAAATCGCATTGGCGGTTTTGCCAAGACGGTTATTCAGCGCGGTGGCAGTCAACACGGGGTCGCTGACCGCAGGGTCATTGGCACTGTCGAAGAAGCGCAGCAAATTGAAACCCGCTACCGTAAATTCTTCCGGATCGGCCGTGCTGACCGGGGTTGGAACGGTCACCGTGGTGTAGGTTTGGCCTGAATAGGGCACCAAGGTATAAGCGCCGAAACCGTAATCGAGTACACCCGAGATATTGCTCAGGGTATCGCCGACATTGGCATTCATCGCAACGCCGCCGAAGCCAGTGCTTTGCACGCGAATACGCTCCGGGTTGCTGTCCCAGGTATCCACGCCTGGCGGAATCGTGTAGGTATCAAGAACACTGATTCCCTTTTCGCGGAACGGACGACCAACGCCCGGTAACACGCCGTAGAAAACACCGGTGCCCGTGGAAGTTGCGTTTGCTTCATTGATATTGCCGGCCGCAGGAGCGACAACGGTCAGTGAAGCGGTGACGCGCATGCCTTCATATTTTTCGAGGGAATCCAGTGCGCTGGCGGCATTCGCGTCGGCGGATGTCAGCGTGATCGAAGCGGGCATTGGATTGCCGCTGCTCAGTACGGCATTCACGACCGGGCTGGTGAGTTCGGTGAGTGGTAACTGGTTCGAAGAAGCAGGCACGAACTCCGCGATGGTGCCGGTGACCAGAGCCAGGTTGCCGACTGCAACGGTAGGTGCGGAGCTGGTGAAAACAAAAATACCCTGCGAAGTCGCCGGATTTGCATCGACATCGGCATCTGCGGTTTGCAGGAAGAAACCATTGTTGCGCAAGCCGGTGACAACACCGCGTGTGGTGACGCTGGAACCCACCAGTGGCGAGGTGGCACCACTGCCTTGAATGGCGTGAATTTCGGTGATCGCGAAGTCGTCGTTGGTAATGCTGCCTGCACCCTGGCCATCGATTACCGTTGCGCCAGCCACATTCGTGACATTGACGAAATAAGTTTCGTTCGGTTCCAGTGTGGTGTCGCCATTGATCAGAACACTGAAGCTGTAAGTGCTGCTGCCGGCAGGAATGGTTTGCGACGTAAGTGAGTTGCCGACATAGTCGTTATTGACCGTTGTCGCCGTGCCGTCCGCCGTGGCGATATCGAATGTGACACCGCCAACAGGAGCAGGCAAGGACAGGCTGACGGTGAAGCTCGCCGTCGTAGTTCCGGCATTGCCTTCAATGACGGTGACATCGTTGATCGATAAATTTGGCGTGGCGCTGACAGCGCCAGCCGTGATCGAGAAATCATCTACGGCGAGGCCATCATCGGCGCCGGTGGCGTCGGTATCGGTCCAGCGAATCCAGAACGTCGCGCCATTCGCGATACTCAGCGAGGAGATGGTGCTGCTTTTCGCGGTGCGGCTAGCTACGGCGTTGCCGTTTTTGGCGCCGGTCGTTGCAGTATCGGGAGTGACGAAATTCAGTGCAGCAACGCCGGTCCATGTGCCGGTGACAAGATCGGTCGAATTGGTGCTGTATTCGAAATTGATCTGGTCAGTGCGGGCTGCCGTACCCAGGCGCCATTCTTCGCCGACATACGCAATGTCCAGGCTGCTGAGCGTGCTGCCGGTGTTATTGGTAAAGCAGGCACCGTAAGTGGATATCAGCGTGCCGCTGCGCAAGCTGCCGATCGCTCGCTCGGTGGCAGCCGCAGCACCGTAACTGAAAGTGTCGCCGGTGTTGCTGGCGCCGGTATCGACCGCGTACTGCTCATTGTCGCGAGCTCCGCCGCCGGCTTCGGTCATGAACCAGCCGGTGATGGTCAGGTTATTGGTGGTGCTGCCGGCGGTGTTGGAAAGCGTGTCGAAATTCTGGGTATAAGCGCCACCCGTCAATGACACGCATTGTGCAAAAGCCAATCCAGGCACAATAAACAAACATGTAGCTAAAAGTTTTATCCAACCGCGCATACCGCTTCCCCTGATTAATTGCTGTCACGTGACCCGCGAGTCTAACCAAGGTTTGCGTCTAAATCATGACGTTTTTTTCAGTGCGAAGAATTTGTGAAGAAGATGCGCTAAGCTGTTGATACTTAGTCCGCTTGTTGCACTGCCACATGACCCAGCCTCCTAATCAACGCCCCATTGAGCAAGAAATAACCACCGACTTGCGCGAACGCCTCAGTTACAGCGGCTATTTGCAGCTCGACACTTTGCTTTCGGCACAAAAGCCCTTGTCGAATCCTGAACACCACGATGAATTGCTCTTCATCATTCAGCACCAGACTTCCGAGTTGTGGATGAAACTGGTGATTCATGAACTTACGGCAGCCATCGCCCATTTGCGTGCGAACAATCTTGACCCATGCCATAAAATTTTCGCGCGGGTAAAACACATCCAGAAACAATTGACCGAACAATGGTCGGTACTGGAAACGCTGACGCCATCGGATTATATGGGTTTCCGCGATGTGCTCGGCCCGGCGTCCGGGTTTCAATCCCTGCAATATCGCGGTATCGAATTTTTGCTCGGAAATAAAAATGCCGAGATGCTGAAAGTATTCAGCTACGACACTGAAGGACAGGCCTGGCTGAAAAAAATTCTCGAGGCGCCGAGTTTGTACGATGAGTTCCTGCGCTATTTGTACAATCACGGACACGCTGTTCCGAAAGAATGCGTGGAACGGGATTACTCGCAAACGCATGAGCGTCAGGAAGCGCTGATGCCGGTGTTCGAAAAGATTTACGAAGACACCAAATCCAACTGGGATGCTTATCACTTATGTGAACAACTGGTGGACATCGAAGTGAATTTCCAGCTTTGGCGCTTCCGTCACATGAAAACCGTCGAACGCATCATCGGTTACAAGCGCGGTACCGGCGGCAGTTCGGGCGTGGCCTTTCTTAAAAAAGCGCTGGATCTGAGCTTTTTCCCCGAGTTATTCGAAGTCAGGACATTGATCGGTCCATCGAAATGACGCGCCGCAACATTTATTCAGATTAGACGTACAGGCCAGTTAGCGGTTACATTCGCCCTGATTTCAAGGCCGGGGCTTCCCCGGTCCTGCTCTAGAAACCAGGGAGAAAGTGAATGAGTGGCGAAACAAACGATGCGGTCGCAGTACCGCAGTTTCCGAATGTATTAGGGCAGCCAAAGCCGCTTTGGATGCTGTTTATGACCGAGTTCTGGGAGCGCTTCTGCTTCTACGGAATGCGCTGGATGCTCACCCTCTATGTGGTGGCACAATTCTTCGGTGGCGATGCCAGCGGTGAGGCGACCGCCAATTCCACCTACGGTGCCTACCTAGCTTTGGTGTATGCAACGAGTATTCTCGGCGGATTTGCCGCAGACCGGATTCTTGGTTATCAGCGCGCAGTCATGCTCGGGGCCGTGGTCATCGCGATAGGCTTGTTCATGCTGATGCTGCCATCGGAAACCATGTTCAAGGTGGCCCTTTCCGTCATTGTCGTGGGTAACGGTCTATTCAAACCGAATATCTCCAGCATGGTGGGTGGCCTGTATCGCATTGACGATAATCGCCGTGACCGTGGCTTCACCATTTTTTACATGGGTATCAATGCGGGTGCATTCTTCGCACCGCTGATTACGGGTTATCTTGCCGCCAAATACGGTTATATCGATACCAACCCGGCAGCTTTGAAAGCAGAAGGATTCAGAGCGGGTTTCGTAACCGCCGGTTTCGGTATGCTGATCAGCCTGCTTTGGTTCTGGTTCGGACGCCGTCAGTTGCAAGGCGTAGGCGCACCACCAAAAGGCAAGGAAGGTCCGCAAGGCCTGATCATGGTTCTCGCGGGCGTACTTGCGATGGTGCCAATCATGTATTTCATGCTGAGCCATGCCCCATGGCTGACATGGGTGCTGGGTACCATGTTCGTGGCCTGCTGCGTGATGTTGATCACCGAAGGCTTGAAGGATGGCAAGGTGCAGAGGGATCGCGTATTCGCCCTGCTGATTCTGTTTGTGTTCAACGTGTTGTTCTGGATGTTCTTCGAACAGGCAGGCAGTTCTTTCAACTTCCTGGCCGAAAAAATCGTGAATCGAGACATGTTTGGCGGTGAATTCCAGGTGGGTTGGTTCCAATCCGTCAATCCGGCGGCCATCGTGATTTTTGCCCCGATCATCACTTTGGCATGGACATTCCTTGACCGTCTAGGCAAGGAGCCGTCGATTCCACGCAAGTTTGCACTGGGATTGATCGGTAATGCTTTCGGTTTCCTCGTACTGATTTATGCACTGAAGAATCTGGTCGAGCCATCCAGCAACATGATCCCATTCTGGACATTGGCGCTTTGCTACGTGTTCCAAACCTTGGGTGAGTTGTGCTTGTCGCCCATCGGCCTCTCGATGGTCACCAAGTTGGCTCCGCTGAAAATGGTTGGCGCAACCATGGGAGCATGGTTCCTCAGTATCTCCATTGGTAACAATCTTGCCGGACAGCTCGCTGCAACGATGAGCAGCGGTGAGTCCGGTATGACGGTAGATTCGGCACTCAGCGGTTTCAATTTCAGTTTCCTGATGTTGATCAGTGCCGGCGTGTTGCTGTTCCTGATTGCACCGCTGGTGAATAAATTGATGCATGGCGTGAAGTAATTCTTGCTCTGCATCGGCAATCAAAACGGCAGCCTTGGCTGCCGTTTTTTGTTGATAACTATAAAGTAATCCCGAGGGTGTTGATCGCTGCAAATACGGGTCGTGTTTGCTACTCTGTAGGTCTGGTAAATCCAAGGTGACGACATGGCAAATGCAAGCGAAGCGGAAAACGTCAATACGGCGATGATCACGGCCGATCCCGTGGTGCTTGGCGTTTTGGCAGTCGTGCTGGGGCTTATCTTTCTTTCGGAAAACTCATCGCATACATTCTGGAAAAAGTTTTACACCTTCGTGCCGGCCTTGCTGCTCTGTTATTTCATCCCCGGCTTGCTGAATACCTTTGGCGTAATAAATGGCGAGGCTTCGAAACTTTATTCCGTGGCACGGGATTATCTTCTTCCATTGGCGCTTGTTCTGCTTTGCCTGGCTTGCGATTTGAGTGCCATTTTGCGTTTAGGGCCCAAGGCCGTGATTTTGTTTTTGACTGGTACAGTAGGCGTGATTCTCGGCGCGCCACTTGCGTTGTGGATCATGGGTTTCTTCGACCCAACGTTGCTCGACCCCGATGGCGCTAATGCCGTCTGGCGCGGCATGACAACCACTGCAGGCAGTTGGATCGGTGGCGGTGCCAATCAGGCCGCCATGAAAGAAGTTTATGAAGTGGGGCCGGACGTCTTTGGCAAATTTGTTGCTGTAGACGTGATCGTGGCCAATATCTGGATGGCATTTCTGCTGTTTCTGGCCGCGCGCAGCGCTAAGCTGGATGCCATGCGCGGTGCCGATACGCGTGCACTTGAAGACTTGCGGCACCGCGTAGAAAAGGTGCAGCTGGAAAATGCACGCGTGACGAAAACCCATGATCTGATCCAGATTCTTGCCATTGGTCTTGGTGCCACCGGTCTGGCCCATTGGCTTACCGGTTTTATCGTGCCATTCATCAAGGAAAACGCGCCGTATCTCGAGCGTTACAGCCTGACGGCGAATTTTTTCTGGGTGACTGTATTGGCAACGACGTTTGGTTTGATCCTGTCATTCACGCGCGCAAAAAAACTGGAGGGCGCTGGTGCATCGAAAATCGGATCTGCCGCCATCTATATTCTGGTAGCCACGATCGGCATGCAGATGAATCTGGCTTCGATTTTTTCGGATCCGGAATTATTTGTTCTTGGTCTGATCTGGATCAGTTTCCATGGTGCGCTGATGTTGTTGATGGCTTGGTGGATCAAGGCACCGGTGTTTTATATGGCTGTGGGTAGCCAGGCGAATATTGGCGGCGCAGCGAGCGCCCCGGTAGTGGCAAGCGCATTCCATCCGGCGCTTGCGCCGGTTGGTGTATTGCTTGCCGTATTTGGCTATGCATTGGGTACCTATGGTGGCTGGCTTTGCGGTCAGCTCTTGCGCCTGTTGGTCGGTGCGTGATTGCACACATTCAAAATTGATCGTGGGAGCGCCGGTCAGGTCCGAATGTTCAAAGAAACAACAGAACGACACGGCTAGAAATTAGTGAAGAATGCGCGGTAGGCAATTAGCATTTTAATCGCAGGCCATTCGCGCCTAGCGGGCGCTCCCAAGAAAGCAGTGTTGGGCAGGAGGGCCCTTTGGGCCCGCGGGAATTATCCGTGTACCGACAATTCCGCAGCCGCCAATTTATCCAGCAACAAATTCAACAACACCCGTTCCTTGTCGTCGAAATCGACGAGTAGGGCATTCTGCAATTGCCGGGCCAGCGGCGCCACCTGCGCATAGATTTTTTCTCCTGCTGCACTGAGACTTAACACTGAACGGCGTAAATCGTTTTTATCGAATTTGCGCTTCAGCCGTTTTTGTTTCAGCAACGATGCAACCGCACGACTTACCGCAACTTTATCCATCGCAGTCCGTTCAGCGACTTCATTGGCCGACAAGTCCGGGTAGCGGCCCAGAATGGCGATGATCCGCCATTCGGTAATGCCCAGATTGAAGCGTTCCGCATACAACGAAGCCATGTCCTGGCTGATGCGGTTGCTCAGCACCGAAAGCCGGTAGGGCAGGAAGTGTTCAAGATCGAGCAGGTCGGAGGTCATTGGTTTATTGCAATTAGTTTCATATGAAACTATATTGTGCCACACGAAATTGCCATCCAGGAAACACCATGAACGCCCAACCCAATCTCGGCATGCAAGTGACCACCTTTGAGAACCCGATGGGGATCAATGGTTTTGAATTCGTCGAATTTGCCGCACCCGATGCCGGCCTGTTGCACGCCCTGTTCAAACGCATGGGTTTCAGCGCCGTGATGAAACACAGGTCGCGCGCCATCACCATTTACCGCCAGGGCGGCGTGAATTTCCTGGTGAATGAAGATCCCGATTCTTTTGCCGCGAATTTCGCGAAAGCGCATGGCCCCTGCGCCTGCGGATTTGCAATCCGTTTCAAGAATCCGGTTGATGGAGTTTTTGCCGGCGTTTTGGGCAATGGCGGTGAAGCGATTGCCGATATGGAAGCCAGCAAGGTCGTGCAAACCCCGGTAGTGAAGGGTATCGGCGATTGCATGTTGTATCTGGTGCAGGACGGCAAGGATATCTATGCCGATGATTTTGTGGCCATCGATGGCGCCGATCAAAATCCGAAAGGTTTCGGCCTGACCTTCATCGATCACCTCACGCACAATCTGTATTTCGGCAATATGCAGAAGTGGTCGGACTATTACGAGCGCCTGTTCAACTTCCGCGAGATCCGCTACTTCGATATCAAGGGCGTGAAAACCGGTCTCGTATCCAAAGCGATGACGGCACCGGACGGGATCGTGAGAATTCCGCTGAATGAAAGCAATGATCCGAAATCGCAGATCAACGAATACCTCAATGCCTATCACGGCGAAGGTATCCAGCATATCGCCTGCTTCACGGACGATATCTACACCACGGTGGAAACCATGCGCGCGCAGGGCGTCGAATTTCTCGACACGCCATCGAGTTATTTCGAAGTGCTGGACGAGCGCATTCCGAACAATGGCGAAGATGTACCGCGCCTGGCGAAAAACAAGATCCTGATGGACGCCGATCCGGAAACCAAGCAACGCAAACTGCTGCAGATTTTTACGCAGAATGCCGTGGGCCCGATCTTTTTCGAAATCATTCAGCGCAAAGGTAATGAAGGTTTCGGCGAAGGCAACTTCCAGGCCTTGTTCGAAAGTATCGAACGTGACCAGATCAAGCGCGGTGTACTGTAGTCATTGCTCTTGCTCCCTCTCCCTCTGGGAGAGGGCTGGGGAGAGGGTAAAATTACGAGGCACAGGTAGGAAAAATCCGACACACAAGTTAGCCGAAGCCTGATGTTTAACTTTTTCTCAATCAACAAAGATTGAGGAATGAATAAAAACATCAAACCACCATTGCCAAGTTCAACTTTAGCGATTGCCAGGAAATTGCGGAAGCAAAGTACAGATGCTGAATTACGACTTTGGTACTACCTTCGTGCAAAACGTACAATGAATTTGAAATGGAGAAGACAGCATCCGATTCCACCTAATGTAGCTGATTTTTATTGCCATCAAGCTAAGCTGGCACTAGAACTTGATGGAGGTCAGCATAACGGCGATCTGGATTCGAGGCGAACGGCATATATCCGTTCGCAGGGCATAGAGATAATAAGATTTTGGAACCATGATGTTTTGTTTAATACTGAAGCAGTCATGGGTGAAATTTTGAGGGTGGTGCAAATGCGCACCCTCTCCCCCGACCCCTCTCCCGTTGGAGAGGGGAGAAAAGCATGAAGGATTTTTATGGCTCTGAAATACCAATCAGGTTTCGGCAACGAATTCGCCACAGAAGCGGTAGCAGGTGCATTGCCTGAAGGCCGAAACTCGCCGCAAAAAGTCGCTCACGGTTTATATGCCGAGCAGATTTCCGGCACGGCTTTTACCGCACCGCGACACCAGAATCTTCGTAGCTGGTTTTATCGCATCCGCCCGGCGGCATTGCATGCACCTTTTGAATTGATGGCAGCCGGCAGTTTCCATAATCGCTTTGACGATCAGCCCGTCACGCCGAACCAATTGCGCTGGGATCCAAAACCCTTGCCGCAAGTGCCTACCGATTTTATCGATGGCTTGTTCACGATGGCCGGCAATGGCGGCCCTGCCGGTCAAAGCGGTATCGGCATTCATCTCTATGCCGCCAATCAATCCATGCAGGATCGTTATTTCTACAACGCCGATGGCGAAATGCTGATCGTGCCGCAACAGGGTCGCTTGAAAATTTCGACCGAGTGCGGCGTGATGGAAATCGAGCCGCAGGAAATCGCGGTGATTCCGCGCGGCATCCGTTTCCGCGTTGAACTGCCGGATGGTGAAGCCCGCGGTTATGTCTGCGAAAACTTCGGCGCCCATCTGCGTCTGCCCGATCTTGGGCCGATTGGTTCAAACGGTCTGGCTAATCCGCGTGATTTCCTGACCCCGGTTGCCGCCTATGAAGAGCGTGAAGGCGAATTTGAATTGCTGGCAAAATTCCAGGGCAATCTGTGGTCGGCGAAAATCGGCCACTCACCACTTGATGTAGTGGCCTGGCATGGCAACTACGCACCCTACAAATACGATCTGAGAAAATTCAATACGATCGGTTCGATCAGTTACGACCATCCGGATCCGAGTATTTTCCTGGTATTGAATTCTCCGAGTGATTCGCCCGGCGTCGGCAATCTTGATTTCGTGATTTTTCCGCCGCGCTGGCTGGTGGCGCAAAACACGTTCAGGCCACCGTGGTTCCATCGCAATATCGCCAGCGAATTCATGGGCCTGATCTTCGGTCAATACGACGCCAAGGCTGGCGGTTTTGCGCCGGGTGGCGCTTCCTTGCACAATAGTTTTACCGGCCACGGCCCGGATGCCGCGACTTTCGACAAAGCCTCCAATGCCGATTTGTCCAAGCCTGATGTGCTGACCGATACGATGGCTTTCATGTTTGAAACACGTGCAGTAATCAAGCCAGCCAAACAAGCCTTGCAAAGCCCGGAGTTGCAGCAGAATTACTGGCAATGCTGGCAGGGTCTGAAGAAAAATTTCAAGGCGTAGGTCGGGCTGTCGCCCGATGCGCCACTGGAAGTTGTCGCGTGCAATATCAGTATCAGTAAGGAGTACAAAATGATGAAATCAAAAATTGTCATCTGCTCCGTCTGCTTGCTGATCCTGCCAATCATCGGTTGTGGTACGCGGGATCCTCTGGTGTGGTCCAATCCGGAAAATATTCCCGCCGAAGCCATCGAAAAAGCATTCGAACTTCGCATCGAAATGCATTCCGGCACTGCCGCGCATTGTCTCGATATCGAAGGCTCCAATCCGCCGGAGCCGGTGCTGGAAGCGTTATTGGCCAAGCATTACAAGGTAGTTCCCGGTTTGGATTGCAAGGAAGTATCAGGTCAGGAATTCAGCTATCAATCACCCGATGGCCAAGCTGCCAATCTTTATTCATTCAGCCGGTTCAAACGGAATAATGCGGCTGACTGGGGTGTTTCCTGGATGGAATACATGCCGAATGCAAAAGCAAAGAGCGGCGCTTCAAAGTTGATGAAGGCAGGCGACCAATGGCAAGCCCATGATTTGCTCGACAACCGTCAGGCCTGGGGTCAATAAATCCCCATCAACTCGGGTTATTGAAATTGAAACTGCGACGAACCGTGATCGGTTCATCCAGTGGGCCGAACTTCCAGCGCTTGACCGTCAGCACCACATTGCGATCAAAAGCGCGCTGACTCGAATTCAGTACGCGTACTTCCGATACTTCGCCGCTTCGTTGCACCACGAACTCGATTTCGACGGCACCACTCAAGCCGCGATTGAGTAAATCACTCGGAAATGCCGGATCCGGCGTACGGATCGCTATCAACTCGGCTTTTCTCGCCGTTGCCGACATCAAGGGGGCGGCATTGGTGCTGGGCACAGACGGCGAGGGTGCCGGTATGGAAGTGTTTTGTGGAGGAATACTTGTAATGGAAGCCGATGTGTTCGGCCCTTGAATGGCCGATAGCGTCGGCTTTATCGCGGGTTCCGTTGCTATTGGCTGAATGGCTTCCTGTTGCGTTTTGACTGCTGCAACAGGCAGCGCATCCTCATCTTCTTTCGCTTTGGCAGTAGCAAGAGCTTCGATGTTTCGCAAGCCATCGCTAATCGCCAGGCTGATTCTGGGCAAGGCTGGCGCATTGGCATCGATGGCAGCTATCAAATCACGCAATCGGCTTGCTTCTGCGAAATCATTGCGGCTAATGGCCTGTTCGGCGGCAATCACGGTATAGGGCGTTAAATCCATCAATGCGCTTTCCGTCAAAGGATCGGGCTGCTCCGATTTTTTCCTGATGGCCAGATAGTATTCCACGGCATTGTTTCCTGCCGGAGCATATAGACGTTGTTCCCGGAAAGAGTTGCTGGCCAATTTTCTCAATTCTTCAAAGGATAATGCCGCCATCTGTGCCTGCGCCTTCCTGGCTGCCTGCTGATCGATTGCCGATGCTTCCTCGTTCAGGAAATTCGTTGCAGAGGATTTTTCCTGGCTGCAAGCCGAAATCATGATGCAGAAAGCGAGTGTGGAAAATAGTCGTGTTGTCGTGATGGCGTGGCATTGCTTCGATCCCGCGAACATATCTGATTCCCTTTCAATACGAGGCCTTGGCCTTTGCTCGATCAAAATCTACGCTGTACATATGAATTATTTTCGATGGAAAGGTGAAAGATTTATGAGCCTGTGACGAAAATCGCATTTATTGGCCTGATGCTGATGCGACCAAGTGTCACAAAAAGTAAGCAATGCATTCACGAACGGGTAATGCCGGAAAGCTAGATTGCGCCTACTTTTCAAATGGGCATTTCGAATGAATCGTTTATCCGCTTTTATCTTCGTTGCATTGTTCAGCACAGGTGCCAACGCGGCCCAATGGTCGCTGGCCAATGTCATAAAATCGCCAGCGACAAAATCCGATCGCCTTAAAATCGATAAAAAGCCGTCAAGCCAGAGCGACGCTAACTACAACCGCTTCGGTTTTTATTCCGATCTGGTTTACGACAAGGTGGGCAATACCTGGTTCGCATTGTCGGATCGTGGCCCAGGGGGCGGTGTACTCGAATATGCAACCCGGGTGCAAAGAATCACCGTGCCGACAAATATGTCCAACGGGGTCATCCGGGAGCCGGTCGTGTTTCGTACCATTCTGCTCAAAGACGCAAACGGCGTTTTATTGAACGGCCTGAATCCCGGTGCGCTCAACGGCAATAAATCCGTTCTCGGTGCAAGCTTTGATCCTGAAGGCATTGCGCTTGGCAATAATGGAAAAATGTTTATTGCCGACGAATATGGCCCGAGTGTTTACGAGTTTAACGCCGACGGCAGTTTTATCCGCAGCTTCACGACGCCGGATAATTTGAAGCCGCTTGAAGTGAATGGCAGTGTCAATTATGTCGATGGTCGCCCGCTTGTCGTAAACGGTCGCCAGGATAATCGCGGCTTCGAAGGTTTGACTACCAATATGTCGGGCACGAAATTGTATGCCGTCATGCAAGACCCCCTGGTCAACGAGGGTAGCAGCAACGACGGTCGCCGTAGTCGCAATGTACGCGTGGTGGAGTTTGATATTGCGACCGGACAAAGCACGGCACAGTACGCCTATCAGCTTGAAAGCAGAACGACATTGAATGCGATTGATCCTGCAACGACCGATGATTTTTCCGCGACACAGATTGGCCGCAGCGTCGGGTTAAGCGCGATCCACGCACTCTCGGACACCGAGTTTCTTGTGCTCGAGCGTGATAATCGCGGCCTGGGCGTCGAAGTTACCGCAACGCCTATTCATAAGCGCATTTACCGCATCAATCTGCAGGGCGCGACGGACATAAAAAATATATCAATGGTCGGTTCTGATTCCCTACCGGCCGGCGTGGTGCCGGTACAAAAAACCGCCGAGTTTGATTTGCTGGCAGCATTGAAAGCACAGGGTATTGCCGTACCCGAAAAAATGGAAGGACTGGCCATCGGGCCGCGTCTTGCCGACGGTCGCTATCAGGTTCTCGTGGGTACCGACAATGATTACAGCGTGACCCAATCCGGCAGTGGCGAACAATTCGATGTCTGCGTGAATCCTGTTACCGATGCCAGAACGCAGGTTCCGTTGGATGCCGCATGTCCCGCCGGCAGCTCGTTGATTCCTGGTTACCTGATGAGTTTTGCAGTCGACTTCAGACTGTAGGCCCCGACCCGACAAGCTGTTTCAGTAAGCAGGGAGGGCAATGCCCGCCCTGCTAAGCTAAAGTATCCATATCACGATAACGGATATGGATATGGCAAAAGTTTTTTCCTTGTTACTGATGTTGTGCATGAGCTGCTCAATATCGGAAGCGATGGCTGCGGACAAGGTAGCCACGCCACCCCGGATAACGGTCTTCGCGGCTGCCAGCCTGAAAGAAAGCCTCGATGCGGTTTCCCGGCAATGGGAAAAAAAGTCGGGCCAGAAAGTGGTCATTTCCTATGCCGCCAGTTCGGCATTGGCGAAACAAATCGAACAGGGCGCACCCGCGGATATTTTTATTTCCGCCGATGGCGAATGGATGGATTATCTGCAATCGCGAAACAAGATTGACGTCGATACGCGATTCAATCTGGTCGGCAACCGACTCGTGTTGATCGTTCCGGCAGCTTCGAAACAAGCTTCAATCTCGTTGAAAAAACCGGATGCCTTTTTGAAAACGCTTGGCGATGGCAGATTGGCAGTCGCGGAAACCGGCAGTGTTCCTGCCGGTCGTTACGCGAAACAATCGCTGATAAAAATGAAAGCCTGGGACGACGTATCCGGCAGATTGGCGCAAGCGGAGAATGTACGGGCCGCGATGGCATTTGTGGCACGTGGCGAATCGCCATTGGGAATTGTCTATGCTACTGACGCAATAGCGGAACCCAAAGTGCGTGTTGTTGCCGCTTTTGCAGACGCTAGTCACGACGCGATTATTTATCCCGTTGCACGGGTGGCAACGACGAATGCCGAATCGACCGGCGGGTTCATGAAGTTTCTCCGAAGCAGCGAAACGCAGGTAATTTTCAAGCGGGCAGGGTTTACACTTCTCCGATGATCTTTACACCGGAAGAAATCATTGCCATCACGTTGAGCTTGCGCATTGCCGTGCTGGCAGTCGTGTGCGCGTTACCGTTTGCGGTGGCGATTGCCTATGTGCTCGCACGCTGGCGGTTCAGGGGAAAAATATTGCTTGATGCGCTCGTGCATCTGCCCTTGCTGATGCCGCCGGTTTTGACCGGTTACGCGTTGCTGGTTTTGCTCGGACGACAAGGCGCGATCGGTTACTGGCTTGATCACTGGTTCGGTTTTACATTCGCCTTTCGCTGGACCGGAGCCGTTGTTGCGGCAGCGGTGATGGCATTCCCCTTGTTCGTTCGTTCGATCAGGCTTTCGATTGAAGCCATTCCGCGCGAGATCGATGAAATGGCGGCCAGTCTTGGTGCGAGGCCATGGGCGAAATTCTGGCAGGTCATACTGCCCTTGAGCATTCCCGGCGTCGCCGCCGGTATGACGCTGGCATTCGCAAAAGCGCTCGGCGAATTCGGCGCGACGATAACTTTCGTTTCCAATATCCCCGGCGAAACCCAGACCATTTCGCTGGCGGTGCACACGCTGACGCAAGTACCCAATGGCGAAGACGGCATTGCGCGTCTTGCGGTGGTTTCATTATTGCTGTCGGTCGGCGCCTTGGTGGTTTCGGAATGGATGGTCAGGCGTTCGGC
>JAKQKT010000220.1 GCA_029560515.1 Pseudomonadota bacterium
CGACCGGATCTTCCACCGTGATGATTTTTACATCCGGCGTATTGAGTTGATTGAGCGCCGCGTAAAGCGTTGTCGTTTTGCCGGAACCGGTCGGGCCGGTCACCAGCAAAATACCATGCGGCTGTTCGAGCACTTTGACGAAATCACCGAGAAACTCGTCGGTGAAACCCAGTGCCTTGAAATCGAGGACGACGGATTCGCGATCGAGCAAACGCATGACAACCGATTCACCGTGTGCCGTCGGTACGCTGCTGACACGCAAATCCAGTTCCTTGCCCTGCACGCGCACCATGATGCGGCCATCCTGCGGCAAGCGACGTTCGGCAATATTCAATTTCGCCATGATCTTGATACGCGAAATGATCGCGGCGGTCAGATTGGCCGGCGGCGATTCGGCATCGATCAAAACGCCATCAACGCGATTGCGGACTTTCAAACGGTTTTCGTATGGCTCGATGTGAATATCCGATGCGCGCATTTCGACGGCACGCTGGATGATCAGATTGACCAGGCGGATAACGGGAGCTTCGGAAGCCAAATCGCGAAGATGTTCGACATCGTCTTCGTCGCCGCTACTCGAATCGTCACCAATATTTTCAACGATGGTGCCCATCGCGCTTCGACCCTGGCCGAAATAGCGTTCGATCAAATCCGAAATTTCCGAACGCAAACCCACCAGCACTTTCACGTTCTTGCCGGTCGCCAACTCCACCGCCTGTGCCGCGTAATCGTCCTGGGCATCTGCAACCAGCAACTCGAGCACATCATCTTTTTCGGCGATGGGACAGACCGAATGCTGCTTCATGAAGCGGACGGTCAAGGATAAATTTTCCGGTCCGGCTTCCGGGCAATCTTTCGAGAGCAGCAGCGGCAAACCCAAAACTTCGCTGCTTGCCTCGGCCATATCGCGTTCCGAGACCATGCCAAGACGAACCAGCAAGCCCGACAGGGCACCGCCGGATTCCGTTTGCAGGCGCAGTGCGCGTCCGTGATCGGCTTCTTTCAAACGGCCTTTCAATAGCAATGCCTGGGCGATTCGCTCGTCTGCTGAAGCTTCTGGAATGTCATTCAAGGCCGCGTTCACAAATCTCTCCAAATCTTGAGGCCAAACTTTAGCAGAAATGGCCTTGCTTGGGCTTCCGAGGCCCGCGCCTCAAGCACGCCTGTCCGATAGCGAGGCGATAAGGGATACTTGCCATCGATATTCAGGATGTCACGATGAAGCAACGACCCGACAACAGCTTGATGATTGCCCGCAAAGCCTTCCAAAACGGCGACTACCGGTCATCGCAGCATTTTTTCCAGCTCGCCGCCAGGCAGGATCCCGGCAATATTGAAGCCTTGGTCAAACTCTCGGCCTGCGCCAGCATGCTTGGACACCCCAGAATGGCGCGCTCGCATGCACTCGATGCCAGCAGGATGCTCGACCAGGAACCGCAATGGCTCGCGGAGCTTGCCGAGCAACTCAGCCTCGTGGGTGAATCCGAAGCGGCGTTTCGGCTTATCCAGACACTCAGCCCGGAAACGGCCATGCCGGTTTTGGCCAAAGCCGGCGTTGCCGCTACCTTGCACCGCATCGTCAAGCTGGATGAAGCCCTGATCTGGATCGGACAGGCGGCATCGGAAGTGAAAAACGATGCCCGACATTCCATCGTCCACGCCTTCCATGGCGAGATATTGCGATTCCATAACCGCCAGCAAGAAGCTTATGCCGCGTATGAAAAAGCGATACGGCTTGATCCTGCCTATCCGCAATCGTATCTGGGTCGCGGATTGGTGCAGCGCGCCACGAGCGAACATCATCATGTCGATAATTTGCGCAAGCTGTTGTCGCGATGCAAACCCAACACCCGACTGGAAGCCTGTGCATCGTATGCATTATTCAAGGAGCTCGACGAACTCGGAGACTACGCATCCGCCTGGCCCCAACTGGAACGCGGCTGGCGTGCCAAACGTACCGAAAAAGGCTACCGCGTGGCGGAAGAATCCATGCTGTTTGAAAGGCTATCGGCACTCACCAACAAACTGAAATCCACAGAACATCCACAGACAGACGAATATCCGATTCCCGTATTTATTCTGGGACAACCCCGGAGCGGCAGCACATTGATCGAGCGCCTGCTGGCACAACATCCCGATGTCCATGCCGCAGGCGAGCTATTCGATTTCATCCAGCAATTGCATTGGTGCGCCGATATTCCGGCACGCGGTTTCGTTTCCATTGAAGCGGCAGAGCGTGTCGCTACACAGGATATGTCAAACCTGGGCGAGCGTTATCTCGAGCACATCAAATGGCGTGCAAACGGCAAAAAATTCGTGGTGGACAAACTGCCTCCGAATTATTTGTTGACGGCATTCATCGCCAAAGCGCTTCCGCAGGCGATCATCATCCACAGTGTCCGCGACCCGATGGACACCTGTTATTCGCAACTGAAGGAATGTTTCGATCACGGCTACGAACATAGCTATTCGCCCGACGACATGGCGAATCATTATCTTGGCTACCGGAATTTCATGGAAAGCTTGCAAAACGCCATTCCCGGCCGGATTCATGATTGCCATCACTCGGAGATGATTGACGAGCCCAGCGTCGGCGCAAGCCGTTTATTTGCGGCCTGTCAACTGGAGTTCAAGAACGAATATCTTTCGATCGAAACCGACAAACGTCCGGTCTCGACCGCCAGCAGTTCCCAGGTACGATCAAAAATCAATCGTGAAGGTGTGGGCCGTTGGCAACCTTATGCCGACAAGCTCAAGGACATGCAGGACAAATTAGGTCCATGAAAAAGCCCGGCATGGCCGGGCTTTTTGTTTACAACGGATGTTCCAATCAACAAGGATTAGAAGCTGTAACGGGCACCGACGAATGCTGTGTTCGAATCGCCGAAACCGAGCTTGTATTCACCTTGCAGGCTCCAGTTATCGTTGAAGTGATAAGCACCGTTCAAACGCAGATAAGCTTGGTCATCGTTCAGGATATTAGAACCGATATCGTAATCCCAGCTTTCATAGCCAAGGGCTGCTTCACCGCTCACTTTGTCGCTACCGCCGGCAATACCGATTTCACCGCCCCAGACTTGTGCATCAATATTGTTAGGGCCGAGTTGTTCATTGACATCGGAATAGGTCAAGCCGAGCAACAAATCGGTTTTGTCGGAAATCGGATTTCTGAAACCAAGGCCGAGGGTCCACTTGCTGTCGAGATCCAGACCGCTGTTGCCCGAACCGCCTTGAGCGAAAGCGAGGCTAGCATTCCATTTTTCGCTAAAAGCCCATTGGCCCTTGATTGCGCCGCCGCGGTAGTCATGAATTAGCGAGCTGTAGAGATCGGTCAGCGGGGTACCTGTCTGGGCATAACCGAATTCGATATAGCTCTTGTTGGTATCTGCAGCTTGTGCGGACAAAGGGGCTGCAACCGCAAGCATCAGAGCAAAAAGTTGTACTTTCATGTAACTCTCCAGTAATTGTTAAACACCTTAAGGGCGATGAGGTTACTTTCCTCACAAGTTAAATAAACGCTAATCAGGGGAAAAAGAGGACAAAAATGCCGATGTGGTTCGTTCAGGTTGGCGACCTAGCCCTCTTTTTTGCTTTATAGACTGAGGTTCGCATTAAAACAAGCCGTTACACAAAATTTAACGTCCCGCTCAAGCTTGCTTCAGGGGCTTAAGATACCCAGACCCGCGCATTACGAAACATCCTCAACCATGGCGATGCTTCCTGCCAATCAGCCGGATGCCAGCTCATTTGTACCGTGCGATGGACACGCTCCGGATGCGGCATCAGCAGTGTGCTGCGGCCATCAAGACTGGTAAGACCGGTAATGCCCTCGGCAGAGCCATTCGGATTGACCGGATAATCGCTTGCCATCAGGCCATTGCCGTCAATGAAACGCAGAGCTATCTGGGCCTGGGCAATATGTTCAGGGGCGTCGAATACAGCACGACCTTCGCCATGAGAAACCACGATAGGAATCCGCGAGCCCTGCATGCCGGCAAAGAAGAGTGACGGCGATGCCTGGACTTCGACGAGCGACAAACGGGCCTCGAATTGTTCGGAACGATTCCGCAGGAATCGCGGCCAGTGCTCGGCCCCGGGGATCATGGACTTCAGTTGCGCCAGCATTTGGCAGCCGTTGCACACGCCCAGACTGAAACTGTCATTACGGGCAAAGAATTCCGAAAATTGCTGGCGAATTGCAGGCCGCTCCAGAATCGAGGTTGCCCAGCCGCGACCGGCCCCAAGCACATCGCCATAACTGAAACCGCCGCAAGCGGCGAAACCCTTGAATTGCTGCAAATTGATCCTTCCCGAAATCAGGTCGGACATATGGACATCAACGGCAGTGAAGCCCGCTTTGTCAAAAGCGGCCGCCATTTCCATTTGCGAGTTGACGCCCTGCTCGCGCAGGATCGCCACTTTAGGACGCACGCCGCGGTTGATATAAGGCGCGGCAACGTCTTCATTTGGATCGAAATGTAACTGTGCCTGCAAACCGGGCGCTTCGAAATCGCGGGCAATATCCTTTTCGCTATCGGCGCATTCCGGATTGTCACGCAGGCGTTGCATCGCATGGGTGACCTGCCACCATGCATCGAAAGCTTCCTGCCAGGACCACTCCACGACCGCTTCCCGTTCTTCGCTGACACGAATGACCGGTTGCGAAACCGGCTTGCCGATGATTTGCGCACAGTGAGTCAAGTCGAACCGGTTGATCAGGTCCGCGAACGCCGCGCGATCTTCGCTCGCGACCTGCACCACGGCACCGAGTTCTTCATTGAACAAGACCTTGAAAGCATCTTCACCCCAGGCATCAAGATGGAGATCAAGACCGGCATGACCGGCGAATGCCATTTCGCATAGCGCTGCAAATGCACCGCCGTCGGAACGGTCGTGGTAGGCAAGCAAAAGCTGGTCCGCACGCGCGCTCTGGACCAGATCGAAGAATGAGCTCAGCAAACGTGCATCGTCCAGATCGGGACAGGCGCCGCCGAAGGCTTCATAACATTGCGCCAGCACACTGCCGCCCAAGCGTGATTTGCCGGCGCCCAAACCGATCAGCCACAAATCGGAATCGATATTTCTTTGTAGCTGGGGTGTCAGCTGTGTGCGGACATCTTGCACGCGCGCGAATGCGGTAATGATCAGCGAAACCGGCGATACCGATTTTTGTTCGATGCCATCGGCCTGCCACTGTGCCTGCATCGAGAGAGAATCCTTGCCCACCGGAATGCTGATATCCAATTCCGGACACAATTCCAATCCAACGGTCTTCACCGCTTCAAACAACAGGGCGTCTTCACCCGGAAAGGCTGCAGCCGCCATCCAGTTTGCCGAGAGTTTCACTTCCGACAGACTCGCTACCGGTGCCGCGGCCAAATTGGTGATGGCTTCACCAACAGCCATGCGCGCAGCTGCCGCAGAATCGATCAGGGCCAAAGGCGTTCGCTCGCCGATCGACATGGCTTCGCCGGCGTATTCAAAAAAGTCACTCAGGGTAATGGCGCAATCGGCTACCGGCATCTGCCACGGACCTACCATCTGATCGCGCGTACTCATTCCGCCAACACTGCGATCACCGATTGTGATCAAGAAATTTTTCGATGCCACGGTTGGATGCGACAGCACGCGCAGGCCTGCTTCGCGCAGCGAAATTTCCGAGGTATCCAGTTTCGGCCAGCGTGTCGCCACCGGCTGCTGCGTGTCCCGCAACATTTTCGGTGCATTGCCGAACAAGACGGCCATCGGCATATCCACCGCCTTTTCACCGTTTGCCGATTGCAATGTCAGGTGTTCGATTTCGGTCGCGATACCCACGACAGCATAGGGACAACGCTCGCGTTGACAGATGGCTTCAAACTCGGCCAGATCTTTTGCCGCCACGCCGATGACATAGCGCTCCTGCGATTCATTGCTCCACAATTGCATCGGCGAAAGCGAAGGATCATCACTGGGCAATTTATCCAATTCGATTATGCCGCCGACATTCGAGTCATGCAGCAGTTCGGGAATCGCATTCGACAAACCGCCAGCACCGACATCGTGTACGCATAAAATCGGATTGCGTTCGCCAAGGGCCACGCATCGATCGATAACTTCCTGGCAACGACGCTCCATTTCCGGGTTGTCGCGTTGCACCGAAGCGAAATCCAGCGCCTCGGAGGACTGTCCGGAAGCAACCGAAGATGCAGCGCCGCCACCCAGACCAATCAACATGGCCGGGCCACCCAGCACCACGACATGATCGTTAGGGCTCAATAATAATTTCTTGACCAGACTCGGCTCAACCGCGCCCAATCCGCCGGCCAGCATGATCGGCTTGTCATAGGCGCGCACCAGGCCGGGCGTTGCCGTTGGCAATTCAAAGCTGCGGAAATAACCGGTCAGGTTCGGCCGGCCAAATTCATTGTTGAAAGCGGCGCCGCCAAGCGGGCCGTCAAGCATGATTTCAAATGCCGATGCCATGCGAGGATTCAGTGAACGCTCTTTTTCCCATGGCTGGGCAAGACCCGGAATACGCAAATGCGAAACCGAGAATCCGGTCAGCCCGGCTTTCGGTTTGCCGCCACGGCCGGTGGCACCTTCATCACGAATTTCACCGCCTGCACCGGTACTTGCGCCAGGAAACGGCGAAATCGCGGTCGGATGATTATGGGTTTCCACCTTGATGCAAAACGCGCTGTCGTAGGCGGCGCTGCGTTGATATTCGCCCGATTGGGAATCAGGACGAAAACGCGCAGCAGGAAAACCTTGTACCACGGCTGCATTGTCCTTGTAGGCACTCAAGGTGAATTGTGGTGATTGTGCATGCGTGTTTTTAATCATCTGGAAAAGCGATTGCGGTTGCGCTTCGCCATCAATGATGTAATTCGCATTGAAAATCTTGTGTCGGCAATGCTCGGAATTCGCCTGCGCAAACATCATCAACTCGGCATCGGTGGCATCGCGACCCATCTGGACATAACAGGCTTGCAGATACTCGATTTCATCCGGTGACAATGCCAGGCCAAGACGCAGGTTCGCTTCTGCCAGATTCGACATGGCGACGTGCTGCAATTTTCCGGCCGGCAAATGATTGAACAATTCCGCTGCCTGTTCGCGTGATTGCAGCAGCGATTGCGTCATCGGATCGAACAAGGCGCGTTTTACTTTATCGAAACTTTGCTCCGTGACTTCCGGCATTCCGCTGATATCGAGACGCAGACCACGTTCAACCCGAAGGATTGGATGCCCTGCTCCGCGCAGGATTTCGGTTGCCTTGCTGGCCCAGGGCGACAAGGTGCCCAGACGCGGCGTTACGAATACGCTTTTTGCATCGCTTTGCAATGGCTCGCTGGCAGGGCAACCTTCAAGAATTCGGCCAATCGCGGCCGTGTCGGGGGACTGTCTTGGCTCGGGGTCGACAAAGTAAATATGCCAGGCGCCTAGGATGCGAATGCTGGGAGATAACTGGCGTAAACGTGTTTCGAGACGGTCGCGACGAAATGGCGACAGAGCGGCAAGGCCCTCAAGGACGATCATGTCCAAAAAATCCGTATATTCGGGGCCGCCATTCTAGCAGGCTGGTGAATATTGGCCCAGTAGGGCGATTCGCGAATCGCCCTGTTTATGCGAGCCTTGGGCCAAGCGATTTACTTTATGCCTGACCCAAATCCATCAATTGGCCGGTTTTTTAGCCAATTTATCGAGCGTGGCAAGCATCTGTTGTGGTGCCAGGTAACCCCCGACTTGCGTGCCGTCGGCCGAATACACCGCCGGAGTTCCATCAAAACCAATTTTCTGACCCAAGGCGTAATCCGCTGCAATCGGGTTTGCACAGGTTTTCTTTGGAACCGGACGATCATTCTTCGCATCGGTCAGTGCCTTGCGGCGATCCGCCGAACACCAGACATTGATGGCCTTGTCCGAGGAATCCGAACCCACTCCGGCACGAGGATAAAACAGGTATTCGACGCTGATGCCCAGTTTGTTGTATTCGGCAATCTGCTGGTGCATTTTGCGGCAGTAGCCGCAATCAATATCCGTAAAGACCGTAACGCGATGAACCGGCTTGGCCGCGGCGAAAATGATTCGACGCTCGGGACCCACTTTCGCCAGTATTCCACGACGAATCTGGGCCTGGCTGGCTTCGGTCATGCTTGTCCGTGTCGTCAAATCGAACAGGCTGCCCTGAAACAGATAACGGCCATCCGCTGAGACATAAATAATTCGACCGCCAACAGCAACTTCGCGAAAACCCGGAATGGGTGAAGCTTTGATACTGTCGATTTGAGTACCCGGCATCGCTTTTTCGAGCGCCACGCGAATGGCAGTGTCATTGGCAGCTGCCGGAGCGGCGGCGGGTGCTTGCGGTTTGTTCAGGCGAGGCTGAGCGTGAATGACCCCGGCTGTGCAGGCAAGAACCATAAACATCGAAATACGGAATAAACGCATTATCTGGCGACCTTTTTTTAAGCTGTGAGATTGACCCACGCCGAAGACGGGAGTTCAAATATTTTGCCACGATAACCGAAAAGACGTGTTTGTTGGACGTGAACAGCCTGGGTCAGGCTTTAGGCGCGGGGATGATGGGCTTGATGCAGGCGTTTCAGGCCCTCTTTTGCGACCAGGGTATAGATTTGTGTCGTTGACAGTGAGCTGTGACCCAGCAGCATTTGCAGGGCACGCAAGTCGGCGCCGTGGTTTAACAAGTGGGTGGCAAAGCTGTGCCGCAAACCATGCGGACTCACCTTGCCGCTATCGATGCCTGCCCGCACCGCCATTTTCTTGATCAGGCTCCAGAATTGCTGCCGTGTCATGGCTTCTGCGTTCGCGCCTAAAAAAAGCGCGGAAAGATTTTTTTTCTGTACAAACACCGGCCTTGCTTGTTGCAGATAACGTTCAAGCCAGTGTTGCGCCTCTTCCCCCATCGGCACCAGGCGCTCCTTGCTGCCCTTGCCCATGACACGCAAAACCCCCTGGCGAAGATTGATCGAGGTAGTGGGCAGTGTCACCAATTCACTCACGCGCAAGCCGGTGGCATACATCAGCTCGATCATGGCGCGATCACGCAGGCCTTCGTTCGTATTGGTATCGGGGCCGCCGAGCAAAGCCTCGATTTCGCTTTCCGACAGGGCTTTAGGCAAACCCTTGCTCAATTTCGGCAACTCAAGCAAGGCGGTTGGATCTTCCTTGATGGTGCCGATACGCAACTGCTGCGCATAAAAAGAACGCAATGCCGACAACAGGCGGGCATTACTGCGTGCGGCATAATTTTGCCCGCTGCGCTCGGAAAGGTAGTCGAATAAATCCTGCCGCTTTACACCCAGCAGATGTCCAGAACGGTGCTGCAGCCAACGCGACAAGCCTTCCAGATCATGGCGATAACTTTCCTGGGTGGGTCGTGCAAGACCACTTTCAGCCCAGCTGCGTTCCAGAAATTGTCGAATAAGCAAGGATTCCGTTTCGGCAACGGGAGGCATGGCCTGGGCCATCATGCGGCGATCGGCGACGGTGCTTGATTTATTTTTCACGGTTAATAGTAATCATATTTTTTTTGTCATGTAGGGGCGCCTGCTTGCCGTGCCCCCACAAAACGGGCAAAAGCTCGTTATGCTATGCGGATGAATACAGAAACGATTTCGATCCCGCGTGATTCGGCCTATCCCGCCCATCTCGGCTGGCGAATCATGGCCATTGTCTATGATTTTTTACCGATGATTCCGCTGCTTTTTATCAGCAGCATCGTGATTTTATTGTTGCACGGCGGGAAAGCCGTCGTACCCGGTACTTTCCTCGCCTATTTCGCAATGTTTTTTTACTGGGCCGTTGTCGGCTGCTATGCCGTGGTTTCATGGCGGCGCGGTGGACAAACCATGGGCATGCGACCCTGGCGCTTGATGGTCGTCGACCAGAGTGGCAAAAGCGCCAATGCGAAAGCACTCAGTCTGCGCTATGCGGTCGCATCACTGAGTGGTGGCCTTGCATTGTTATGGTGCCTGATTGACCCGCAAAAACGCGGCCTGCACGATATCGCGAGCGGCACATTACTGGTACGAAAGCAGGCTAACGCAAGCGCCGGAACAGAAAAACGCTGAGACCGATAAGCATCATCGGCGGCAAGGCCAGCGCGATGCGCACATCGAAGCGATAGACGCTGGCCAAGTCAACGAACAGACGCTGCATGATCAGGAAGCTGATGCCGATCACGATACCGAAGAACAGGCGCTTGCCGAATCCACCCGAGCGCAAGGACGAGAAGGCGAACGGCAAGGTGGCAAGACAGAGCGCAAACACATTTATTGGATAAAACCAGCGTTCCCAATACACACCGATGAATCTTTCTGCATCCAGCTGATTGCGTTGCAGATAGTTGATGTTGTTAAGCAGCTCGCGCGTACTCAGAAAACCACCGCGAAACAATGCAGACTCAAGAGCTCTTCTATCCAGCCCGCTGGCCCAGAACCATTGTGGCTGACGGGTGATAACAGCTTCATTTTTCTTGAAATCGGTGCGCTCGACCGAGGTTAATTGCCAACCCTTGTCCATACGCAAAGCGGTTTTTGCGGTGGTCAGGCTGATCAGTTTTCCATCGTCGTCAATCTCGAACAAACGTACGCCCTGCAGTTCGATGGTCAATGCATTGTTCAGCAATTTTTCACCGCCGCTGTGGGCATTCAGGAATATCTTGCCATCGCGCGCCCACATGCCGGAATAACGGGCCATGATGACTTTGTTCGACTTCGCTTCATTGAGAATGCTTTCACTATGTTGTTCGCTTGCAGGCGCAACACTTTCCATATTGACCATCATGAGTACGGTCAGCATCCCCAGGGCAATCAATGCTCCGAGGCCGATACGCAGCTTCGATATGCCGACCGCTCTCATCGCCGTCAATTCGGAACCGCCCGCCAGGCGGCCAAGACCCAACAAGCATCCGATCACGGCGACGTAAGGAAATAAAACATACAAACGGCGCGGAATCGTGAAAAAGATATACAGCGCGGCGTGACTGATCGTGTAACTGCCCTTGCCCACCGAGCCCATTTCGCCGGCAAAGGCGCCGATGACATCAAAGCCCAGAAGTACCGCCCAAACCGCAAGCGTAGACACCAATACGTTGCGCGCCAGATAGCGGTCCATCAAACCAAAGGCGTTCATGCAGCCGATCTTTTTGAAGGTGCGGCCAGTTTGCCGTCACGTGAATACATCCAGAGCGCGATGCCGAACATCGGCAGGTGCAACCACCACAAACCAGCCCAGCTGGGTATCGCACTGCTTCCGATATATTTGGCACCGATCAACATCAAATTCATGCCGACCAGATAACTCAGGAAAGCCAGAATCAGGCGACCGTAATGCGCCTGTCGCGGCTCGCTGCGCGCCAATGGCAGTGACAGGATCGCGAGCACAAGGGTGAACAGCGGCATCGCGAAACGCCAATGCAATTCCGCCTGCGCGAGCGGATTCTTGTCCTTGAACAGCGACATGCTGGTACGAATTTCCACAGCGCTTTTTTGCTCCTGCTCCCGGTCAGGCACACGGATTTCGTTTTTCTCGAAATGCATCATCCGGTAATCAGTCTTGTCGTAACTGCCTTCCACCCGGTATCCATCTTCCAGCCGCAGAATCCGCTGGGTGTCGCCCTCAAGCGCGAGATCACCGGATTTTGCAGTGATGACGTCGAAACGGCCATCACGCTCGGTCAACCCGAACATTTTTCCAAACTTTGTACCATCGGTTGCCAATTCGCCGACATACAAAATGCCGGCACGTCCGGGTAATTCGACGAAACGCCCCGCTTCCAATCCCGCAATCAGGAACGACCGGTTGGCCGTGTCGATCATTTCCTTGGCTTTGTATGAGGCCCACGGCCCCCACCATAGCGAACAGCAGGCAATGAAAATAAATACGGGCCAGAGCAGCTGCGAAATGGGCCGCCACAATGCTTTCGGACCCACCCCCACGGAAAACAGCACGGCCATTTCGCTATCGGCATACAAACGGCCAATCGATAGCAGCAGACCCACAAAAAGTGCGAGCGGCAAAACCAGGGGCAGCCAGCGTATGGTGCGCAATCCCAATTGCGATAGCAGCAAGGCAGCAGGTACGCGGCCGCGTGCAATTTCCTGCACCAGATCGGCGAACAAGGCGCCCATGCTGACCAGCAAGAGAATGATCACCACTGCGGCGAAGGTCGATACGAACTCACGCCTAAGATATCGTTCAATTAGGGACATTGGTTTTAGTTTAAACTTGAGGGCTTGCAAGCAGGCCCCGTCGGGCCCATCTCAACAATTGACCTCTATTGTACGGAAAAACATCCATGGCCCTCGAATTTAAGTTAAATAGCCAAAACCCCCTCCAAACCGAAACCGATTGTCTTGTGGTGGGCGTTTATGCCGATAAAAGCCTGAGCCCGAGTGCCAAAGCCCTGAACGAGGCCAGCGGCGGACGTTTGAGCGCCCTGCTTGAGCGTGACGATGTCTCCGGCAAGACCGGACGTACCAGCTTCCTGCACGATATTGCCGGCATCAAGGCACCCCGCGTACTGGTCGTGGGCCTTGGTGAAGCCGCCAAATTTGGCGTACCGCAATACATCAAAGCCATTTCCGATGCCGCCCGCGCACTGCGCGTCGGTCCGGTAAAAAATGCCTTGATCACCTTGACCGAGCTGGCCGTGAAATCACGCGATGCCGAATGGAATACCCGTCAGGCCGTTATCGCAGCCGATCATGCCGCCTACGAATACACCGCAACCCGCAGCAAGAAAGCCGAAGTGACACTGAAACACGTGAGCCTTCAGGCCGATGACAGCCAGGCCAAAGCACTGGCCAATGGTATCGCCATTGCGACCGGTGTGCAGCTGACACGCGAACTCGGCAACTTGCCGCCGAATATCTGCAACCCGGAATACCTTGCACAACAGGCACGCAAAATCGCCGCCGAACACGAAGGCGTTACCTGCGAAATACTGGAACGCGCCGATATGGAAAAACTCGGTATGGGCTCGCTACTCGCGGTTGCTCGCGGTTCGCACAATGCACCGAAATTGGTGGTGTTGAAATGGAACGGTGGCGGTGACGCGAAACCTTATGCCCTGGTCGGCAAAGGCATTACTTTTGACACCGGCGGCATCAACCTGAAAACCCAGGGCGGCATCGAAGAAATGAAATTCGACATGCTCGGTGCCGGCACCGTGATGGGCACTTTCCTGAGCACGGCAATGATGAAGCTGCCATTGAATCTTGTGATGGTGGTCGCAGCTGTTGAAAACATGCCCGATGCCGATGCCTATCGTCCAAGCGATGTGCTGACATCGATGAGTGGCAAGACCATCGAAGTCGGCAATACCGATGCCGAAGGCCGCCTGATTCTTTGCGACGCGCTGACCTACGTACAGCGTTTCGAACCACAGGCAACGGTCGATGTCGCCACTCTTACCGGCGCCTGCGTCATCGCACTCGGCAAATACGCGACCGGCCTGATGAGCAAGCACGATGACCTGGCCGACGAACTTTACCAGGCCGGCGAACAGGTATTCGACCGCGCATGGCGTCTGCCTTTGTGGGACGAATATCAAACCATGATCGAGTCTGCCTTCGCCGACATCTACAACATCGGCGGCAAAGGTGCCGGTGCGATTACGGCAGGCTGCTTCCTCTCGCGCTTCACCGAAGGCCAGCGCTGGGCACATCTGGATATTGCCGGCACCTCCTCAGACGAAGGCCGCAAAGGCATGGCCAATGGCCGCCCGGTCGGTCTTCTCACACAGTGGTTGCTTGACCAAGCAGCCAAATAAGATGCGCTTATCGCGAAGCGAACGGAAAGCCGTTCGCTTCGCGTTGCAAGCCGACAAGCCATCATGCCAAGAGCCGACTTCTATCTGATCGCAAAGCCGCGTTTCGTCGAGAAACCGCTTCTGCTGGTTTGCGAACTTGCGCGCAAAGCGCACGACAGCGGGCAGAGTTTGCTGATCCTCGTGAACTCCGCCACGCAGGCGGAAGTGCTGGATGATTTGCTCTGGGAATTCGATCCCGATGCATATATCCCGCATCAAATCGCCGGCCATGACGAGGACGACGACATCACGCCTGTACTGATCGTCACGCCGGAAACCGATGTGCCGATGCGGCCGCTGGTTTTGAATTTGCGTAACGCGCCGGTGATTGGCGAGTTTGACCGCGTACTGGAAGTGGTTCCAGCCGATGCCTCATCGCGCGACCCCTTGCGCGCACGCTGGAAACATTATCAATCGCTTGGATTCGAGCTGAAAAAAATCGACATGTAATTCCCCAGCTATCGGGAAATTGCATTGCCGATGGCGCCTTCTACCGCGCCTCCGACAGGCCCGCCGACGGCACTCCCGATAATCTGGCCGATTGGTGCGCCGACAGGGCCGCCGATGGCGGTACCAACCGCGCCACCGACCACTCCGCCAATCACCGAACCGATGCTGTTGCCGACTCCCGTTGTGGGTGGTGCTGTCGTTGTAGGTGGTGCTGTTGTTGTTCGAGGAGCTGTTCCGACAGGGCTTGTTGTGGGCGCGCGCGCAGGTGCAGTGCTGGCGGGTGGCGCGGGAACTGATGGCGCACTGGCACGCGAAATACTGCTGTCTACTGCGCCACGTCTCGCCGCTTCGGCATCTCGCTGGGCTGCCGTGCGTGCCGTACGTTCTGTTCGCGCCGCTTCCATTTCGGCATCTGGATTCAAACTATTGTTACGGATACGATCGGCATGCGCCTGTGCGGCCATGCGATTAAGCGGAATATAGTCACTGCGGAAAACCAGCTCGACCGAGGAATTCAAATCCAGATCGGTATTGATTTCTTCCGTTGTCTGCGTGCGTTCGGTCGTGACATAGCTCACCGTATTTTCCACTTCGGCATTGAAACCCCAGGGACCCACGCCAAAACTGGCGCCACCCTTCACCCGGTTCTGCATTCCGAATTGATTGCCACGATCCTGGTTCGCGGCACTGCGTGTATCAACATGAAAGCGCATCGAGGCATTGATGCGACCACTTTCCACCACGATGCGCTGCATCCCCATCATCACCATGGTCGACAGCATTTGCTGGCGCTGCCGCGCAATTTGCCGCCGTGCAAACGGTACCAGCTGCTCCGGATTGCTCGCTTCAATACTCTCCTCTGGCCCCACGCCAAGCGATGCCCGAATTGCCTCTTCGGTCGGCATGCTCGCACCGCTGCGCAATCGCAATAAACCGCTGGGAGTTTCCGCTTCCGGATCGGGCTCGAACATGCCGCCGGGATCATCCTCGACCTCCGGCGCTTCATATTCGAAATTTTCAGGGAAATGATCCGCCAACCATGAACGAATATAGTTGACCGAAAATTGCGTGCGTTCGAATCCTTCGGCCGACGCGGAAACGCTATTGAGCAATTGCACGTATTGCTGCATCTGCTGCGAATTGGAATCGAGCATCGCCCGGAAGACGCCATTGATCAGATCGGTAACGAAGCGCGGAAACGAAACTGCATTCAATACATTACGTGTCGTCGATGCGACGCGATCCGCAGCAGCGGCAAAACCGGGAGCTTCCTGAGCCCTGGCCATCGGTTTTTTTCTCGCCGCCAATTCCTTCTGCGCTTCGTTTTCATGATCGATCCATTCGGCCGCCATCGCCGATACCGTGACCATCGCTTTCGCCAGGGATTGCCTTTGTTCCGGTGCCAAATCCTTGTAGCCCTCCGACTGCAGCAGCACATCACGCACGGCCTGACGCAGCCAAGGCGCTGGCTCGGCTTTTGCATGCGAAACTGCGTGGGCATGCGCAAGGGCTGACATTTACTTATCCCTGCATGCCAAGACTACTGTCCAGCGACAAGGCGAGCTGCCATGGAATCGCGTTCACCCGCTCCGGCTCGTATTGGGTCGCAGGCAATGCGGTATCGGCGAGTATCCAGCGATGGGCATCGGCTACCCATTTCGACAATTCCGCGACACCCGGTGGAGCAAGCGATCCCGCCTGCGGATTTTTTTCCGCCAATGCATCGAACAAGGCCTGCCCCGCCTTGCCGCGATCGACATAACTCTGAATTCGCGCGAGATTCTGGTCTCCTTCCTGCTGCGTACTCAGTACCAGTGCCCATAGATTTTTTACGCCGAATGCCATCTGCAGATTTTTATCCTTCAATATCGCCAATGCGTCGGTCAACACCTGAAGAATTTCACCGGCGGCAAAAGACACCATGCCTTCGGTACGTCCTGACATTGAACCCAATAATGATTGTGCGGCGTATTCATAGGCAACGCTGGCCTGTGGATCGGGGGATGCGCCATGATGGCCAAGCGCCATGATGGATTCGCACCAGCGCCGCATGAAATGGCGAAAGGTATTGGCATCGAACACCTGCTGGTAAATCGCATAGCGTTCGCCCTGACTCATGCGCTGACTGCGCTGTTTCCAGAACCTGGCGAGCTTGGAGCCTGCCTCGCCGATGGGCATGTTGATGGAACCGCTGGCAAACAGGCTCGCTATCGCTTCGACTGCCACGATGACGCCGGTATTTTCCAGTTCCGCCACGACATACAGCGAACCGAGCAAGTGCAATTGCTGTGCGGAAAATTGTTCCGAAGCAGAATCGGGCAAATCGATATCGCCAAGCTCGGCAAGCGACTGCGCCACTTGCCGATGATATTGCTGCAATTTCTTATGCGCCTGGGCAAGCGCCTGCGACAACATTGCTTCATATCGAATGGATTCCGGAAACAGGGTGGGCTCGCTTTGCATGGGCCCACCTCACTGCCGCGCAGGTGCAGCAGCCGAGCCATTATTTGCCGTCGACCTGTTTTGCGGCGAATCAAGGTTGGTATCGTATGGCGTGGCATTGCCCTGGATCGCGGCAATCATGCGTGGCGATGCCAGCTTGTCCATCGGGAAATAATCGGATTTGAAATTGACCCGCACTTCGCCGCTGAGTTTGGCTTTCACTTCCGCTTTCGATTCCGAATTCTCATCGACCGACGACGATACCGTCGTAACATGGCTTTGCTCGTTGATATTCATCGAGGCCGCACCGCCCCAGGGGGCGACGAAACCGCCGCCGGTCACATTGGTATTTTTCGAAGAATCCCTGTCGTAAAGAGAAGCACGTGCGTGGCGTTGGGCCTGATCGCTGGCGCGCATGTCGAAAACCACTTTTGCATTGATCGCGCCGTCGGTCACCACGATTCTGTTGATGCCCAGCATCACCATCGAGGACAGCATTTGCTGACGGCTTTTCGCCATTTGCAGGCGTGCAGCCTGAACCAGTCGCGCTTCCTGTGCCGCATCGGAAATATCACTGAGCGGATTGGCCAACTGTAATTCTTCATTCAACTGGGCATACAAGGCCGAACTGTCGTCGTCGGCGGCATTCAGGCGTGGAATCACATTGCCGTTATCGTCGGATTCCGAATCATCGAGCGTCAGCTGTCCGGGAAATTTTCCCATCAACCAGTCGCGTGCATTGTTCTGGCTGATATTGTCCTGCGCGAATTGATCGACGGTCTGCGCCACCGACTTCAATAATTCCGCATAGGCCGTCATCTGCTGAATCGAGGCGGTCACGATCGCCTGGAAAACATTCTGGATAAGGCCGCCGACGAATTGCGGGAAGTCGACGGCTTGTACCAGTTGTTTGAATGCCTGCGTACCCTGCTTGACCGCCCCCGCTTCGAAATCCTTGCCGGCAAATTCGCCGACTTTGTCTGAGGCTTTGCGTTTTGCCTGATCGACTTCCCCGGCCTGGGCGCGTGAAAGAATCGATTGCGACGGATCCAGTTCCTTCTTCGCCAAACCGTCCGGATTCGCCATATAGGAAGCGACCTTCACCATCGTTTTCGCGATGTCTTTCTGCTGGTCCGATGACAGTGCGCGAAAGCCCGGCGAAGATTCCAGCAGGGAGCGCACCTGTGGCCGCACTGCGCGCAATGTGTCGTCGTCAAGCCAGGAAGGCTCGACGAACGATGTCTTTTGGGAAGGCGTGGCGGTCATGAGTGATTCCCGGAGTTTCGGTTATTGGCTTGGCGGTGTGCTGGCGGGCGTATTCGGCGTCGCAGTGGTCGGCGCGTTCGATGCCGGACGGTTTTTCGCCAGACTGCTGACCATGCCGGGCTGTGCATTCATCTGTATTTGCGCCATCGCTTCCGGCGTCGCGATTTTATCGAGCGGCAGATAATCGCTTTTGAAATTGACTTCCACCGCACCCATCAGGCTCGCCTTGGTATCCAGACTCGCATTGATCGAGGTCTGGCTGGCCGATGCAAGCTTGAGTACCGGCTGCGATGTATTTTTATAGGTACCTTTCGAATAGTAACTGCCATCGCGTACCGAGGATTCGCCGCCGTCCTTGTTATAGCTGCGCGTGCGTTCGCCGCCCTGGCTATCGGTTTCATTTTCGCCACTGGACGTGGTGCTGTACTGGTCACCATAGTCAAACTGCTGCGCGCTGCGCTTGAATTGCATATTGTCGCGCGCCTTGAATTCGTACATCACCTTCGCGGAAATTTTTCCGTCGGTGACAACGATTCGATTGATACCCAGCATGACCATGGTCGCAAGCAATTGCTGGCGACCCGTTGCCAGTTGCGTACGCGCTGCCGGCACTAGAGCGGCTTCGACGACTTCGTCATCGAGCCTTGTCAGCGGACGATCTCCGACCGGCAGCTCGCGATTGATTCTTTCCAGCGCCGCAGTTTCGTTTACGCCTTCGCGCACCGCCACTCGCGGGCCGGCTGCTGCGGTATTGCCATCTTCGCCGAAAGCGCCGAAGTCACCGGTGTCCACCGTCAATTCGAAAATATCGGGAAACTTGGAAATCAGATGGTCGCGGCCCTGATTCTGCGTGGTGTTGTCATCGCGGAAATCATTCATGCTCTTGGCCACGTCGGCCACCATCTTGGCATAGGCTTCCATCTGCTGAATGGAGGACTGAACGATGGAATGGAATACCCCATCGATCAAGCCGGAGACAAACTCCGGAAAATTCACTGCATCCAGCAATGCACCGGCCACCGCAGCACCTTCGCGCGCGGCTTGCGCAGAGAAGACGCCATCGCCATTGGTGTTATTGCCGGCACTGCGTGACCTTGATGACGATGCCGGCGTCGCCAATGCTCGCACCGCGGGCGCCTGCTTGTCATTGGGAAGACGTACCCCATCGGGTTCTGCAAGATACGTACCAATCTGCACCAGATTGTTGGCTAGCTCGCGGCGCTTGTTTTCATCCAGCGCGGAAAATGCCTGGCTGCGTTGCAGCAGGTCGCGAACCGCGACGCGCGCGGCATCCTGCGCTTCGCGGCTGGACCCGTTCGGGCCATTGCTACCTGAGGGATTCTTTATTGGCGTATTGCGTGATGGCGATGACTGGGATGGAAAAATGGATGGCGTGTACATGTTGCAACTCCCGAATACCTGCAATGATTCAATTCAACCGACCACGCTCATCAAGACTGTCGCGTATTTCGAATTCAATCGGCCTGACGTATAAACTGATGCGCGCCTGCGATGAAGGCGAAACCCGGATACTGAGCACGGAAAAATGACCCTGCTCCGCTTCGTCGCCGACTTCGAAAGCTTCAAGCCAACGCTGCAATGCCGCCAGCTGCCTTGGCCGTTCTGCCAAACCCAGTCGCAGCAAATCGAGAAAACGTGCAGGCAAATCCGGAATGGCCGCCAGCAATAATTCAAGTTTCAATTCCACCCCGTCACGGGTATCACGCAAACCGATCAGCACGCCGCCATTGGGGATTTCAAAACGTCCGCCGAGGGCGACGCCGACTACGCGCATCAAACTTGGCAATTGATGGCCGATGCCCAATTGATTCATCAGGGGGCCGAGCGCCGTAATCGAGAGCGGTCCGCGATGCAAGAAGGTGACGCGCTGGCTGCCGCCATCGCGCTTGCATCCTACCGAGGTAAAAATCGGCATCAGGTTCGGCATCACCGCCATCGACAATTGCGTGATGCGTGATAAACCTGGCGATAGCGCATCGAGTTGTCCTGGCGATAATTCATAATAGATTTTCGCCGCGTACAAGCCATCCTCGTCAAAGGCGCTGCCGAACCAGGCACCGAAATTCATCCAGCCCAGTCCACTCATGCCCCGCCATTGTTCGCTGCGGGCATCGAACCAGCGCAGGGCATCCGAGCCGAACATCGGTTGTACCAGTCGCCGCATTTCGCGCGTGGCTTCATCGCGACGCGCGACCGGGCTGGCATCGGGACCGAGTGGTTCGATGGTGAAGCGCAACACATTCGGTTCCTGTTCCGAAAACGAGGGCTCGTAGGGAACCGCACCCGGCGTCAATGCATTCCGTGCATAGGAAGTGTCATCGTCCATCAAGGCAAAACTGCGGTCGAGCAAGCCATTGATCAGGGGCAGCGGATCTTTTACGCCAAGGCTGCTGGCAGCATGCGAGAGCGAGCGCTTCACATGCTGTGCCATCGGTAATCGCGAGGGAAAATCTTTGTCTTTCATGACTGGCTCCAATTAAACGATCAAACGCCCGGCAAACTGATTCCCATGCCATCGAGCGCATCTCGGGCAGCCTGTGGAATACCGCCGCTGATAGGTTTCGAGGTGGTGAGCGGCGATTCGATCGGCTGCGAATAATGTGCGATGCTTTGATCCTGCACGCCGCCGACGGCGAGCCACTGTTCGCAGGCTTGCAGCAAATCCCAATCGGTCGGATTGGTAATCGGCTGATCGCTGCCCAGTGCGCGCAATTGCGGATTGGTGATCGCGTCGATCGAAATCACGTCGGTTCCGTAGCCACTCGACATGCGACGACCGTTTTTCGCGAGCCAGCGGATGATGACGGCACCCGAACGTGCCTGCGTACGATAGCGCTGCGAATTTTTCGGACCACCGAGATAATTGGCATTGACCTGATCGATCACTTGCCACATGTCGCGTGCGCCAAAGGCGGTGCGGACTTCCTGGTCCTGCAGCAGGTCGCGGAACTCGACAATCGTTTGCTGCAATTCGGTCGCCGCGAAATAGGCGATGCCATAACCATGCAGGGAAAGATTGGCGGCCAGGTCGCGGGCGGCCTTGCGCACCTGCTCTTGCGAGATGGCCATCGGCACCGCGTTGCGCAACATTTTTTCGACCGTCAGCTGGCGGGCAAAATTCGACACTGCCGAAACGAATCGCAGCCAGAGTTCGTTGAACTCGCGGTTCGGCATCGGACCGTTCGGATCACCGCCCGGCGCACCGAATGCACGCATGTACAAATCGCGGCGTTCGCCTTCGGTAATGCGCTCGGACGAATTCTTGAAGTAGCGGAACAGGTAATCACCGGCCTTGCCGCGACCGAGTGGCAACATGCCCTGACGGAATAATTCGACGATGCGGTCCACGACCTGGAACAAGCGCATTTCTTCGAGCATGTAGGAGAAATAAATCGCCTGGATTGCATGCAGATTGGCTTCGACGATATCGACATCTACCGGTTCTTCGAGATCGGGCAGGCTGATTTCGAGCGACGAAGGAGCCGCGCCATTGACCACGCCGGTCTGCGTATCGAATGCATTGTCGATATTGCTGCTGATCCAGGGATCGTTCGGACTGACGCGATCGTTGACCAGGCGCCTGACTACTGCGGCGATGGTTTTGGCACTGATGGCGTACACCATTTCTTCCGGATGACGGACCATCTTGCGCTTGGCGGTTTCCACCGCGGGCTGCCCTGCTTCACTGAGCGTGGCGACCTTGATTTCGTTTTGCGTCACTTCGCCATCGAGTACCTTGCGGGCAATCTGGCTTTTGATCGGCACGCGGAAACGATCGCTCAATTGCGAGAATACGGCTTCGAATAATTTCTTGCTTTGGCGATATTCGCCCTGTGCCTCGACCACTTTGCGGACAAAATTTCCCGTGTTGTAGGAGGCCGCCATATTGTCCAGTTGCAGCAAGCCGCAAATGGCGGCGAGCTCCTGCTCGTTTTCGCTGGCAGGGTCGCCGGGAATAAATTGCTGCGATCCGAAAAAGCCGTGGATATGCTGGTAGGGCGTATTCGACTTGATGTCTTCCGGCGTGATTTGATTGTAGGCCGCCAGTACTTCGCGGAAGAACGGATCAATCGCCTTTTCATTGAGCAGGCTTTGCTTGGTCGCGAACAACTCGCGGTATTGCTCGTCGCTCAAACCGCCGGATTTGTCCCTGGTTTGCTCGATGATCATCAGGCGACGCAGTTTCTCGCGATGTTGTTGTCGCGCCTGCAATTCGCGCTCGCTTAAATCGACAAAAAGAATGTCGGGCTTCATGGTGTTCATAGTTGTGACTCCTGTTGACGATGGGCCCGGGGAAGATGTGGCTCCGCCTCCGGGCGCAGGCGAGGTCGAACTGCCGACAATGGCGGCTTTGGGTTTCGGTTTGTTGCTGGAACCTTTTTTCTTGCTGCTCGATTTTTTAGTGCTCATAAAAACTCCAATCGCTTGATGTTGTGCATGCCTATGCCGCCGCCTCGATACTTTCGTCGATCGTGTTATCCAGACGCTGCAGCGCGGCTAGCGCATCTGCAATACCGGCGCCGCATCCTTTGGTATCGCCGCCACCGAAACTCCGTGCCGTTTCCATCAGAATGTTTCTTACGTCTTCCGATGAAATCGGTTGTGCCCTGCGATCCGCACGCGCTACCAGAAGACCGGCAATCGCGCTGATAAACGGCGATGCGAAACTGGTACCGGTGGCGTATTGATAAGCATCGAGACCGGCAGTCCAAATCTTGTTGCCCGGTGCACAAATCGCGACATGATCGCCGCGCGTGCTGAATTTGCTTGGCGTACCGTCGGCATCCACGGAACCGACCGCGATAACGCCTTCATGGGCGGCCGGGTAATAACGTTCGTTGCGTCCGGAATTACCGCTTGCAGCGACCAGGATGCAGCCACGCGCCAATGCATATTGGACAACTTCGCTATGCGGCTTGGGATCATCCGGACCCAATGCGGAATCCGGCGTGCCGAAGCTCATGTTGATGACGCGAACACCCAGGTCAATCAGGCGTTTCATTCCTAGATCAATATTGGCCAACGCACCGATGCCGACCACTTTCCTGCCTTCGAATTTTGCGGCACCCAGCACACGGGCCGGCGTCAAACCGCAGGCACCGGCGGCACCCGGTGGCATGCCTGATCCGAGCGCGGAAATAATGCCGGCACATGCGGTGCCATGACCGACTTCATCGTTCGGATCTTCGTCGCGCTGGATATTGTCGCCAAGTAATTCGTAGCCCGGTCCGAGCAATTGCTGACTGAGATCGACCGAATCGAAACCCCGGCGCAGCCTGGCATCGAGTTCGCCGTGTTCAAGACGAACACCGGTATCGGCCAGGCCAATGACGACCGAAGGATGTCCCGATTCATAGCCGAGTGCTTCCGGCAAGCGCAGCTGGTTTCTGGGTTGCCAGGCCAATGCCGTTGCGTCGTCGGTATTGCCTGCCGTTTGTATTTGCTCGGCCGGCATCGTCGTCAAATAATCCGGCGATACCTTGTCGACGATATTTAACTGACGCAAGGCATCTATCAGCGAAAACATATTGACGTCATCGGCCACTTCCACCCGCAATACGCGGGCGACGCCGGTAATTTGTTCGATGCCGTCATAACGGCGCAGTTGCGCGGCGGGGCTATGTCTTGCGACGGCGAGGCGGGCGCTGTGAAGACGTGCCGATCGCGCAGCGCCGCCATGATGTCGCAACAGGCGATCTATCACGCCACCGTCGATACGATCGGTCATGGTAGCGATGCCACGCAGGCATTCACGAATAGTCGGCACGTGTTCGGGCATTTCACCCAGGCGTAATGTCAGCAACAAGCGGCGTTTTGCATGCGGACGATTCGCGTTCATGCCGTTGCTCCCGTGGCGATGGCACCGTCGGACAAATGCATGGACATCGGCTTGCCATCGCCAAGATCTATCTCGGCCAGCATGCCCATTTGTGTTGCGTGCGGTGCCAGCACGAATTCTTCATCGCCGACCGACAGCAAAGGGACATCGAACCCGGCGGCACGAACACGCGGCAAGCGCCCAGGATTTACCATCGGTGCGCGCACATGCACGCGATTGCCGTCGTTGGAAGCCGAGCCGTTATTGGCGGCGATATTGGTTTCCACGCGAGTGACTCTCGGGGCGGAGGCTCTCAGCAACGCCTGCTGCAGGCGATTGACCGGCATGCGCGACAGTCTTGCGATCACATCGGCACCGGCATTCTTGCGCAAGTCCTGCAATTGGTTGACGGTGCGAACACCGATGCGTTCGAGCTGGCGTTGCTCGCCTTCCGAAATCGAATCGCCCAGTGCATCTTTCAAACTCGGGCTACTGTCACGGGCTACAAAATCCGCCGCGTTTTCTTCGATCATCGGTTTGGTAATCGTGGTGAAGCCGAGCTTCAAGGTACTGGCATCTGTATCGCCGGGCGCTGCCGGACGCACGTAAATATCATCGTCCATCACGCTGATGAAGGCGCGCAAATCCAGACTGATATCTTTTATCGCAAAGGTCAGCGGTAGTTTCCCGACCCGCGCCTTGATCGTCATCGCGGCTTGCGCCTTGTCGAGTTGCTCGGTCAGCGCCTGCAACAAAACGTCGAATGGCAGTCCGTTGTCCTGGATCAGTGGCGGCATGCGGCTGCTCATGGAATGGCGACCTCGCCTTCGTTGTCGTGACAGGGCAACAATTCGAAATTGGCCGTCAAACGCGACTTGCCGACATCGAGGCCAGAGCTGTAACGGCTTCTCGCTACATCGGCAAGCATCACGACGCCACCATTGCCGAACAGCAATTGCACATCCACCGGCACATCGATGCTCAGGCCGTTCACGCGCATGTCCAGATGCGCCATGGATGGAATTTCCATGTTCGAAATACTTTCCTGCAAATCCAGCAACAAGGTGGACAGTTCACGCAACATCAGTTGTCTCCCCTGCCGTCATTGGCGGCGGGAGTGGTCGCGTTATTGCCGCGCGAAGTTTCCTGCATGGCACGACCGGATACCGAATTGCGATTGATCAGCGACATCTTGACCGGATCGACCAGACGATCGAGTGGTAATGTTTCACTGACAAAATTCAATTTCACTTCGCCGAACAGATCGGCTTTTACGCTGGCATCGCTTTGCGCGTTCACGGCAAGCGTGGACACCATCGTCGATGCACCGCCCTGGCTCAAACTGCCGCGCTCGCCCCAGTTGCCGACACTCGCCGGATCGCTATTGGTGGCATAACCCACTTTTGCGGAATCCTGTGCGGCGGCGCGGAACATCACTTTCGCGGTGATCGAACCGTCGCGGACGGCAACGCGATTCATGCCGAGCGTTACCATCGTCGCCAGCATTTGCTGGCGTTGCTCGCCTATTTTCCGGCGCACCTGCGGCAAGACCGTTTGCTCCAGCAAATCGCTGGTGAGCTCTTCGTTATCCAGATCGAAATCCGACAACCACACCGGTAACTTGCCCTCTTCGCGCGGCTCCAGCCGGGGTTCGGCATGTTCGGTATCTGGCAATAGCAGACGCACATCGCCGGGATAGCGTTGCGCCAGCCAGTCACGCGCCTGATTATTGGTCACGTTTTCTTCGGTGAATTGATCCAGCGATTTTGCGACGGCCGATACCAGACTGGAAAAACTTTCCATCTGCTTGATCGATGCATCGACGATGGCGTCGAAGGTGCCGTGTACCAGACCCGCGACAAAGCCGGGAAAATCGACTTCATCCACCATCGCGCCCATGCGGCGCGATATTGCTTCGGTGGCAGGTGGTTTCGCCGTGGTAGCGGGTGTGGCATTGGCATTGTCCGCATCGGCCAGGGTGCGCGCACGCGCGACACTTTGTGCCGGGAAAATACTGCCGCTATCTTGGCGTGGACGATCTGACATGGGCGGTCCTTGCTGACTACTTCCAGGAACTGTTCATGGCATGACGGCCATGGCCATACAGCGTCAGTTCGGTAGAGGCACAATGTTCGCCATCACTTGCACGGTAGAGATAATCGATGCGCACATTGATGGCGGCAACGGTGGTCGAGGCATTGCTGCCGTCGAGAATCATCGCGCTGATATCGACATCGTAGGGTAGGCTTGCCGCATCGCCACCGATCGGTTCGATGCGAATATCGCCCACCCGGCTGCCATCGCTGGCGAAGCGGAGCATCAACGGCAATGGCACCGGATCCTGATTCAATCGTGGCCATGCATCGAGCACAATTTGCTGCGGAACAAGAGGCGCGACGATCGCCGGGCTAGTATCGGTGCTTTTAAAGCCCTCCAGCTGCTCGAGCATATACGTCACTCGACCAGATTGGCCGCGCACGCGATACATCGTGGTACCGGGTACGCGAGAAGGTTCGATGGGCTCATGTCGGGCTGCGCTGTCGTTGCCGATGTTCAAGGGAGATACCGGACGTGGCGGCGTTGCGCGCTGCGAGACTCTTTGCGACATTGCCGATGACAAACCCTGGCTTGTCGCGCCACTCGCGGGCAAATGCAATACACGCCAGCGACCGTAATCCGATTCCGCCATCGTGCCGAAGTCCTTGGCAAAACGGTTGAACGACAACCAGTCGGCATAACCATTGTTGCGGGGATTGAAAACAACAGGATCGTTATCGAAGCTGACCCGGGTATCCCAAGGATTAAGCACACGCACCTGCACGGAATCGGGCTGATCGAGATCGCCACGAATGCCGGCGAGTACCACGGCATGCGGCATGCCGACGATCACGACCCACAATGGCCCATAGGCATTCAACCATTCGGCCCATTGCCTTGGCTGGAAGTACAAACTGGAATTCGAGGGCACTTCGATGGTCTGGAAACCATAGCGATCACGCACCGCCGCCAGCATGTCCCAGCCATAGGAAGTCATTAGTGAACGACCCACTTCGTTTGCCAGTGTTTCCGGTTCGTAGGAAGCATTGCGACGGAACGACAACAACATCGCCATGGCTGCTGCCCAGCAGGAATTCTTGTCGGTTTGCGGAATCAACGGGACATCATGATCGGAATCCATGCTCGCCAAACTGCCGGAGTACGCTGCTGCACGTGCAGGAACAACGGCGAGATTCGATTGCTGCCGCTGTTGAATCTGTTTCAGCGATTGCGCCATCGCGAACGGTGCCGATGTCGTCGTTGCTCGTCCCGCAGCGCTTTCCGCATGCAGGATTTGCATCTGGTAGTAACCGGTACTGTTGGTGAATCTGCCTTCGTACAATTGCAGGAATTGAGTAAACGGCATTTTGATCCGGCCCGCGCTACCTGGCCATGGATCGTACAAATAAACAGTGGTTCCGGAACCATCGGCATTGCCATCGCTTTCCAGACCGATTACGACGCGGATATGGCCACCGCCGGAAGCGGACCACATGCCGGCAACCCACAAGGGACCATAGGTTTCCAGCATGTCGCGCCAGGCCTCGATGGTGTAGGAAGCCGGTGGTTCCGGCACCAGATTCCAGGTACTCGCCAGCGCCGGACGTTGATTCGCCTGCAAGCCTGCGATGTAGGCATTGAATGCCGGCACTTCGGCTGCAATGCTTTGATCGCTGATGGAAATGCGATCACGCCATCCCACAATCATCGCAGCCGCCGCGGCCCAGCATGAGCCGGTGGAGGATTGCGGCAAATACGGCACATCATCCCAGTACACGGAAAAACCCGGGCCACCGAGAGCGTTGCTCATCGGCAACGAAAACGGAATTCCGAACGGTGTGTCTTCGGCTTTCAGGTGACCGACATAGGACACAATATTTCTGGATAAATCGACGATGTCACTCGGCGTGCTGGTGCCCGCCGAACTGGCAACCAAAGGTGCGCCCGCTTGTTCGAATGCGGCAAACACCAATTCGGAACAATAGAAGGAACGTGCTTCATCGCGATGGAAACCCATGCGATTCGCAATTGCATCGCCAACCCGGCTGAGTATCGGATGCAGAATGCGATTCGCAACGCCGGCGACACCGGCGTAATTGTAGGGACGACCTACTTGCGCCCTCGCAAAACTGGCAGCCGTTTGTGCCTGGCTCGCCGTAATGGCGGAATGGCGATACGCCACCGCCAGAATGGCATCGTCGATTGCCGTTGCCAGCGGCACTTCACGCACACCGGAGCCCACCGCCTCGACAATATTTCCGTTACCCACGTAAATCATAGCGTGACTGATCGATGACACCGTGCCGCCTCGAATGAGATAGGACACCGGATGCCGCGCGGTCGACACAATGATGTCGCCTACTTGTAGTGCACTCACATCAATCGATTGGCCGCCGACGCCGGGATCCAGCGGAATTTCCTGTGCCTGCGACATGCCATTCACGTGGACCGGAATCATTCGCCATTGCGTTGCTGGCCCGATATCAACATAGCTGGTATCGGCTTGCTGATCCCAATCGCCGGTACCGAACAGGGCCGTCGGATCCGAACCTGCACTTATCGGATCATAGGAATACAGTCGTGTTTGATTTGCATAGATTTCATAAGCCGGGAAGCCGTCGTGGCTGCCCACGACCCTGGCTTCCATCCGATCGCCATTTCTGCGCACATGCACATACAGATTGGCATTGATATTGAAAGTCAGCGTTAACAGCGGCAGGCCGCCATCGACATGGAAGCCGGCATAATAGGAACGTTCTGCAACACTGATGATGCCGTTGAAACTGTCGCCCCCCATACCAGCCGACAAATTGCTATCGCTGCGACTCAAGGTGGCTTGATCTATGTGCTGTGCGCCTTCGCGAATATTGCGATACCAGCCCGGCTTGCCGCTCACGGCCACGGTATCTTCAATGCGGTATTCCTTGCTCTCGCCCCAGTGTTGATCAAGTATCGTCAGGCTTGCCTTGTTAGTATCCGGATCGAAACTCATGCGCGCATGAATATCGGCGCGACTGGTACCGCCTTCATACTGGAAGCTGCGACCATCTCCGCTGAATGCGTGATCACTGAGCACGGGACGTTCGGCGAGAATTGCAGGGGAAGGAATGAATACCCGCAGTTTCAAATCGACATCATTCAATGCATTGAAATTGGGACGCTCGTAATCGCTAGCTCTCGAAACGACCGCCATGCCCTGTGATCGGGTATTACTCGAACGCAACGATACCGGCGCCTCGCCAAAGGCCAATGAAACACCCAGCGCACTGGCCTTGGAGGTGATCCAGGCAATTTTCGCATCGGTGATGCGACAGCCCATATTGGTCGTATCGGTAGAGCCACCTACATGGATGCCGACACAGCTGACATAAAGTTGATCACCGCTGCCGAGAACTTGATAGACCGGTGAACCGCTGGCACCCATCAGGGTTTGAATATCGTATTCGAAGGTTTCATCTTGCAGGATGCGGACATGTCCGCCATGCAAATGCTGTTTGTTGGTATCGATGGTACGGTTGACCAGACGGTGAATCAGTTCCTTGCCGCGCGATTCCATCGAATAACCGCAAACCACCACGCCTTCCACTGTCGATTGACGCAGTTCTTCCAGCGAGAAATATTGGCCGTGCGGTGCGGCATTCGGCACCTTGATGATGGCGAAATCAAAATCGTGATTGGCGCCGGTATAGCTTTCATGCGAACGCCATTGACTGGACGATACGGTAAAACGACCGAACGGTTCGCTGCTCGCACCGTTTTTCCCGGGAACAAAAGTCAGACTGCTAGAGCCTGCAACAACATGTGCGGCCGTCAGCAATAAATTAGGGCCGATATAAAACGCGCTGCCGATTTCCTCGTCGCTATCGGCCGTGCGCACTTGGCAAATCGCGCTATGTGGAAAAGCCCCCGTATCTTCGACGCCGACGAACCAAGCCACGCTTCCGGCCAGGAAACCCAACTGGTCACGCAAAGCCTGCAGCGTATTATTGGAGCGATAAAAGGGTTGCAGCAGGACATCCTGTGCCTTCGAAACTGCCGGCGGGTTCTTCCATAATTTGCTGGAGAAACCATCGTCGTATTCCAGACCGGCAGCGACTGCTGCATTATTTTCAGGTGCAGCGGAATTCGGATTGGGTGCCGGGGCAGAAACGGCGGGTGGTGGCTGACTGGATGCGGCAAGAGCATCACCGCCCCATTCCAGACTGGTATCGGCACCATTACCCACGTTGCCGTAGGCATTGCCATTGCCGGTTTTTGCATTCGTGCGACGTAGACCGCGTTCGGTCAATGCGCCGAGGCTCACATACATATTGCCCTCGCTGGGCGACTGCACGAAATCCGGTTTCGAGCGATTGCTTTCGGTGTAGGTCGCGAGGCCAAAATACAATTTTTGCTGACCGACAAAGTTCGATAACACTTCCGGCGGCACCAGATAAACCGCTTCACCGCGACGCGCCCTGAGTGCGCCATTCACGCGACTGGAAAAAAAATTCCGTTTGTTTCGGCGCCCCCTGTTTTCACTTCGAAACAAGGCGGGGTCTGCGGCAATACCTACTTCATAAAGCGGGCTTTCGGTGCGGATGGTAAATCCGAGCACGCTAAAGCGATCATCGATAGCCTCACGGTTGGCACGAATAACAGGCATGTCAGTCTCCTAACGAATTTTTTTATCAAGCGTTTCCGGTCCCACTGCCGAATTTTCTTCTGTCGGCGGAAAATCCTGGATTGAGGGGCTTTCGATGGTTTCCGACATTTGTTCCCAGAACCTTTCACGCCAATCAATTCCTATTTCTTCCAATCGCGGCTTCATGAATTCAACAATGGCATTGAGCTCTCGAAAATAAATCTTCTTGCCGGAACCCACCTGTTCGATCACGCCGCGCCACTCACGAGCCGACGCTGCATCAGAACCCGACTCGAGCCAGACGCGTACGATGAAAGAAGCGGTTCGATCCTCTAACAGCGCCATGACAAGACCAATTTCTGCTCACTGGGGCGACATTGCGCGCGCCATGTCTCCACTCGGTCACCGCTGCATCACGCTTGCATCACCGATAACTATTTGGCCGAATTGCCGATCGTGATGCGTTTATGCTGGCCATTGCCGGCATGCGCCGTGCTAATTCGATTCCATAAAAAAAGCCCCGCGATTGCGGGGCCGTGCTTACATGCTCGTGTACTTTAATTCATGAATTGAATTCGGGGCCGGAGAAGCTGTACGCAAGATGCTGGTCTGCCAGTGCAAGACAATGCCGGGCCGCCTTGATATGTTCATAGGCGGGCTGCTGTGCAATATCCGTGCAGATGGCCGGTGATTCCATCATTGCAATTCGCTCGCTTGAAGTTGCTGATGGCGCGACATTGCTGGCAATCGCCGTATCCACGATTTGCCTGTAGAGCTCGGTGGTTTCACGCATCGGTTGAATCGCCAGTTCGGCGCGCAGCAGGGAACGGCATTTTTCGAACTGCAACAAAGCATGCGCACGCTGGCCGTTCTGCAGAAAGTAGCGCATCAGCTCGCGATGAATGTCTTCACGCAACATGTCGATATCAAGAATCTTCTGCGCATGACGGATGGCCGATTCGAAATCATTTCGAAGGGCACTGACGCGCATCAGCCGACCGAGTGCATTGAGATAAATCCTGCGCAATCGCTCCCGTTCGTGCAATGCCCACTGCTCGGCATTGTCGACCAGCAAATCTGCCTTGTACAAGGCGATAGCCGAATTCAACCGAGCGATATCGTCGGCATCCGTCAATTCAAGCGATTTCCCCAATGCCGGACTGGCCAGCGACTGGAATTCGACAACATCCAGCCGAACGACATTTTCTGCCAGGCCTATCGCGCCACGATGGTCCGAACGGATAAATTCATTGGCCTTGCATGTCGAGCGTTCGATGGCCGAACGCAAACGCCAGAGCGCAGTATTCAGCGAACCCGAGGAACCGCCACGATCACTTTCACCCCAGATGATTTGCAACAGTTCCGTCCTGGTAAAACTTCGACCGACTCCCAGAGCCAAAACCGCAAGCAGCGCCCGGCTTCTGGGCGGAATCTCGATGACTTCGCTATCAGCCTTTCCAACAAGCTCGACCAGCAAGGAGCCAAATAAGGATACGGAAAGCATGCGGCCCTCACTTCGACACTGTATCGGGGGGACGCTACCAGCCTCCTGTTACATGAAGGCGACAGCGTTCAAACAGTTGCCACGTTCAGCACTGCATCGCAGCGATCAATGCCTGAAGGCATCAATAAATTGAAGGGGCAAAAGTTAGCACGCAAAACGGAAAATAAAACGGCCAAGACATCCAGAAATCAGTGGAAATGCGATATCAACGGCATTTCAATGCCGAAAGAAATTCGTAAGATTTTTGTACGCATCAATGCGATTTTGCGGTGTGCGCGATATTGGCGATATCTGCCATCTGCATGTGAATGCGCTGCCTGAATTCCATATCGTTTTGCAGAAAGAATTTTCTGGCTTCGCGACCCAGTCTTGTTGCATGTTCTGTGCTCATGAGGAGCGCGCGTTCAATCGTGGCTTCGAGTTGTGCCTCTGCGACGTGATAACAGGTGGCAAGATTCTGCCGGCTGGTTCTGTCATACCCCACGAGCAATCCTCGTTCGGCCGTCACCAATTCATTCATCGGAGGCGCATCGGTGGTAATCACCACGGCCTGCATGCTCATCGCTTCCATCAGGTAATGTCCGAAACCCTCGGTGTCGGATATGCAAAGATGAAACTGATGCTGATTTTGCATCAATTTCAATTCGGCATCGTCGAGGTAACGCAACACGTGACGGATATTGTGCGTGTTGGCATCGCACTCAGCCTTGTTGGGATGCTGCACAATAGTCAGCAGTGGCCAATGCGGATGTTTGCGCCATAGTGCGATCAGGCTTTCAGTCCCCTTGTTTGAACTCTTGCCCGCCAGATGGAAAAAGCCAGCCTCTCTAACCACTTCGGGCAGCCAACGGTCTTCGCTGCTGAATCCGGTATAGCGGGTCTTGCAGCCGAGTCCGGAAAAAATGGTTTCGGCATGACGTGTTTTTACCAAAACAAAATCAAGATCCCTCAGATATGGCAACCACTTGGGCAATGTCCATTCCGGATTTGGCATCAACACATTGAGCTTCGCACTGCCAAACAAGGAAGGATGCAGCCTTTCCAGAAAGATATTGATGGAGGGCGTAACGGCACTTTGTTGGATCGCTATTCGCTGGAGCCATTTGCCGACTTTGTTTGTCTTGAAACGGTTTTGCATGACGCGGAAAAAACCTGATTTCAAGGCAGCAGTCAGCAGTTCGGCGTCTTTCACCAGACCGGCTCCGTTATCCTGCGTGATGATGCGGATATCCGTCATGTTTTTGCTATGCATGAATAATCCGTCCTGGGTATTGTTCACTGCTGTTTCATTCACCAAGAAACCGTGGCTTGCTTGATGCTGCCGACATTGCATCAGTTCAATCTAGCAAACCGAAGCTTAACGAACAGCCCTCAACAGCCACCCGCATTGGAACTTTCAGGCAGCAGAAAGTTCTGGGGTAGCCGCTATTTGCGATCCGCCATGATCGCTTCCACCGCATCGATCGTCTTCGGCACCTTGTCGCTCAGAACCTGAGGGCCTTTATTGGTGATGAATATGTCGTCCTCGATTCGAATGCCGATGCCCTGGTATTTTTCCGGCACGCCTTTTGTTCCAGGCGGAATGTACAGCCCGGGCTCGATAGTGAATACCATCCCCGCTTCGAGTTCGCGAAAATCGCCGGCAATCTTGTATTCGCCGACATCATGCACATCCAGACCCAGCCAATGGCCGGTTTTATGCATATAGAATTTCTTGTATTCGCCGGAGACCAGATTCTGTTTCACATTCCCTTTCAGCAACCCGAGTGACAGCAAACCTTCAGTGAGAACTTCAACGGCAGCTTCGTGGCCTGCAATCCAGGCTTGGCCGATTTGCGCTTTCGACAAGGCGGCCATCTGTGCATCGAGTACGATCTGATAGAGCGCGCGCTGTTCCTTGGAATAACGACCATTGACCGGCCAAGTCCGCGTGATATCGGATGCGTAATAATCGTATTCGGCGCCGGCATCGCATAACAATAAATCGCCATCATTCAAGCGCGCATTGTTCGCGCGATAATGCAATACACAAGCATTGGCGCCGCTGCCGACAATCGGTTCGTAAGAAGCGGTGGCATTGTTTTTCTTGTAGCAATATTGCAGCGCCGCCTCGATTTCATATTCATGCAGCCCCGGGCGTGTGGCATGCATGGCAGCGACTTGTGCCTGTGCGGCAATATCGGCCGAACGCTGCATCAACCTGATTTCATCTTTGCTTTTGAAGAGGCGGCATTCATGCAGCAAATGGCCTAGTTCGAGAAATTCGTGTGGCGGCTCTGCACCCATCCGCATATGCGCGCGGACACGGTTGAGCCAACCGATCAATTTCAGATCAAATTCCTTGTCGCGGCCGAAATGGTAATAAACACGACGGCGACCTTCGAGCAAGCCGGGCAAGATTTCATCGAGATCATCAATGGAATAGGCATCGTCCATGCCCAGTGTTTCTACCGAACCTTCGGGACCGATTCTCGGACCATCCCAGGCCTCCCGCTCGGGATTGCGCTCGCGACAGAACAACAAATTTTCACCATGCTTGCGGCCCGGCACCATCACCAGCACGGCTTCGGGTTCGGCAAAACCGGTCAGATACCAGAAATCGGAATCCTGCCGGTAGGGATAGTGAGTGTCATTGCTGCGAATGCGTTCGGGAGCCGACGGCAAGATGATAATGGCGTCGTCCGAGGCCATACGCATCAGTTGTTTGCGACGCTTGGCGAATTCTTTTTGAGAGATCATGTTTTCGCTACGATTAATGTAATTTTCGACGATGGCGAGGGCCCAGCACGCAGTCACTATGCAGCAGCATGGCGGCTACGCGAACAAATTCGGAAACTTCCTCGAAGGCTTCCTCGTCGCTGTCTGCATCTTCATAACTCAATTCGCTGGCCGCGATCCGTCCCAAATCGGTCAAGGCATCCTGGGTTTCTTCCGACATGCGTTTTACATCGGCGCCCGACAGGCCAACACCACCAAGAAATCCACGACACCAGGCCAGCAAGGCGTCGCCGCGCTCGGCCACCGGTGCATCGCTATCAGGCAAGAGCAGATCGAATTCAAACTCTTCCGATGCCAGACCCGCACAAGTGGCCTCATACAATTGCGCCAGATCGGTGCCTGGCTCCACTTCATGCACGGCATCGTCGCTCAATACCAGGCTAAGCCAGTTTTCTGCATTTGCCTGTCCGCCGCCACACAGGTAACCACAAAGACCGCCATGCAGCTCGGGAGCTTCAACCCCCAGCGAATTCATCAGCGGCGATTGCGCCAGAGTGGCATATAAGGGAAGTACCGGCTGATTCATACACAAAACCCTGAAAGGCAGGCGCTCATTCTAGCAAGTGCGCGAAACGTCTTGTGACATTGTGCCTCCGCCCACTACACTGGCAGGCGGGGAAACATTCGAGAGAGGCCTGATCGGTGCCATTGCGCGATACACCAGCTAGCTGTTTGCCCCGTATTCTTCCTGCAGCGGTGATGGCTGGCATCTTTTTAACGCCCCACAATGCACAAGCCGATACGGCAAATAGTTATAGCGCTGCCAGTCTTGCCCCCCAAATTGCGCTTTTGGTCACCGCCGCATTTCTCGGCTTGATCCTGTGGCGAATATGGCGCCGCCGAGTCGTCCAGGAAGCTGCCTTGCTGGAAGAGATTCGCGAGCGCGAAGCCCGCTTGAATCTCGCCCTTTGGGGCTCCGGCGACGAATTCTGGGATTGGAACATCCCCGAAAACAGCCTGTACCGGCTTGGTGCCAACCAATTGCTTGGCCAGGGCGCCTCAGAATCGATGAGTACGGATGACTGGCGCACGCACTCTCTGCATCCAGATGACCTACCCCGCGTACAAAAACTTTTGCAGGAACATCTCATCGGCCAGAGCGAAGTGTTTGAATCAGAACACCGAATCCGCAACGGTAGCGGAGAGTGGATCTGGGTTCGTTCCCGCGGCAAGCTGGTAGAGCGCGATGCCGACGGCAAGCCGTTGCGCATGGCAGGCACCGCGAGAGATATCACCATGAGTCGCCGTGCCGAACGCGAACGCCGCGTGGCCCTCGAAGTGTTGCGAAGCATGAGTGAAGCGGTGGCGGTCATTGATCTCGAATTCCGCTTCATTTCGGTCAACCCCGCCTTCTCGCGGATCACCGGCTACAACGATGAAGAAGTGATTGGCCAGAACAGTCGCATTCTTGACTCGACCCAGCATGGTGCCGATTTTTATCGCCGTGTACGCGACATTCTCGAACGCACCGGCCATTGGGCTGGCGAAATGTGGCAAAAACGCAAGGACGGCGACGAGTTTCTGGCTTGGATCGAGATGTCGGAAGTACGCGATGCCCACGGTATTCGCAGTCATTTCGTGGCCGTGGTGAATGACATCACCGACAAAAAACGGGCCGAACAGGAACTGCGTTACCTGGCCAATTACGACACCCTGACAGGCCTGCCGAATCGCGCCCTGCTTTCCGAACGGCTGGGCCGCGCGATTGTGAGGGCTCGCCGTCAGGAAACACGGGTCGCCGTGCTGTTTCTGGATCTTGATCGTTTCAAGGACATCAATGATTCACTCGGCCATGCTGCCGGCGATCGTTTATTGAAAGCCGCGGCTTCTAGAATTCAAGCAACCGTCGGTGCCTCCGATACGGTGGCGAGGCTTGGCGGTGATGAATTCACCGTGATTCTGGAAGACGTCGAAAGCCTTGCCGCAGTGGAACGCATGGCGCGCGAAATTCTGACCGCGTTTTCGATGCCGCTGGAAGTCGATGAACGCCACGATGTCAATATCACGCCTTCACTGGGAATCAGTTTGTATCCCGACCATGCGCTGGTGCCGACCGATTTGCTGAAGTTCGCCGATACAGCGATGTACCAGGCAAAGGCCGAAGGCCGCAATACCTTCCAGATCTACAATGAAACGATGGACGCCGAAGCACGTCGGCGCGCCCAGATTCTGACTTGCTTGCGCAAGGCTCTGGACAAGGGCGAATTCCGTCTTGTCTATCAACCGCGCATGTCGCTGGCCGACGGCCGTATTACCGGTGTCGAAGCTCTGTTGCGCTGGCATAGTGCTGAATTGGGTGACATCAGCCCGGTTACTTTCATCCCCTTGGCGGAAGAAAGCGGTTTGATTCTCGCCATCGGCGAATGGGTTCTGCAGGAAGCCTGCATGGCGCTCAAACGCTGGCGCAAACACGAACTGACCGAACTATCGATGGCGGTCAATGTCTCGGTCATGCAATTGCTGCGCGGCAATCTGGCCCAGACCCTGAAACGCATTCTGGAAGAAACCGAAATTCCGGCCAACCGCCTGGAATTGGAACTGACCGAGAGCATGGTGATGGAAAACGCCGAACAGGCGACCACCGTGCTGAACGAATTGCGTGCACTGGGCCTGACGCTGGCAATTGACGATTTCGGTACCGGTTATTCCTCGCTGGTGTATCTGAAACGTCTGCCGATCGATACGTTAAAAATCGACAAGGCTTTTATCGGCGACCTGGATCACGATCCGGACGACGAGGCCATTACCGCCACCATTATCACGATGAGTCATTCGCTTGGCTTGAACGTCATCGCGGAAGGCGTGGAAACCGAACAGCAGCTGCGCTATCTGCGTGAACAGGGCTGCGATGAAATCCAGGGCTATTGGTTGTCTCCTCCAATTGACGGCCATCGTTGTCTGGCCTTTATCCGTAGCTGGCAACCGAGCAATGTGGCCGCAATTCCGGCGCCCTACTAAGTCCCGCACATCCGAATTTTGCTTGACCACCTGTTGAACTGACACTATCGTGAAGCCTATGAACTCGCCCGACGTACATCAACAAATCAAGGCCCTGGCCGAACGCGTGGATCGATTGATCGAAGTATCACGCCGCTTGCAGGACGAGAACCGCAGTTTGCGGCAAAGCCAGGAACAGTTAACAAGTGAGCGTTCGCAATTAATGAGCAAAAATGAACTTGCACGTTCAAGGGTTGAAGCGATGATCAATCGCCTGAAATCGCTGGAGCAAAACGCGTGAGTACTCCGGTCAACGTAAAAATCCTGGACCGTGAATTTACCGTTGGTGTCGAAGCAGGAGAACAGGAAAGCCTTCAGGCTTCGGCCCGTTTTCTCGATGCCCGCATGCGTGAAATTCGCGGCAACAATCGCATGGTCTCCATTGATCAGGTTGCCGTACTGGCCGCGTTGAATCTTGCCCATGAATTCCTGCAGCTGAAAAAAGCTGCAGATGAACGCGATGGCGTTCTACATCAGACTCTCGGCGACATGAATCGAAAACTGGATGGCTTGTTCGATTCATTTCCGAGATAACAAGAATAATATTTTCCGGTTTCGTTCACATTTTTTTCCGGATTAGGTTCTATACTATGTTCGTGTCCTCTGCTGTGTTCGACAGCGTGCGCAAACATTTCACCTTGACCCATAATTACGGCCCGGGAATTTGTCGACGACGACGGTGTGCATGTCCGCCCTGTTGCGGGAAGCCTGAAGTTTTCGTCCAGATGCCCACTTGATCCTCCTGGATCAAGGTCGTTTCGTACGCATCGGCATGGTGGAGGATGCAATTTTGAATTCCCGCGAAACAACGAACGTGAATAAAAAAATACGCGCGGAGAAAAAACTTTTGCGGCAGGCTTTCAGCGCAAAACGCCTTGCAATAACTGCCCCGCAACGCATGCAAACGGCAGACGCAATAGCAAGGCAACTACTCGATCTTCCCGAATGGGCTTCTGCAAACTACATCGCCGGCTACTGGGCTACCCAGGGCGAAGTTCCGCTCCATATCGTGCAAATGCGAGTACAAACACCGAAAGTCTGGTGCCTACCGATCATCCAGCACGACAAGACCTTGAAGTTTGCGCCATGGCGCTCCGGCGATGACCTTGTCAGCAATCAATACGGCATTCCCGAGCCCGATATTTCACCGACTTCGGCCCTGGATGCCTCCGATCTAAGCATCATATTGCTACCTCTGCTTGCCTATACCCGAAACGGTGTTCGGCTTGGAATGGGCGGAGGTTATTATGACCGCAGCCTTTCCTTCCGCAGATCACATGCTGCCCCGCCTTTGCTAATCGGTGTCGCATATTCTGATCAGGAAGTCGAAAATTTACCTGCGGAAGACTGGGATGTAAAACTGGACATGTTGATCAACGAGCGGGAAGTATTACGTTTTCATAAAATATAAGTTTAGCGCTGGCTTGAAATTTCCATATTATTTTTAGGTGATCACGATGTGTTACTGGCTGATGAAATCGGAACCAAGTCTGGCAGGGACGGTATTTTCATGAATTACTGGTTGATGAAATCGGAACCCGAAGAGTTCTCCATCGACGACCTGAAACGGGTAAAACGCGAACCCTGGAGTGGCGTTCGCAATTATCAGGCCCGTAATTACATGATGAAAGACATGAAAGTCGGTGATGGCATTTTTTTCTATCACTCCAATACTGCGGTACCCGGCATATCCGGCCTGGCCGAAGTGTCTTGCGACAGTTATCCCGACCCAACCCAATTCAACAAGAAATCGGATTACTACGATGCGGCCAGTACGCTTGAAAATCCGCGTTGGTGGCTGGTGGATGTCAGTTTCAAACGCAAATTGAAGCGCGTTATCTCGCTGGATGAATTAAAATTGCAGGCAGCACATCTGGAAGATTTTGCCCTGCTCAGGCGTGGCAACCGTCTGTCGGTATTGCCGGTCACCGCCCAGCAATGGAAATTCATCTTGTCCCTGGAGTAAACCATGTCGCAGAACGAAGGCAAACGCCTGTCCGGTGAAGCCGCCGCAAAATTCATTGAGGAAGGTACCGTTGTCGGAGTCGGCACCGGGTCCACGGTTGCTTTTTTCATCGAAGCACTCGCCCGCAAGAAACATCAAATCGAGGGCGCCGTTTCAAGCTCCGAACAAAGCACGGCACTGCTGAAACAGCATGGTATTCCGGTACTCGATTTGAACTCGACAGGTTCACTTTCGCTTTACGTGGATGGTGCGGATGAATGCGATCCGCATAACCGACTGATAAAAGGCGGCGGTGGCGCATTGACCCGTGAGAAAATAATTGCCGCTTGCAGCCAGAAATTTGTCTGCATCATCGACGCAAGCAAGGAAGTAAAATTACTTGGCAAGTTTCCGCTACCGATCGAAGTTATCCCGATGGCTCGAAGCTACGTAGCCAGAGAGATCGTGGCGAGAGGCGGTCAACCGGTCTGGCGCGAAGGAAAAGTCACCGACAACGGCAACTGGATTCTGGACGTCTATAACTGGCAAATTACCGACCCGGTCGGGATGGAAGCCGAGCTCAACCAGATTACAGGCGTTGTTTGCGTCGGTTTGTTTGCAAAGCGCGCAGCCGATATCGTTATCGTTGATGGCGTGCAGCGTAAATAATTTGCAGCTCTCAGCCTGACCGATGCTTTATGCAAATTGCAATGACGTCTGTCGGGCCGGGGCCCGACTTAGGCTTGCTGCTGTAGCGCAGCCTGCTCCGCCGCAGCCTGACTCGCTGCCAGCATTCTGACCATTGCACCCAAACCGCCATGGAGGGCGTGCACGGTGTATCCCA
>JAKQKT010000122.1 GCA_029560515.1 Pseudomonadota bacterium
CTGCCGGGCTTCTTCAAGCCTGCCTTGCAGGACGTGATGCAGACAGATTTCGAGCGTCATGGATTGGCGAAACCCCTGCGGGTATTGCTCGATATGCTCTGCAATCCATTCAATGTATTGCGCTGCCTGTTGCGATTCGCCGCGATCTAGGGCAGAAATGTAGGCATAGAAACGGCTGATGACTTGGCGCATCGGGTCGAGGCTCTCGAAGCCGAGGATGCGTGCAATGGTGGCCTGGTCCAAATCACGCGGTCGCACGCCAGCCATGCTTTGCATCATCAGATTGATGATGGTTTGTCGTTCTTCCACCGCACGGCCACCGCGCATGAGTTCAAGCAGCTGCATACCGTCACTCATGAAACCGCCGGCACGAAATGGCAATGCAGTGACAAGAAATATAAGGAACGAGAATCCACCAATGAAATGAAAGTAGAAAGCCGGCTTTCCCGACAAAAGCAAACCGACGGCAATGCACAGGATTGCGAGCACCAGACTTGCCAGCGGTCCGCCGATCGCCAGCCGCTTCATTTGCGGTGCGAATTCGCGATTGGGGTTCGGCAGTGCTGCTGCCATGCCGCCAAAACTTCCCAGATTGAAAACGAGGCTAAAACGAATACCGTCCGGGCTTTGCATCCATTGAAAAGGTCCGACGACGAACAACAGAAACTTCATTCCGCGACTGAAGGCGCCCGCCAAATGTCCAAGTTCGTGAATCGCTAGCACGAGCATGATCAACAAAAGAAAGGCGATCGCATCGAACCCGTTGAACGCAGGCAAGGATTGTTTGAGCCCAGGCACCTTGAAAATTAAATAAGAAATGCTGTAGCCGCCTAGTGCCGAAAGCAGCATGACGAGGGCAAACCGGGCGCCCGCTTTTTTGCCGGATTTCGCTTTTGAGTCGGACATTGCCTGAAGCTCGCCGTTGAAAATGATGCAGCGAGCATAGGCCGTAGGAAATTCATTCACACGTGAATAAAGTCACGTGAAAAATTCATGACAGAAAAATGGACGACGATACCTTCGACACCTTTGCGTGCACTACGGCGAATGGTGCTCGACTTGGCGCCAAGCCAAATCTTTTTTCTGCATTGAGAGCGTCGCCGCCAATGCGATTTTCCGCAATCCAAAAAAATACAGCCTTGACCAGCATTTCAGTCGACTGTTCATTACTCCATCCGGTAATGATCGGAAAGCCTGCAGCCCATGCCGTTCAAGGTTTTCCGGCATCGTGCTATAAGGTCACCATGGCCAAAAAAAGATCCATTGAAGAACCCTATTGGGAACCACTGCCGCGTCAGCGGACGAGCATGCAGCAAACGGTTACCATCACTGTCCGGAACCTGATTCCTGTGGCATGCGTGCTGTTCTTTGGCGGCTCTGCCCTGGAATTCCTGCTGCTCAGCGTATTCAGTCTGGCCATCACCATCGCCTGCATCGGTGTTAACGGAGTTGCGGTTTCAACGAAGATCGAAGAAGCGAATGCAAGCACGGCAAATGCTTTCGCCAGATGGATCTTGCTAATTTTTGTGGGCCTGTTTATCGGCCTTTTGCTGACGGTATTATTTGGCTGGGTTATCGCCGTGTTCGCTTCTTTCGGCAAAAAAGGAATATTCACCCCGACCTTGCTTTGGTCGGCGTTGGCGATCGCGGTGTCTGCGGTAGCCGAGCTATATCGCCAATACAAAGCCGACCGGCACTCAGGCCTGGGCGAAACACTGCGGAAGCAACGCGATCAACCGATCGTTCTGGGACACGTACTAAGTGCAGGCCTGATTTTCATCATGTCCGGCGAGTTATTGAACATGGGCCGCATCGGCATCTTAGTGATGACGATTGCCGTCACCGCCCTTTTTATTTTTCGCGATTTGCGGCCTGATTTGATGCGGGAGCTTGTGCGACCAAGGAATAAACCGCCGAAAAGCAAATGACCTATTTTGTTGACGATCACTGGTTGCAGTGGTGACCGGTGACCGGCATCCGGAGGGCGCTCCCGGGCCCAAGGGCCCTCCCACGACTAATGCATTACATATTCCTGCGGTACTCACCACCAACATCGTAAAGCGCATGACTGATCTGGCCGAGCGAATGGGTTTTCACGGCTTCCATCAAGGCGGCGTAAATGTTTTTGCGTTCGCGTGCAGTGGTTTGCAGATATTCCAGCCCCTTGTTGCCTTCGGTCGGGGCCAGTGAATTTCGTGCGAGTTGATACGTCCGCACATTTTCGATCTGCTGCTCTTTCTCGGATTCGGTGCTGCGAATCAATTCGATGGTCGTCGTGATTTCGCCGCTATGTTCTTTCGGCAGGAAGGTATTCACGCCGATCAGCGGCAGGCTGCCATCGTGTTTCTTGTGCTCGTAATACATCGACTCTTCCTGGATCTTGCCGCGCTGGTACATGGTATCCATGGCGCCAAGCACGCCACCGCGTTCCGATAGCGCTTCGAATTCCTTGTACACGGCTTCTTCGACGATATCGGTCAGTTTGTCGACGATGAAACTGCCCTGCCACGGGTTTTCGCAGAAATTCAAACCCAGTTCTTTCGTGATGATCATCTGGATCGCAACCGCACGACGTACCGATTCTTCGGTCGGCGTAGTGATGGCTTCGTCGTAGGCATTTGTATGCAGGCTGTTGCAGTTGTCGAACAAGGCATACAAGGCTTGCAGCGTGGTGCGGATATCGTTGAACTGGATTTCCTGTGCGTGCAGTGAACGGCCCGAAGTCTGGATGTGGTACTTCATCATCTGGCTGCGAGCATCGGCACCATAACGTTCGCGCATGGCCCGGGCCCAGATGCGGCGGGCAACACGACCAATCACCGTGTATTCCGGGTCCATGCCGTTGCTGAAGAAGAAACTCAGGTTCGGCGCAAAATCATCGACTTTCATGCCGCGGGCCAAATAATATTCGACGATGGTGAAGCCGTTGCTCAGAGTGAAGGCCAATTGCGAAATCGGATTCGCGCCGGCTTCGGCAATGTGATAACCGGAAATCGAGACCGAATAGAAATTGCGAACATTGTTATCGACGAAGAATTGCTGGATGTCGCCCATCATGCGCAAGGCAAATTCGGTGCTAAAAATGCAGGTGTTTTGCGCCTGGTCTTCTTTCAGGATATCGGCCTGCACGGTGCCGCGTACCGTAGATAATGTTTCGGCGCGAATGCGCGCGTAGGTTTCTGCATCGACCAGTTGATCGCCGGAAATTCCCAGCAATGCCAGGCCAAGACCGTCATTGGTCGGCGGCAGTTCGCCGAAATACTGCGGACGCTTTTTACCTTTGAAGAATTTCTTGATCTTTTCCTGTGCAGCATTCCATCGTGCAGTATCGGCTTTCAGGTATTTCTCGACTTGCTGATCGACTGCGGTATTCATGAACATCGCGAGAATCATCGGTGCCGGGCCATTGATCGTCATCGAGACTGATGTCGTTGGCGCACATAGATCGAAACCGGAATACAGTTTTTTCATGTCATCGAGCGTGGCGATGCTGACGCCGGAGTTGCCGATCTTGCCGAAAATATCCGGACGGATTGCCGGGTCTTCGCCGTACAAAGTCACAGAGTCGAATGCAGTCGACAAACGCGCAGCGGGTTGGCCCACGCTCAAATAATGGAAACGGCGATTGGTGCGTTCCGGCGTGCCTTCACCGGCAAACATGCGGATAGGATCTTCGCCAACACGCCGATATGGATATACGCCACCGGTGTACGGGTAAGCA
>JAKQKT010000131.1 GCA_029560515.1 Pseudomonadota bacterium
TTTTGCTTGGTGTGACCTTGTGGCCCATCGCCTCGAGAATTTTTATGGTGTCGGGTGTCAGTGCGTCCGGCTCGGTAAAAATCTCGTCGGGCAAATACTGGTGATGGAAACGCGGAAGCGCAACGATCTGTTCCGAGCTCAGACCTTGCTCGATTCCCAGCATGCCCAGCAGAACCATCGTGATAATACGACTACCACCCTTGCCGCCCACGACCGAAATTTTATCCTTACCGATCATGAAACTCGGCGTCATCGAACTGAGCATGCGACGACCGGGCGCTACTGCGTTGGCGTCATAACCAAGCACGCCAAAAGCATTCGGCGTTCCCGGCCGCAGCGCAAAATCATCCATCTCGTCGTTCAGCAGAAAACCGGCACCATCGACCACCATGCCGGAACCAAACGACAGATTTACCGTTTGCGTCGCAGCAACCAGATTGCCATCGCCGTCAATGATCGAGAAATGCGTGGTATTCACGCCTTCCAGCGGCGGGTTTGCACCCGGCAACATGGAACTTGGCGTTGCCTTTTCCGGCAGGATGGAAGCACGCAGCCCCGCCGCATAATCGTCGCTGGTCAAACGTGCGATCGGCATCTTCACGAAATCCGGATCGCCGAGGTACAGGGTGCGATCACGATAGGCGCGGCGCATGGCTTCGGTGACGATGTGCACGCGATGCGCTTCATCCAGCTTGGACATGTCCCAGCCTTCGAGCATTTGAAGAATCTCGGCCAACACGACACCACCCGAAGACGGTGGCGGTGCGGTCACGACATCCCAGTCGCGGTACTTGAAACGGATCGGCGTACGTTCTTTCACGGTGTAGCCGGTTAAGTCCGCCGCACTCCAGTTGCCGCCGTATTTTTTTACGTCGGCCAGAATTTTTTGTGCAGTCTCGCCGCGATAAAAACCCTCATTGCCTTTTGCCGCCAACAGTTCCAACGTATGCGCCAAATCGGGCTGCAATAGCGTCTCGCCAACTTCAAGACCATCGCCATCGGCAAGAAAAACCTTTCGGCTCCCGTCGTAGCGCTCCATCACGTCTTTGCGATCAGCATACTGGATCGCCATGCGTGGATAGACTTCGAATCCTTTGCGAGCGATGCGAATGGCAGGCTCCAGTGAAACCGATAAGGGCAAACGGCCATAGCGTTTCGACAGATGCACCAGCCCAGCCGGCAAGCCGGGAATACCGGCGGACATCGGGCCATTCTCGGCCTTGTCGCGATCAAGCTCGCCCTTGGCATCAAGATATGCCGCAGGTGTTGCGGAAGCCGGTGCGGTTTCACGCGCATCAATCATGATATCGCGACCGGTTTTTGCATCATGCAAAAGGAAAAAACCGCCGCCGCCGATTCCGGAACTGATTGGCTCCACTACCGAAAGCACCGATGACACGGCGATTGCCGCATCGAACGCATTTCCGCCTTTCGCCAGAATTTCATGACCGGCCTGAGTCGCCAGAAAATGGGCAGATGAGATGGCCGCGCCCGATGGTTTTGTCTTCGGCTGCTGATTTTCCGTTTTGCCCTGAACATTGAAACTCAATATCAGGCAGACGGTGACGATAAAACGTTTCATGCTGCAGCCTCTTGTCTTAGCCTGGAAAGCTTGG
>JAKQKT010000136.1 GCA_029560515.1 Pseudomonadota bacterium
CCACGGAACCGGTTGATCATCTGCTCGCCATGACTGACCGCAATCGCGAAGATCAGGAACGGCGTGAGCATATTCATCGGATCGATGCCGTAGCCCAGCAGTCGCAAGGCACCCAGCATCCAGACCACAGATACCATCGCCACGAATACCGTAAGCGAGGCGAGTTTTATCGAGCTTGAATAAATGAACAGCAACAACCAAGTAAACGCGATCGTGATGATGAAGAACCAACCGACTGACTTGGCACCGTCAGTGATGTCACCCACTACCTTGGCAAAACCGATGATGCGGATCTTGATATTGCCCTTCTCATACTTCTTGCGAAGTGCCTCGAAATCGGCGGCAATTTTAGGATAGTCGGTTTTCTTGTCCTTGCTTTCAGGAATCAGATCGGCCCAAATCATGGTACCGGAATAATCCTTCGCCACCAGGCGACCGACAATATTCGCCTTCACGATATTGCTGCGAATGGTGTTGAACTGCTCTGGCGTTCCGCTTTTCGAGGAGGGAGAGTAGGAGTTTGGAATGACGTTGCCACCGGCAAAACCGTCTTCGACGACTTCAACGAATCGCACATTGGGCGTGAACAGCGAGCGCATGCGTGCATCGTCCGTCGAATCCAGACTCATCACTTCATTACTGACCTGCTCCAGCGTCGTCATGTATTCATCGCTGAAGATATTGCCGTCTTCGGCAAATACCGCCACCAATACACGGTTGGCACCACCAAAACCTTCTTCATACTGCTCGAAGGTTTTCATGTATTCGTGTTCACGTGGAATCTGTTTCTTGAAGCCTGCATCGACCGTCAATTGTGATGCGAAATAAAGCATCGCCACCGTAATTACGGTAAACATGATCAGAACAAACGGCCGCGAGCTGAAGACTATTTTTTCAGCAAAATTACAGAATGCCGATGGCGGGTTATTGCTTGGAAGGCTCATGGTGTCTCCGTATTTGCTGTGACCAGTTCGGCACCTTTATCGCCGACCAAGACCAATTGACCATCACTCGAAGTCGCTGCTGCCGAAAATACCGGCTCTTCGCCAGACTTCGTTTGCACAACCTTGGCCGTGAAGGCGGACGCGGCATCATTTCTCCGCAGCACAACACCGTTGGCGCCGACCAGGACGGCTCCGCCATTCAACATGTCGATACCACCCATCAGACTTGCATTACTGCCGGACTCGAGCTTGTTCCAGCTATCGCCACGATCAGTGGATTCGTAGATATTTCCGCGCAAGCCGTAGGTCAGGATATTGTTGTCGTTCCATGACATGACACCGAACATCGAACCTTTGTATGGGAAAGCCAGTTTGTTCCAGGTTTCGCCCTTGTCGGCGGAACGATAGACCGTACCGCGTTCACCGACGATGACCAAGGTGCCGTCAGTCAGTTGTGTCATCGCATTGAAATGCGGATCGGACTCTTCACCCAAGGCCAGATCGGCTTCGGTAAAGGTACCGCTCTCGCTCGCTACCGGCGCAGCCTTGGGCGCGGCAACAATCGTGTTGATCTTTCGTGGAGTCCAGGTGGTACCTCCATCTTTTGTTTCCAGCATCAAGCTGTAGGCGCCAATGGCGAAGCCGTGCTTGGCATCCATGAACAACAGGTCAAGAATAGGTGCGCCTTGTGCGGGATCCTCGGAGCCGGGCTTGAGAATGTCAATCCGCTGGCGTGTCCAGGTTTTACCGCTATCGGCAGATGCAAGAATAATGCCGTCGTGACCTGCAGCCCAGAGATTCTGGTCAATGGCAGCAATACTCGTAAGCGTTGAGCGAGTCGGGATATTACCTGTTTGCGTCCAGGATTTTCCATCGAGAGAAGCAAGCACATGGCCGCGCTCACCGACGGCAAAGTAGCCATTGTTGGTTCGTGCAATATCCAGTAATAGCGCGTCGGCAGCCAGCGCCTTCATTTCGGCTGGCAACTCCGCAGAGTCGGTGGATGCCTGCCCGGCTGTTTGTGCAAACAGCGGCAGAGTCATCGCGAACAGAAAAGTAAGGAAATAACGCTTACTCGAAGAATGCGAATTCGACATGATGGTCCCTTGGCGTTTTTTGAAGCCCCCAAAACAGCCGCGCCCTTTGCGGGCGCGGCTTTCAGAACGTTTGCTTAGCGTACGCCGCTACTGCGAAGTTCCTGCGGCGAGAAGTTCGCCGGTGAGGTTTGATAACTGAAGTCGAACGGTTTTTCCTGATTGTCCAGCAAGCCGGCAATGTAGCGACCCGATTTCAAATCGTGATGGGTTTCCAGTGTCGACCAGAAGGTTGGCACTTCGTAGTAGTTAACCGACGGAGCTTCCGAGTAACGCCACAAATTGCCCTGTCCATCGTAATGATCGATAACCAGAATCTGGTAGCTGTCTTCATCAAGATAGAAAGTACGGCGGCTGTTGATATGGCGCTTGCCGGGTTTCAGTTTTGCTTCGACCACCCATACACGGTGCAATTCGTAGCGCAAGTAATCCGGATTCAAATGGTTTGGACGAATCAGATCCTTGACTTTGGTATTGCCGCTATGAGCCTTGTAGGAGTTGTAAGGCACCAACATTTCTTTTTTGCCTTCCAGTGTCCAGGTGAAGCGATCCATCGCACCATTGAACATGTCGGTCATGTCATTGGTACGCAGGCCGTCGGTGGCAGTACCCGGGTTATCGTAGGCCACGTTAGGCGCCAAACGAACGCGACGTTGGCCAGGATTATAAATCCAGGCTTTACGAGGCTGGGCTGCAGCGTTCAAGGATTCATGCACCAACAATACTTGACCTGCCAAACGCGGCGGGCTCAATACTTCCTGTTTGAAGTAAAAAAGAATGTTGTTGATGTTTTCGGAAGTATTGCCTGGCTTGTAATACAGGCCGAGCAGCTCTTCTTTCAAACGAACCATTTGATAGGCACCGGATGCGGATGGCGCCGCCTGGTTGGCATAACGTACGCCGGAGATGCCTTTGTATTTCAGCTTGTGATTCCAGATGACTTCATAGGCATTTTGTGGAATCGGAAACGGAAAGCCTTCGGCACAGTTTTGGATACCTTCACCGTTGGCAATCAATTTGCAAGCTGTTGCATTTTTCTTGGTGAAATCATAGATGCGCTGCGGAAATGAAGCACTGCGACGGGTCGGATACACGATCATTTTGAAGGTCGGGTATTTCTTGAACATCGCCTGTTGGCCAACGGTCAGCTGCTCGGCATACTGCATGTAGTTTGCCGGCGTGATGGTGAAACGCGGCTTGTCCGCAGCATAAGGATCCGGATGAAACATGCCGGCCTTGTAGCTTGCCAATGGACGCGTGATACCACCATCCCATGCCGGAATGGTGCCATCCGCATTACCGGCTTTTTCAGAACCCATTGGCGTCAATTTGCCGCCGAGTTGCGCCGCTTTGTCTGCACTTACCGCTGCCTGTGCAGTACCGATTGAAAATACTGCCGCACTCGCTAAAACGACAAGTGCTGATTTATTAAACAATTTCATTCGATGCCCTCCCTATATGGCTTAGAACGAATACTTGACACTGAAAGATGCGAAATCGCGATCACCGATTTGGTTCAGACCTTCGGCACCGTAAAAGCGCGTCCAGCTTAAATCAAAGACCAATTTATTCAGATAGTTTGCTTCGGCACCGATCGTGAGTGTTTTACGACCTTCCAGGAAGTTGCCGCCTGGGCCCGGGCTAATACCATTTACGTCATGACTGAATGCAATACGTGGAGACAAGGTAATCGGCGTGCCCATGAAGCTGTTGTAATCGGCACGTGCGGCCAAACGATAGCCCCATGAGAATGGAGTCGGGAAACCGTCGGTGGTGGTAGTTGGGTTACGCAAAGCACCGGCATAGGCCGGGTCATTCAATGCAGTGTTCAGTGCAATCAGGTTAGCAAGATTTGGCGTGGCGTTATAAGCGGTGATCAGCGCCAGCAGATCATTGCTCAGGGAAACACCGCCGCCGGTATCAGTACCTTCACCTTCATAGCGGAGTACGGAAGGGTCTTCCATATCCCAAACCTGAGTAGCGCCGACTTCACCGACAAGTGCGATTTGGTCAAAGCCAAGTGCCTGCGGGAATGCCTTGGTAAAGGTCATTTGCAATTGGCTGACTTCCTTCTCGCGCCAGCCCTTCACTTCTTGCCCGGAACTGAACGTACCAAGCTGACTGGAGAAACGTCCGGCAATCGGCATACCGCCGGCTTGCAGCACTGGATTGATCGGAGTCAATGCGGCAAACAGCAGTTCGACGTCATCAACTTGCAATGGCTGATTCGGGCGGTAACTCAACTCACCCTGCCAGGCCACGCCACCAGGCAATGTGGTGTTGAAGCTCATGCCGAACAAATGGATATCTTCCGGATACTCGACAAAGTAGGAAGCATTATTGGCTGCCGACACGCCACCGCCTGCAATGAAGCCGGGGACATTCACCGCATAGCCCGACAGAAGCGGTACGCGGCTGTGATAGTTCATGGCGTAAAAAGCAAAATCGGTTTGATTCAGCGCTTCAGAGAAATAACGAACTGCGATACCGCCCTGACCACTGTCACTGGTATTGCGATCCGGGCCGCGAGGCACCGCATTGCGGCATGCGGTTGTCAGAATTGCACCAGCAGTAGGTGCACCGTAAGTGGCCACCAATCCTGCGTAGCGGTCACTGTTGGCAACACTTCCGCCCGGCAAGCATGTATCGGCAAATCTTTCTGGATTGGCAACAGGCTGTGGCGCAATACCAAAGCCGAGCATGACGTAAGTACCGCCATTGGTCGCAAAGTCGTTTTGGCTGAAATAAGTACCGGCTGGATCCGCTTCGGTTTGTTCGAATTCGGTCAGGTAGAAACCCTCCACCGACAGGTTATCGGTGATGCCGAACGAGCCCCAGAGGGCATCGACCGGAAGAAATGCCTCTTTCAGTTCTGCACCGGCAACGCGGAGTTTCGAAACGTCGATCGGGTTGATGACGTTAATACCGCCTTGAATGAAAGTACTTTCGCCCCAGCTGATTACCTGGCGTCCAATGCGCGCACTTGCCTTGTGATCACCAATGTCGAAATTGCCATAGATAAACGCATCCAGAAGACGGAAGTCCTTGCCGACTTTTTCCTTGGCGGCTTCGGATAATTCGGCTTTATTTGCATTGGCCGCGTCGTAGAAGTAACTCGCGCGCACGAAAGCACCGAAATCCTTGTATTTCAGATCCATTTCGGAAGTGATTTTGAAGGCCTGGGAGATTGGATCGCCTTTCCCGTAAAGCAAATCACCGTCGTCGCGGTTGATCGAGAAACGACCCGGGGCGAGCTGTTGTGCGGCTGACCCAGGGAAAGTACCCAAGGCATTGAACGGTGCAGCAATTCCCTGATTGGCACCGCCGATCAGCGGATTGAAATTTGCCTTGCCGATCAAATCAGGATCGATATCTTCGGTGCGCCACGAGTAACCAAGAGAAACGGTGGTATCGATGCTGCCGCTCAATTCGCCTTTTTCGAACTCAAAGGCTTGTACTGCAGGTGCAGAAAGCAATGCAAAAGCTACTGCCATTGCCAAAGGTGCGCGGGCTCGAAGCCCGGTGGAACGATTTAGTTTTTTCATTGGTTTATTCCTGATCAGCAGCAAAAATTTTTTGAATTACAAGCCCCGCGAGACAGATCTGGGAAAATCGTTAAATTTTCGCAATTCCATAGCTTTAGTGCGGACGCTCCCCCCGGAGACTCGGTTTCCAGTACTTGCATATTAAGAGTCCGTTAGAAAATGGCAATGCTCGAGCGTACGGTTTAACAAAATATTTCCATGTTGCAATGCACAAAATCGAGCTTTTCCTCTAATTTACGGGCTGAACGCCCTCGGCACGTAAGCAAGCATCATACGGGCAGGTATGGGGTCAAACACCCAGTCTTCCCCCAAACGCGCAAAAAAGCCTGGACCCAGGCCACGACCAAAGCGAGTATGCGAGACCAATCGAAGCATCAACCGAAACAAAAAATCAGGTATTCGAAGTACTTTTGCAGAAGGCAATCGGACTTCAAGAGTGCGTAGCAGCATTTGATCGAAAGCCAGGATTTCTCCACCTGGCAAATCCAGCACTACACAAGCGGAATTCACTCGTACCAATGCCTGGAAGACGGCAGCAGCCACATCGGCCACGTGCACGGGCTGACGCAAGCCGCCGGCATTCTTCGGCAAAACCACCCATTTGCTGCGCTCTGCGAGACTCAGCCATCGCGAGAGGCTTTGATCGCGCCCGTTGCCGTAGATCAATGTTGGCCGCAAAACGAGAAGTGCCGACTTGGTCTTGATTGCATGAGTGATGAGGAGCTGCTCGCTGCGCTCCAGCAGTTCCGATAACTTTCGCTCGTTTGCATCCGGCGAATTTTTCTTGGTCACGATACTGGTCGAACTGAGCGCGATAATTTTCTTTGCGGCGAACCCGGACGATGTCAGCCAAGAAGCAAAGGCATCCAGTGGACCAAGACTGATAATCGCATCGTAGATTTTCTCCGGTGATTCGAAATTGGAAAAACCCGCTTGCTTCCAGATGATGTTTTTTTCGCTGGCCCTGGGTTGCCGGGAAATTGCCGTCACTGCAAATGACGTATCAAGCAGCAAGGGCAGCAATGCATCACCAACCTGCCCTGACAAACCGAATATCAATATCCGGTTCATGCCTCTATTTTCCGTACCTGCCATTTAAGAAAACCAAAAGCGGCAATCGCGGAAATGAAAGATGCCAACAGTATTCCCAAACGATAACTGACCTGCAGTGATTCGCCCTGCCCTTCGAACGCCAGCGATCCGATAAACAGGCTCATCGTGAAGCCGATGCCACATAACATCGACAGGCCCCATAACAACTTGAGATTGAGTCCTTCGGGCAGGCGCACCCATTTCAATCGAAGCAGAATAAAAGCGACACCGAAAACGCCTATCTGCTTGCCGACAAACAAACCCGCCACGATCCCGAGCGGAATGGCATCGGCCAGATTCGACCACTGAATACCTTCGAGTGAAACACCTGCATTCGCAAACGCGAATAAAGGCAAAATCAAATAGGCCACCCAGGGATGCAGAAAATGTTCCAGGCTTTCGGAAGGGCGCGGCGAACCTTCTTGATCACCACCGATCGGAATAAACAGACCGAGCACAACGCCAGCAAGGGTGGCGTGCACACCGGATTTCAACACGGCTACCCACATGCAAAGACCAACAAGAAGATAGGCACTCAAGCGCATCACTTTGAATTTTTTCAACAGCCACAGGCCAAAAATCGCGACTACGGCCAGACCAAGCGAAAGCAGTGACAGGTTCGATGTATAGAAAATCGCGATGATGATAATCGCACCGAGATCATCTGCCACTGCAATGGCAGTCAGCAATAGTTTCAATGCAACCGGCACGCGCGAACCCAACAGCGATAGCACCCCCAGTGCAAACGCAATGTCGGTTGCCGCCGGTATGGCAACGCCGTTCATCGCGACCGGATCATTCCAGTTGAAAGCGGCATACACTGCCATCGGCACAATCATCCCGCCCAACGCGCACATCGCCGGCATCATGATTTGTTTTCTGTCGGCAAATTGGCCTTCGACAAATTCTCGTTTCAGTTCAAGACCGACCAGCAGAAAAAAAATCGCCATCAGGCCATCGTTAATCCAGAGCACCAATGGTTTTTTAATCGCGAAATCGGCAAGCCCGATATGGACGGGAAAATCCAGAAACCCCAGATAGAGCCCCTCCAGAGACGAGTTGGCAACGATCAATGCAATGACGGATGCCGCCACCAGCATGATGCCGCCCGCGGCTTCCAGACGGAAAAATTCGATCAAGCTCGAATAGGCACGCATGGATATGGAACTGCCGTTTTGCGTCATGTGATGCTTCCAATATTTCCGTCTCGTGGCAGTATAGCCAATCGAATATCGAAATGAGCGTGATGGCATGCCACTACAACGCATAAGCCTGTTTGCAGGTCCGTTAGTCGCGGCATTCGCGGCGTATCTTTGCATTTTTAACGGACAGACTTTCGCACTGGCCACCACGGTCGCAGTCACCGTCTGTTGTGCCATCTGGTGGATGACAGAGCCGCTACCCGCACCGGTAACTGCGCTATTACCCCTTGCATTGCTGCCCATGCTGGGAGTGCTCAATGCAAAAGAAGTCGCGCAAAGTTATGGTCATGAATTGATTTTGCTCTTGGCCGGTGGCTTCATGCTTTCAAAGGCATTGGAAAAATCTGGCGCACATCAACGTCTGGCCATGAAAATGGTGAATGCCTTCGGCGGGCGCAGCGGTCGCCATCTTCTTTACGGATTCATTGCCGCGACCGGCTTCATCAGCATGTGGATTTCCAATACCGCAACGACTTTGCTGATGCTGCCAGTTGCGATGGCGATTCTCGAAACCTACCCCGATAAAAGACTGAAAGTGCCCCTGGTGCTATCCATTGCCTACGCAGCCAGTATTGGCGGCATGGGAACACCGATCGGTTCGCCACCCAATCTCGTTTTCATGCAGGTGTATCAGCAGAGCACCGGTATTGCCTACGGTTTTTTTGACTGGATGAAAGTCGGCGTGCCCGTCGTGATTCTGGGTTTGCTGTCACTGGCGATTTGGCTTGGCCGCAACTTGACCACCGCACCTGCGGCAGAGCTTCCCAACATAGGTGCATGGACCGTGGCCGAACGACGCGTGCTTGGCGTATTTGCGATCACGGCAGCTGCCTGGATTTTCCGCACCGAACCTTTCGGTGGCTGGAGCCTGTTACTGGGTCTCGACAAGGCAAACGATGCAAGCGTTGCGCTCATCGCTGTTATTGTCTTGTGCCTGATCCCCGATGGTCGCGATGGGCGTTTGCTCGATTGGGTATCGGCGGAAAAAATTCCGTGGGGAGCATTGGTATTGTTTGGCGGCGGTATCGCGCTTGCCACGGCATTCGACAAATCGGGATTGAGCGATGCCATTGGCAAAAATCTGACCGGACTTCAGCACCTGCCGCTTCCTCTGCTGTTACTCGGCTTGATGATGGGAGTCGTCCTGCTTTCGGAAATTGCCAGCAATACGGCAACAGCAGTCCTGTTGATGCCGATTCTTGCGGCGACCGCCAAAGCGATCAATGTCGAGCCGGCATTGCTGATGTACCCCGCTGTATTGGCCGCAAGCGTGGGCTTTATGTTGCCAGTGGCAACAGCCCCCAATGCCATCGCTTACGGCACCGGGTGTGTCAGCACGCGCCAGATGATCAAGGAAGGCGCCGTGCTGGATTTATTGTGCGTGATTATTTTATCGGTAGCCTGCTGGGTAGCATTCCATTGAGGCATGCATCATGCCCATGTCTTGAACAGCTCAAAGGCAAGCCAGGATAAAAACAACACAAACAGGATAAAACCTTCATTGCGGTTGATGCGCAAATCACCACCCAGAATCGGATACAGGGCAAGCGTGAAAGCCATCGCCGCAGGCAGTTCGAATCCGATAAAGGACGCCGGAATCATCACCGGTTTCACGATGGCCATGCCGCCAAGAATGAATAACAGATTGAACAGGCAGGCACCGAGAACAAGACCGGCCACAAGATTCGCCCGGCCGCTACGTGCCGCCAGAATGGCCATCACCACTTCGGGCAATGCGGTCCCGATAGCCACCACGGTAAGACCGGTCAGCAAGTGACCAAAGCCCAGCGACAAACCGATGGCTGGTGCTGCGTCAATCACCAGCTTGGCGCCAAAAAATAGAACGCCTGCACCAATCGCAATTCTCGCCAGGTTGATGGCGGTCGCCGTGCTTGTCTCGAAGACTTCGCCGACTTCCTTCTGGACCTCGACACTTTCTTGACCTGATTTTTTCATGATCACGAAAACAACTGCGACAAATGCCAGCAGCAAGAGTCCGCCTTCCCATCGTTGCAAGCCGCCATCCAGACCCAGCAGCAGAACAATACCGGTCGCCACCAGCAGAAAAACGATTTGAACGGCAAGCGAACGCATGGCCAGCAGCATCGGGGCTGATACCGCCGCCAAAGCCAGCGTCAGGCCGATATTGACGATATTGCTGCCGACGGCATTTCCAAGCGCTATATCGGCATGGCCCGTGTAAACAGCATAGGCATTCACGAACAATTCGGGAATTGAAGTCGCGAACAACATCATCAGCACGCCAGTCTTGAAACCCGACAGACCCAGACGCTGGCAAAAGCCTGCGATCCCCTTGACCGCGGAATCACTACCCAACAACAGCAACAGCAATCCGCAGAAAAATAATCCGGTACTCATCAGCATGGTATTGCCCCTTGTGGATATTCGTTTTTTGCGATCCGCTTATTTCTTTTTGGGAATATACAAATCGGTAATCGTGCCTTCATAAACTTCTGCCGCCATGCCGATTGACTCACCCAGGGTCGGGTGTGGATGGATGCTGTGGCCAATATCGCCTGCCTCGCAGCCCATTTCAATCGCCAGCACCACTTCCGAAATCAGGTCACCGGCATTCACTCCGACAATGCCGCCGCCGATAATGCGGTGCGTTGCTTCGTCGAAAATCAACTTGGTGAAGCCTTCGGTACGGCCAATGCCAATCGCGCGACCACTGGCAGCCCAGGGGAATTTTCCGACGCCGATTTGCAGGTTCTTTTCTTTCGCTTCGGTTTCTGTGACGCCGACCCAGGCAATTTCAGGATCTGTATAAGCCACCGATGGAATGACGCGTGCGACCCATTCGCGTTTTTCGCCCGACGCCACTTCGGCGGCAAGTTTTCCTTCGTGCGTGGACTTGTGCGCCAGCATCGGATTACCGACCAGATCTCCAATCGCAAAAATATGGGGAACATTGGTGCGCATTTGCCGATCCACCGGAATAAAGCCGCGTTCGGTAACACTGACTCCGGCAAGTTGCGCATTAAGCTTGCCGCCATTAGGCGCACGGCCAACAGCGACTAATACGCGGTCGTAAATGGTTTTCTCGGGAGCAGCGCCTTCAAAGCCGACATGGATGCCGTCTTTTTTTGCCTCTACCTTCGCCGCCCTGGTTTTCAGGTGAATCGCGACACTGGCTTTTTTCAGGCGATCCGCCAATGGCTTGACCAAGTCCTTGTCCGCACCGGGCATCAATTGCTCGGCCAATTCGACCACGGTCACTTCACTGCCTAGCGAGCGATACACCGTCGCCATTTCGAGCCCGATAATGCCGCCACCAATCACCAACAGGCTTTTAGGAATGTCATGCAGCATCAGTGCATCGGTGGAATCCATCACGCGTGGATCTTCCCAGGGAAAGCCAGGCAACTTCACCGGCTGCGAACCAGCCGCAATAATGCATTGCTTGAATCCAAGTATTTGTTTGCCGGTAGCTGTTTCAATTTCCAATTGATTAGGCGAAATGAATTTACCGATGCCGGTTACCGTGCGAACTTTTCGCTGTTTCGCCATACCGGTCAGGCCGCTGACCAGAGTACCGACCACTTTTTCCTTGTGAGTACGCAATTTCGCCAGATCGATTTTCGCTTCGCTGAAACTCACGCCGTAATCGGCAGCATGCTTGGCTTCCTCGATAACTTCGGCAGCATGCAGCAATGCTTTGGATGGAATGCAACCGACATTCAGGCAAACACCGCCCAATTGCGCATAGCGTTCAACCAAGACGACATCCATGCCCAGATCGGCGGCGCGGAATGCGGCGGTATAGCCGCCGGGACCGGCACCAAGCACGACGATTTGACAGGTGATATCGGAATTGTCTTTTGCAAGGCCAACGGGAGTTGCCGAAACCGCGACAACAGGCGCTGGTGTTTTATTTTCAACAACTGCAGCAGCCGGTTTTTCGACCGTAGCTTCACCGGATTCAAGAATGGCGATCACATCGCCCTCGGACATTTCATCACCGAGCTTGACGCGCAATTCTTTTACAGTACCCACTGCGCTCGCGGGTACTTCCATGGTGGCTTTGTCGGATTCCAGGGTAATCAAGCCCTGGTCTTTTTTAATCTCATCGCCGACTTTGACCAGGATTTCAATGACCGGAACCTTGGTGCTGCCGCCGATATCCGGAACTTTCAATTCGATACTGCTCATGCTGTTCTACCTTCGAGAGTCACAGCAACAGCTGGCGCAAATCCGCCAGAGATTGTGTCAGGAAACTTGCAAACCTTGCGGCGGCGGCACCATCGATCACCCGATGGTCATACGAAAGCGAGAGTGGCAGCATCAAACGCGGCGTGAACTCACTGCCATTCCAGACCGGCTTGATTTGCGACTTCGACACGCCAAGGATGGCAACTTCCGGCGCATTGATGATCGGCGTAAATCCTGTACCACCAATCCCGCCCAGCGAAGAGATCGAGAAGCAGCCACCTTGCATATCGTTCGGGCCGAGTTTCTTGTCGCGCGCTTTTGCACTGATCACGGCGAGTTCCTGTGCCAGCTCGAGCAAGCCTTTTTTATCGACATCACGAATCACCGGAACCACCAGACCGTCGGGTGTATCCACCGCAATGCCGATATGGAAATATTTTTTCAGAATCAGATTGTCGCCTTCGAGCGATGCATTGAAATTGGGATATTTTTTCAATGCCGCGACCACCGCTTTCATCATGAAAACCAGCGGCGTGACCTTGACGTCCTTGTGCTCTTCCGCGAGTTTCTTACGGAACAAATCCATTTCGGTGATATCGGCTTCGTCGTTCTGCGTAACGTGCGGAATCATGGCCCAGTTGCGGGCAAGATTGGCGCCGGAAATTTTCTTGATGCGAGATAGCGGCAGCGATTCAATCGCACCGTATTTCGCGAAATCCACTTGCGGCCACGGAATCAGATTCAAGCCGGAACCACCGCTCGAACCCGCGACTCCTGTCTCCAGAGCGGCTTTGACGAACTGCTGCACATCCGCTTTCGAGATTCGACCGCCGCGCTCGCTGCCTTTTACTTTCGCCAAATCAACACCGAGCTCGCGTGCGAATACCCGCACCGCAGGGCTGGCATAGGGAACGTTGGCCGGCATCAGGGCATCGGCATCAAAACTGACCGGCGGCGTGCGAACAGGATTGCCGACAGTCACTGGAGTGGATGTGGATGCAACGGCAACAGGCGCCACGATCTTCTCTTCCGAAACAGCTGGCGAATCCGCTTCTCTCGGCGCAGCCACTTCCTGGACGGCAGGCTTTGTCGAAGAAACCGTTTCATCTGTCGCTTCAATCACGAGTGCAATATCGCCTTCCGAAATTTCATCGCCCAGTTTGACTTTAAGCTCGCGCACGACACCGGCGAATGGTGCGGGAACTTCCATGGTGGCTTTATCGGATTCAAGGGTAATCAAACCCTGGTCTTTTTTGACGGTGTCGCCGACCTTGACCAACACTTCAATGATAGGAACGTTTTTGTGGCCGCCGATATCCGGCACCTTGACTTCTTTCAATGCTGACATGCAATCCTCCCGCCCTACTGGCGCAGCCGCTATTGTCGCCTGCGAAGGGCATTGCCGCCAAGCTTTCTACTCCTTGCAGCTTTTTCGGGAGTTTTTGCGTGTCTCCAGGACAAAAAAACGCCCTCCTGCCATAA
>JAKQKT010000138.1 GCA_029560515.1 Pseudomonadota bacterium
CGTTTCGAAAGACACGGCTTCGGAAACGGACAAATGACTACGATCAGATTTGAAGATTATGGTGGTGTCAGCAGCGGCGCTGTAAGGCTGGCTTACTAAAGGAGCGCGGCAAAGGTAATGATCGCATGTTTATGTTTGCAGCATTTCTTTTGCAAACTGCGAGTTGGAACAGCGCGCCCTTCTTTTTGTTTATTAATGCAATGAATTTTAGACAAAAAAGTTAAACAATCCCGAGGTGTCATCTGTGAGGTACGAACAGGCGATATTTCAAGATCGGTACTAAACCTAAATGAAATATTTAGACAGGGCATCGTGCTATACCGGAGGTGTCACCTGCTCGTACCTCGCAGATGACACCTCGGCGTCAGGAAAATCCGCGTTACCGGTTCGGGTGCACATATTGCCGCACGTCCTCTTCGGTCACTACCTGATCGCACAGGATAAACAGGCGCTCGATGACATTGGCCAGTTCGCGGATGTTGCCCGTCCAGTTATAATCCTGTAGGGAGCGGATAGCATCGGGTGTGAACGACTTGGGCGCGTGGCCGTAGTCGTCGGCGATGCGGCGGTTGAAGTGTTCGAGCAGGAGCGGGATATCGTCGCGGCGGTCGTTCAGGGCAGGTACCCGCACCACGATCACGGCGAGACGGTGGTACAAGTCTTCGCGAAAACGCCCGGCAGAAATTTCCTCGCGCAGGTCTTTGTTGGTGGCGGCGAGTACGCGTACGTCGACCTTTATTTCCTTGCTGTCGCCAACGCGGGTGATACGGCTTTCCTGAAGGGCACGAAGCACTTTGGCCTGTGCATCGAGACTCATATCGCCGATTTCATCGAGAAACAATGTGCCGCCGTTGGCTTGTTCAAATTTGCCGGGGCGGTCGGCAATAGCGCCGGTGAAGGAGCCTTTTTTGTGTCCAAACAGCTCACTTTCAATCAATTCTGCCGGGATGGCTGCGCAGTTGACTTCCACGATCGGGCCGTCGGCGCGGTTGCTTTTTTCATGTATCCAGCGGGCCACAAGTTCCTTACCCGTACCGTTCTGGCCGGTAATGAGCACGCGGCT
>JAKQKT010000139.1 GCA_029560515.1 Pseudomonadota bacterium
ACCGCGCAAGCGCAGTACGATGAACATCAGGCCACCGGCGATCAGCATGCGGATCGATGTCAGCAGAAACGGCGGATAGTCCTGCAACGCAATCTTGATGCCGTAATAGGTCGAACCCCACAGGACATAGACTGCAATCAAGGCAGACAGCACTGCGGCCTTGCTCGGCGCAACGGATGGTGTTTTTGTCATGTCGTCATTTTACAGACATTTCACCGGCAAGAATTTTCTCTTTCAACGGCAAGCCCCAGCGGTAACCTCCGAGCGAACCATCACCACGGATAATCCGGTGACAAGGCACCACGACGGCACATTTGTTTTTGGCGCATGCACTGGCCACTGCACGTGCGGCTTTCGGCATGCTTAGCATCTCGGCAAGTTCTGCATAGCTCAGGGTTTCACCGGTGGGAATTTTCATCAGTGCTTGCCATACCCGTTGCTGGAATGCAGTGCCCATCAGCTCCAGCGAGACCCGGCTTTTTTTGCCTGCCAGAAAATCGACGACCGCCGATACTTTCGGTGCGATGAATTCGTCGCGCCCGGCATCGACACGTTTCAAATTCGCTGCCGGAAATTCTTCCTGCAATTCCTTCTCGAGTTTGCTTTCTTTCTCGCCGAGTGCAATCGCGCAAATGCCGCGTTCGGTTGCAGCGATCAGTGTTTTACCCAGGCGGGTTTCGAGAATTGTGTAGCGTATTTCCAGACCGGCACCGCCACGTTGATAGGCCAGCGGCGACATTCCGAGTTTGGCGGCGCCTTGTTCGTAAACGCGACTCGGTGAACCGAAGCCGGCTTCGTAAAGTGCGCGGGTAACATCACCGTTTTTCCGCAATTCGGTTTTGAAATTCTTGAATTTTTGTTGAGAAACAAATTCCGCCGGTGTCAGTCCGTAAGCCTGCACGAATTGTTTCTGCAAATAGGCCGGGCTCCAACCGACGGTTTTCGCCAACCGTGCCAGTGGATACGGCTCCTGCTCCAGCAATTTTCGGGCCTGGATGACCTGCGGTGGCAATGATGTTTTGTTCATGACGGCAGATTAGCCAAGGCAATCGGGCTTGGCTATCCGAATCTTGCACTGATCGACAGCAAAGCGTGGATTACTCGCCTAAAAATTAAAGATATGTCGCCCCGAAGAAAGTCGGGGTCCAGAAGTACAGTGCGAAGCAAAGTCTGAACTCGTCCTCGTACTTGCTTCTGGGTCCCGACTTTCGTCGGGATGACGTAATTTTTTACTTACGACGCGTGCATTCCCGGGTCAGATGGAGCCAAGACCCGGGCTACATGCAAATGCAAAATCCCGGCATTGGCCGGGATTTTGTTTGAATCTTCGAAAAGATAATAATGCGGTTTTAGTTCGCCCAGACCTTGTCGTTCTTCGTGACCAGCACTTGCGTGGTCAGCACAGGACTGTCTTTCAGGATCGAGATGGTGTCGGCCAGAATCGCCGCCGATTCGCGCATCAAGGGATCCGGACGTTTCTTGGCGGCTTCTTCTTCCGCGACCTGGACTTTCACGTCGCGTTCGTTTGCCTGCAAGCCATCATCCTTGTTTTCCGGACCGGCATCGGCCAGACCCAATGTCTTGCGTTCGGCATCGCGTGCCTTGCGTTTTGCTTCAAGGCGATCACGTTCTGCACTGCGCTCGGCTTCGTTCAGGGACAGTGTTTTCTTGTCGCGTTCGGTACGGAATTCAGCAACGTCTTCACTCCACCACTGGAACTCGCGATCTTTTGCGATGCGCGCCTGATGATCGGCGAACAGCTTGCCGATGATCGGTTTGAAATTGCCGACGGTGGCGTATTTCGCCGCTTCGATGCGGGTGAACGGCAAAGCGTTGTCGTAGGTACTTTCACCGAACTCGCTGGCGTCTACAGTGACCGGGAATTGCAGGTCCGGTGTCACTGCCGCGTTTTGCGTGGTGCCACCATCAATGCGGAAAAACTGTTGCGAGGTGATTTTTGCCGTGCCGTATTTTCCACCTTCAGCACCGCGTTCCGGTGGTAATGGCAGCAAGCCCTGCACGGTGCCTTTGCCGAAGGTCGGCTCGCCGATAATCAGGCCGCGCCCGTAATCCTGGATGGCCGCCGCGAAAATTTCCGAGGCCGAGGCCGATGAACGGTTGACCAAAACGGCCAGCGGGCCGCTCCACAAGACGCCACGATCTTCATCACTGCGCACTTGCGTATAACCACCGGACTGGCGAACTTGCACTACCGGACCGCGATCAATAAACAGACCGGTCAGATCCACCGCTTCATCAAGCGATCCGCCGCCATTTTCGCGAAGGTCAACCACGATGCCGTCGACTTTTTCCGCTTTGAGTTCATTCAGCAGTTTGGCCACGTCGGTCGTTGCCGAACGTGGGTTGGGATCACGACGCTGCATGGCTTCGAAATCGGCGTAGAAAGCCGGCAGTTCGATCACGCCGATACGTTTACCATCCACATCAATAATGCGTTTGCTAGCGGCCTGGTCTTCCAGCTTGATGGTGTCGCGTACCAGGGTGACCATCACGTGTTTGGCATCGACGCCCTGATCACCGGGGATGATGTCCAGACGAACCTTGGTGCCTTTGTCGCCGCGAATTTTTTCGACCACGTCGTCAATGCGCCAACCGACAACGTCGATCATCGGTTCCTTGTCGCCTTGGCCAACGGAAACAATGCGATCGCCGACCTTGACCTTGCCGGATAGCTGCGCCGGCGAACCGGGGACGATCGTGCGAATCACCACGTACTCGTCCTGGCGTTGCAATACCGCACCGATGCCTTGCAGCGACAGGCGCATTTGCATCATGAAATTTTCGTGCGACTTCGGACTCATGTAGCTGCTGTGCGGATCAATCGACAGCGTGTAGGCATTCATGAAAAATTCGAAGGCATCGTCGCCGCGCAACTCGGTACTGCGTTCGGTCACTTGTGCGTAACGCTTATCGAGCGTCTTCGAAATTTCTTCCGGCTTACGGCCGGCCAGCTTGAGGCGCAGCGCATCGTTCTTGACCGATTTGCGCCACAGATTATTCAGGGCGTTCGCATCGGCGGCCCAGGCCGCATCCTTGCGATCATAGGCCCAGGTTTCCTTGCTGCTGAAATCAAAAGGCTGTTTCAGCAGGCTGCGGGCGAAAGCGATGCGTTGTGCGACGCGTTGTTGGTAGATTTGAAAAATGGTGAATGCCGGATCCAGCTTGCGAGCCTTGATGGCATCGTCGAGCGTGGTTTTATAGGCTTCGAAATTCTTCATGTCTTCGGCCGTGAAATACATTTTTTCACTATCGAGCATGTCGATGTAGCGACGGAAAATATCGGCCGACAATTCATCGTTCAGGGGGCGAGGCCGATAGGCAAGATCACTGTCGGAAAACACGCCGTAAACAAAGGTCGCTGCAATTGCCTGATCGGTGGTGGGATGCATGCCGGCATCGGCCGCCATCGGTTTGCCACCTGCTTTGCTGCCGGGTGCGGCGCCAATCGCCAGCGTCAGAGGAATCAGGGCAGTCAAGGCTATCAATTTGTTTTTCAGCATGGGTTCTCTCGCAACGGTGAACGGTTCAAGCATGCGCCGCTTTCCGGCAGGCTGCCTGTGCCAATGGTTATAGTCTGAGCCTGAACCTAGACGGAAGGTTCCACAAAGCCGGCATCGGCCGCCATACGGTCGGCGTGGTAGGACGAGCGTACCATTGGTCCCGATGCCACATGCGTGAAACCCATCGCCATTCCGAGCACTTCAAATTCCTTGAACTCTTCAGGCGTCCAATACTTCATGACCGGATGATGATGCGGCGTCGGTTGCAGGTATTGACCAATCGTAATCATGTCGACATCGTGAGCGCGCAGGTCGCGCATCGCGCCCAACACCTGCTCTTTTTCTTCACCCAGCCCTAACATGATGCCGGATTTGGTCGGCACGTCCGGATGCTGTGCCTTGAACTTTCTCAGCAAATCCAGCGACCATTGATAATCGGCGCCGGGACGCACATTCGGATACAACTCGACCACGGTTTCCAGATTGTGGTTGAACACATCCGGCGGATTGGTCGCGAGGATTTCCAGCGCACGTTCCATGCGACCCTTGCCACGAAAATCCGGCGTCAGAATTTCGATTTTGATATTCGGACTCAGCGCGCGCGTTTCGCGAATGCAATCGACGAAATGCTGTGCGCCACCGTCACGCAGGTCATCGCGATCCACCGAAGTAATCACGACGTAACGCATGCCCATGTCGGCCACGGTACGGGCGAGATTCATCGGCTCGCTTGCATCCGGCGGTTTCGGGCGACCATGCGCCACATCGCAGAACGAACAGCGTCGCGTGCAAATGGCGCCGAGAATCATGAAGGTCGCAGTACCGTGACTAAAACATTCGTGGATATTCGGGCAGCTCGCATCTTCACACACGGTGACGAGACGGTTGTCACGTAATTTGGATTTCAGTTTTTCGACTGCGTTGCCGGACGGAATGCGCACGCGGATCCAACTCGGCTTGCGTAATACCGGCGCGGCTTCGAATTTCACCGGACTGCGGGCGATTTTGCTTTCGCCTACTTGCTTGACGCCTTCCTGCAGGGAATTGATAACCGTTAACGGAATGGTTTTTGCATCAGACATGTTCAGGCCAGTTGAATATCGGAAAAAGAAAGATCGGGTAACTCGTCGGTAAATACCGGTGACAAATGCAATTGCTTGGCCATCTGCATGACCAACTCGGCCTTGACCACCGCCAAGTCCCCCGGGCCTCCGCAGTTTAGCATCGAGGTCACCTGCAAGCCTTCATAGCCGCAGGGATTGATGCGTGAGAACGGTTCAAGATCCATGTTGATATTGAACGCCAAACCGTGAAAAGTGCAGCCACGCCGAACCCGCAATCCGAGTGCGCCGATTTTTTCGCCGTTCACGTACACGCCGGGCGCGCCTTCCTTGCGCAGGGCTGTGATATTCCAGACCGCCATCGTGTCGATCATGGCCTGCTCGATCCGGTGCACGAACTCGCGCACGCCGATACCGATCCGGCGCAAGTCCACCAAGGGATAGGCCACGATCTGGCCGGGGCCATGGTAGGTCACCTGGCCGCCGCGATTGGTCTGGATCACCGGAATATCGCCCGGAGCCAGTACATGTTCGGGCTTGCCGGCCTGGCCCAGCGTGAAAACCGGGTCGTGCTCGACCAGCCAAAGCTCGTCGTCGGTGTCGTCGGTTCGGGTATCGGTAAAACGCTCCATCGCCGGCCAGACCCGCAAAAAATGCTGGCGCCCAAGGTCACGGATGGTCCAGCGGCCGGCTTTTACAGCGTCCACTTCACTTCCGGCAG
>JAKQKT010000161.1 GCA_029560515.1 Pseudomonadota bacterium
CGCTGGTCGAGCATTTTTATGAGATTCATGTAACAAATATTAACATTCAATAGGAAAGTGCGAAAAAGTGAGAGCCTGTTCACAGATTATATTCGCTCGACCGCATACTTTACGTATGCCGACAACTCTATCCCCCCAAGAGTTTCCCAAGAGTATTTATGAGCCAGAACGAATTCCACGTCACAGGTCAGAGGTCGTATCAAAACGATCCGGAGCTGTTCAATACGCTGCGCAAGCATACTATCAGTCATCTGACGATGGTTCTCGGTCGCGTGTTGGGTAAAGCGGACGATTGGTTGTTCGATCTTGCACAGAAAGAAGAAGTCCTGATTGGCTCGCCCCATATGGATTCAATGCGCAAACTGCGCATGGCCCGCACGCCGCTCGAGAATGGCTTCAAGCGCCATTTCGACTCCGGTTTTGAATCGATGCGACGCGGTGTCCAGCAGGAGTCGAATGTCGGTCGCGTGATGAGCCTGGTGGCTGATGATGAACTCGAAGTTCAACTTGCCTCCGAGTTCGTGGTGGAAGCTGTCGTCAATGCGCATGGCCCGGCACTTAATGTCATTGCCCAGCGCTTTGCTGCCATCGTCGGCGTACAGCAATTGGAAACCAGTTTGAATCCTTTGAGTGCGGCGAATCTCGCCAACTCGATTTACGTTGCCCAGCGTGATGTGCAACTGCCGCCCAGCGTTCGTGTTGTTCTTTACAAATATTTCGAACGCGAATTGGTGCAAAGCCTTGGTAGTTTGCTGACCGAATTGAATGCGCGCATGTCGGCTGCAGGCATTCGTGCCGACCTTGGCAACCCGCGTCCCGTGGATGCAGCCCCCGAGCCTGCACCGGCACCTGTCGCGCAGCGCGCTACTCAGGGCAGTACTGACGACAAACAAATGTTCGATGCGTTATGCAGCATGTTGCATGCATTCCGTCCGCAAATGGGCGGCGGCAATGGCAATGCAGGTAATGCAGGCCGCAGTGATGGCGGATTTGCAGCCTCCGGCAATGCCCATGCCGGTGCCGGTTTTTCGGCCGCACAAAGTTTTTCAGGGGCCGGTACCCATTCCAATGAACGCCCGATGGCGATGGAGGAAATGGTATCGGTACTCTCTCTCTTGCAGAGACAAGTTCCGCAGGCAGTGCAAGCCGCGATGATGGATCCGAAGGTTTCACTGGCGCACGACCTGAAAAAAGAAATGTTGCGCAGTGCCAAAAACATCGGCTTGCCGTCTGACCAGATTCGACTCAGTCAGGACGATGAGGATGCAGTGGATCTCGTCGGTATGCTGTTCGATGTTCTGTTCGACGAACGTGATTTTGAACAATTGGCGCGCGGCCTGATGTCGCGTCTGGTTGTGCCTTACGTAAAAGCCGCCGTGATTGATCGCCGGATGTTCATGAACAAGGGGCATCCTGCCCGTCGTTTGCTGAACTCGCTCGCCGAGGCGGTGGAAGGTAACAAAGGCGAGGGTCCGCAAGAACGCGAACTCCTGCAGAAAGCCGAAAATACGGTGGACACCCTGGTTGCCGAATTCAATGAAGACATGGCGATTTTTGAAACGCTGGAGCAGGAATTGCGCAGCTTTCTTGATCAGCATCGTCGCCGGATGGAGCTGGCCGAACGTCGTGCGACCGAAGCACAGCGCGGTCAGGAACGTCTAGAACAAGCACGTACACTGGCATCGGCGGAATTGGCAAAACGGGTAACCGGTTTGAATTTGCCACCTGCGCTGGACGATTTTTTCAGTCGCTGCTGGGCGCATCATCTATCGATGATCGCCTTGCGCGAAGGTCCTGACAGTCAACCCTGGAATGCCGCATTGGGCGTTGCCGATGCATTGCTTGAACTGTTGCCGAACAGCGAACATCCAAATCGTCGGGCTATTGCTCCTTCGATGATCAATATGCGCGAGCCGCTTGAAACCGTTTTGGCGAGTTCGGGTATCACCGGTGAATCGGCCCAGCAAACGATTCGCAGTTTGCAGGTGAGCATGGAATCCATGGCACCTCAACCTGCCACGGTGAAAATTGCCGCCGTGCCGGCAGCCGATGAACGCAAACCTCTGCTGTCGGTGGTGTCGAACAAGGATGCACTCGATTACAACGTCGAAGACATTCCGGTGCTGCGGAATCTGGCCGTGGGCATGTGGGTGCATCTGGCCGCAGACGACGACAAATTGCATCCGGCCAAATTGTCCTGGATAAGCCCGATTTCATCGCGTTTGATGTTCGTCAATCGTCGCGGTGTTCGCGTGCTGGTGGCTTCGCTCGAAGAACTGGCCGCAATGAAAAAGCAGGGCAAGCTTGTGGTGCGGGAACAGGAAAACCTGTTTGACCAAGCCATGCAGAGCGTCATGGGTCGCCTGAAAACCGAAGCCAGCTGATTCTTTCGGTCGCATTCCTTAGATTTATTGAAGGACAAGCGTTAAATCCGGTAGCATCACCACGTCGCCCTGCTAACGAGCAGGGCATTGTCCGGGGAAGATGCGCATGTCGGTAACAATTGCTTTTGTCAAAGAAACTGCAAGCGGCGAACGCCGTGCGGCGCTGTCGCCGGAAACCTGCAAGAAACTGCTCGCATTGAAAACCCGCGTACTGATTGAACGTGGCGCCGGATTGAATGCGCACTTCACGGACGAAAATTATGTCGGTGCAGAAATTTCCGACAAGCGCGATGAGATTCTTGCGGCTGCCGATGTTCTCGTTTGCGTGCAGGCCCCGCCCAATTCCGATCTGGCAAAATTGAAATCCGGTGCCGTCGTGATGGGTTTGCTTGCGCCGCATGCCGATGCAGCACGCTTGCAGACTTTCATCGATAAAAAAACCAGTGCGTTTCCACTGGAAAAATTGCCACGTACAACACGTGCCCAGGCGATGGACGTGCTGTCATCGCAAGCAGGCATGGCAGGCTACAAAGCCGTTTTGTTGGCGGCGCAATTGGCGCCGCGCTTTTTCCCGATGCTGACCACGGCAGCCGGCACGATTCGGCCTTCGAAGGTATTGATTGTCGGTGCCGGTGTTGCAGGCCTGCAGGCAATTGCAACTGCACGCCGACTAGGTGCGCAAGTCGAAGGTTTCGATGTGCGTCCGGAAACGCGTGAGCAAATCGAATCGCTTGGCGGTAAATTTCTTGATCTTGGTGTTTCTGCAGCAGGTGAAGGCGGTTACGCCCGTGCATTGACGGATGAGGAGCGTGCAGAGCAACAACGCCGTCTCGGCGAACACCTGAAAAATGTCGATGTCATTGTGACTACCGCCGCGATTCCAGGGCGACCGGCGCCAAAAATCATTACGGCCGCGATGGTGACGAATTTGAAACCGGGTAGCGTGATCGTGGATCTGGCAGCCGAAACCGGCGGCAATTGCGAATTGACCAAGCCGGGCGAGAATTATGAAACCAATGGCGTGCTGATTTCAGGCCCGCTGAATCTCGCCAGTCAAGGTGCGATGCACGCCAGTGAAATGTATGCCCGCAATGTATTCAATTTCCTGTCCTTGATGATCGACAAGGAAGGCGTGTTCAAGCTTGATTGGGATGACGAGCTGATTGCGAAGACATGCCTGACGCATGATGGCGTCAATAAAACCTGATCATTCGTCGGAGGCCGCTTGCGGGCGATACCTCCATTAGCAAACGGAACAATCGGCCGGGCCCAAGGGCCCTCATGCGAAAGATTATTGTTTGGGTTCCGGTGCAATGCCGGGGCCGCCTGCTTCTAGCCACTGTGTACGTTGTTCGGGCGTGAGCGAGGCCCATAAGTGGCGTAAGCGCTTTTGTTCTTCGGGCGGCAGCGTGCGGACGTAACGTATGCTTTCACGCATGTTCTGACGCTGTCTGGGCGTCATTTCCTGGAAATTCTGCACGCCCTCGCGAAGCGCCTCGCGTTTTGCCGGCGGGAGCTTTTTCCAGCGATCATAGCGCTCGAGTATCTGCACGCGACGCGATGCGGGCATCGAATCCCAGCGCTGCGAAAAATTCTGCAGGTCTTTTTGCTGTTCGGCGCTCAGTTGCTTCCAGCTTGGCACAGTGACGCCTTGCGGCACCGATGCCTGCTCTGCGAGGGCACTGCCGGCAAACAGGCAAAGTAAGAAAAAGAGTGTTCGCAACATTACAGACTGCCTTTTGTATTAAATGAAGTATTCACCGGAGCATCGGCGAGCCAGGTCAGCATGTCGGCATCGGCATCGTCTTCGGTGGAAATATAAACCGTGTCTTGCTCGGTGATGGCCTGGCTGGTTTGAAACTGTGGCAAAAACAAGGCGATACCCAGCGCAATGGCGAGGCTGGCGGATATGGGAATCAGGAAAGTCCTGAGCCGACTCGGAGTCTTTTGCGACAAGGTGTCCCGGCGCATCAAACGCAAACGGTTGGCCGTTGCAACATCAAGCGTAGCCACCGAATGTTCGAACAGGGCGCGGGATTTGTTACTGATATCGTCGTGACTGTTCATTGCCAGTCCTCCAGTTGAATTCTCAGTGCACTCAGTGCACGTGACAGATGCGTTTTAACAGAGCCATCGGAACAGCCCATGGCGGCAGCCGTTTCCAGTACGCTCAAGCCCTGCAGCTCGCGCAGCAGAAAACATTCGCGTTGCCGGGCAGGTAGTGCCCGCACGGCTTTTCCCAATGCGTTCCAGGAATTGTCGTCGGTCAGGCGGCGTAGCGGATCTTCATTGTGATCGGGCAATGCTTCAATGGGATCTTCGTCATGTTCGTCGGTCTTTCCGAAGAATTGCATCACGCGCTTTTTCACGGCATTGCGGCGATGCTTGTCAGTCAGCTGCCGGCGCAGGATGCTCCAGAACAGCGGCGACCACTCGGACGCCGGTTTGTCGCGGTATTGCAGAAGCTTGATCATGGTTTCCTGCACGACATCCATGGCATCTTCTCGATGGCCGAGCGCGAGCTCGGCCATGCGGAAAGCGCGACGTTCCACGCCCGCCAGAAACTCGTCCAGCGTAGCGGGCAGGCGAATCACCGCTTCTTCGGCGGCGATATCGTTCGAGCTGCCTTGCTCAAATATCATCTTGTCAGTGGCGATGGCGACGGTCAAAACGGTTCTCGCGACGTTGACCAATACGGTCGTATTTTGCATCGATACGGTCGCCACGGCGATCCAGCTTGTCTGCACGTTGCTCATGGCCAAGCGCATCCTGGCGCGCAGCACGGGTGTCTAGTTGGGCATCGATGACATCGCCACGATGATCCCAGCGACGTTCCATACGGTCGCCGCGGTCGGCAGCCTGAGTGAGGCCAGCGCAGAGTAGAAGCGGAATTGAGAGCCAAAACATGGATTTCATATTGCAGGTTCCTTTCGTTGGGGGCAACGATAAAAACGCCGATCCATCGAATTCGTTGACCTATTGCCCAGATTATTCAGCGAGCGGTTATGATTAGGCCAGTTAACGGGGAGTCGATACGAATGGATGGTTTTCTAGCGCTTTACGTCTTCATGCTGGCAGCATTTACCGGTTATGAAATTATTGGCCGGGTGCCGGTGATTCTTCATACCCCGCTGATGTCGGGCTCCAACTTCGTCCACGGTATTGTTCTGGTCGGTGCCATGGTCGTGCTGGGACATGCCGATACCACATTCGAAAAAGTCATCGGTTTCATAGCCGTCTTGATGGGGGCCGGCAATGCCGCCGGTGGTTACGTGGTGACCGAGCGCATGCTGGAGATGTTCAAGTCCAGCAAGAAAGAAGGAGATAAATAATGGAATCCTTCTTGCCCGTTTTGGTAAAGGCCTGCTATCTCGGTGCAGCGCTGCTGTTTATTCTCGGCATCAAGCGCATGGCGTCACCGGTTACCGCACGAAGCGGTATTCAATGGGCGGGTGTCGGCATGCTGCTGGCCACCTTTGCCACTTTCCTGACGCCGGGTCTGCATAATCTTGCACTCATTCTGGTTGCGGTCTCCTTGGGCACAGCCGTCGCCTGGATTTCCGGTAAAAAAGTCGCGATGACCGACATGCCGCAGATGGTGGCCTTGTATAACGGCCTCGGTGGCGGTTCGGCAGCGGCGATTGGTTTTGTCGAGCTGATGAAATTTTCCGGCGGTACCGAAGCAACACCATCGCAAACGACGCTCGTGCTTGCTGTCGTGGGTGGCTTGATTGGGTCCATCTCCTTGACCGGTTCCATCATTGCCTGGGCCAAGCTCGATGGCCGCATGGATCGACGTTTTACCTTTCCAGGCCAGCAATGGTTTAACGGACTGGTGTTTCTTGCGTCGGTTTTACTTGGCATCTTTGTGGTGTTTTCCCTTCAGCAACCAATCATCATTGGTTTCTTTGTTGCCGCGCTTGTATTCGGCATATTGATGACATTGCCTATCGGCGGTGCCGATATGCCGGTGGTCATTTCGCTTTACAACGCGCTTACCGGTTTGGCGGTGGCATTCGAAGGTTATGTACTCGGCATTGAAGCCCTGATTATCGCCGGCATGGTGGTTGGCGCGGCGGGCACAATGTTGACGCAGTTGATGGCGAAAGCGATGAATCGCCCTATTAGCGGCGTGCTGTTCAGCAATTTTGGCAGTACCGGCGAGCAGCAGGAAATCAGTGGTTCGCAAAAACCGATCGAAGCGGGCGATGTTGCCGCCATGATGGCCTACGCAGAACGCGTGGTGATCGTGCCGGGTTACGGCCTCGCGGTCGCGCAAGCACAGCACAAGGTTTGGGAGCTGACGCAGCAATTGATGAAGCGTGGGGTGAAAGTGAAATTCGCCATTCATCCGGTTGCGGGCCGTATGCCCGGCCATATGAATGTGTTGCTCGCCGAAGCCGGTGTGCCATATGACTTGATCGCCGACATGGACGATATCAATCCCGAATTTCCGAATACCGACGTGAGCCTGGTGATTGGTGCGAACGACGTGGTCAACCCGGTGGCGAAAACCGATCCGGCCTCACCGATTTACGGCATGCCGATTCTGGACGTGTCGCTGTCGAAAAATACCATCGTGATCAAGCGTGGCAAGGGCACCGGGTTTGCCGGTATCGAGAATGCCCTGTTCTATCAAGACAATACCCGTATGTTGTACGGCGACGGCGGTGCCGCGATCGCGCAGTTAATTTCTGAATTGAAAGCGATCGATGGCGGTCATTGATCATTGGCCCTGTCGAAGTGAATAAAACATCGCGCTCTGGCGCGATGTTTTATTTTCGGCCATGCAAACCGAAAAACCATGCAAGAAGCATCGCGATTGCCGGATAAAGGAATTCGGTTTCACTGATTCGCAAACGCGTAAATTCCATTACCAACACAGAGCCGACCATCTGCGCGGCATCCGTCGGCAATAAGCCCATCGCCAAGCCGAATGCGTTAGCCGCAATAAGCCACTGGCTAAGCCATGCAGTCATGACAGTGCCCGACAGGATGCCAACAAACTTTGGCCAGCCCACATCTACGCCGGTAAAACGCAGGATCAGGGCGATATCGACAACGGCGAGCATCGTCATCCAGAGACATGCGCTGTCCAGCCACAGACTGGTGCTGACCCATATGCCTGTCATGCCGAGAATGCCTACACACCAAGCCAGACTCGGCCAAAGCCATGAATTACGAGATTTTTCCGACAAAACGCCGCCCTGACATCAACAAACGTTAAAATAGCCCATCTTCAAATATTGCGATAGGAACCACGTGAGCTATTCCAGAACCAGTGAGCCGGTGAAGTTTGAGCGCGATTGCGCCGCAGTGCTTGTGCCGCAGGGCGAGAAAGTGACTCTGCCGGCAGGCAGCGTCGGCTATATCACGCAGGCGCTGGGAGGCTCGTTTACGGTCTTTGTCGAGGGTAATTTATTCCGTATTGCCGGCGACGATGCCGATGCACTCGGCAAGGAACCGCCGGAGGCCTTGCAATTGGAAAACGAGGCCGATGATGACGCAGTGGAAGTCCTGGTGTGGAGTCAGCTGCGCACCTGTTTTGATCCGGAAATTCCCATCAATGTTGTCGAGTTGGGGCTTGTCTATGATTGCGAGATCGAACGTCTGGAAGATGGTTCGCGCAAGGTGAGTATCAAAATGACGCTCACGGCACCGGCATGCGGCATGGGCGATATTCTGGTGGACGATGTTCGCACCAAGGTGGAACGGGTGCCGACTGTTTCCGAAGCCGATGTCGATTTGGTGTTTGACCCGCCATGGAACCAAAGCATGATGTCCGATGCTGCGCGGCTTGAAACAGGTATGTTATAAATTTGCGGGAAACATAATTAGAGAGTCAGGCCATGAAACGAATCTGGATTCCGCTTTGCATCATTCTTGGCCTGGCCATGCTGGCATACGATCTGTATTTTTGGGGTGGCATCGCCAGCTCCGCCGAAGTCGGTGCGATTGTTCGCGAGCATGCCACCACTTTCAGTTTTATTGCCTGGGCTTATGTTAGTGCAGGGCAGGGGATAATGGACATGCTTGGTTGGCAGACATCCGCCAGTGAATTTGCGCAGGGTCAAGTGGGTGAGGTTTTTGCTGCCATGCAAGCAAACCCATTGACTGCGTTGGATGAATTGTTCAAAAAGCTCCCCACGCATACGCTGGTCTCCTATTACGGCGGGCCGCTCATGCTGCTGATTGGTGCGTTTGCGCAATCACAGAAACCCAAGTCATTCAAAACCTTCGGTTCCAAGTGATTTGTTGAGCCGTTTCCTACATTTGGCTTGGTACGTCAAATAAATTCAACGAAACCGGGCGTGTTTCATCTTTGTTGCAGTGCGGCGTGACCTGTGAACTGGGTCACGTTAGGTTCTGTCCCGTGTGATGTATTTGTGAATTACATCACACCGTCCGGGCGCGAAAGCCCATGCGAATTCTCTGAATCAGTATTTTTTTGATCCGGACGTATTAGCATCGGGGGGTGGGGGACCGGACGGAGTTTAGTTAAAAAACATTTCCGCGAAAGCGGTTTTTTTACTTTTCTACCGGGGACATCGCAACATGAAATTGAATCGCCATCGTGCGACGAGCATCATTGCTCTTTCGCCATTAGTGCTTGCCTTTGCTGCTGTATCTGCAAATGCCGCAACACGCGTTGATCTGCAAAAACAAAACGTTGCACAACTCAATACGCAATACCAAACTGCCAGTCTGAAAGCCGGCGGCGTTGCAAAAGTAGCTAAAGAACGTCACGCCGAATTGCTCGGTATGGATGTCGATTCAAAACTCGAAGTGCTGACCAGCAAAGTCGACAATGACGGAACCCGTCACTATCGCTATCAGCAAACTTTCCGCGGTGTGCCGGTTTGGGGCGAACAAGTCATTGTGAGCGAAACCAAAACGGGCGCAGTGCGCAATCTGTTCGGTAATGCCGTTGGTGGTCTGGCAGCAGATCTCGACGCAAGCGCCAATCGCCGCATGATCGCAAAGTCGACGGCGACTTCGTTTGCAAAACAAAAGGCCCTGGGCAACCGTCTTTCATCGATGAAAATCGAGAATGAGTCGACCCGTCAAATGATTTTCGTTGGCGACGATAACAAGGCTCGGATGGCCTATGTCGTTTCCTTCTTTGCTGATCGTCCAGGCGGTGGTGCACCAACCCGTCCAATGATGATCATCGATGCACAAAGCGGTCGCGTGTTGAAACAATGGGAAGGCCTGACGCATGCAGCCGTTGGTACCGGTCCTGGCGGTAATGCCAAAACCGGTCAGTATGAGTGGGGTTCCGGCGGCAAGTATGGTTATTTGGATGTTACCCAATCCGGCACCACCTGCACCATGAACAACACTGATGTGAAGTCGGTTAACCTCAATGGCAGCACAGGCACCAGCACTACTGCGTTTTCCTATACTTGCCCACGTAATACGACGAAAGCCATCAACGGCGCCTATGCTCCGATTAACGATGCGCACTACTTCGGTGGCGTAATCCAGAACATGTACCGCTCTTATGTTGGGCGTCCCGCATTGACGTTCCAGCTGATCATGCGCGTGCATTACGGCAGCAGTTACGAAAATGCGTTCTGGAACGGTACCAATATGTCTTTCGGTGACGGCGCCAGCACCTTCTATCCTCTGGTCAGCGTCGACGTTGCAGGTCACGAGGTTTCGCACGGCTTTACCGAGCAAAACTCCAACCTCACATACTCCGGTCAGTCCGGTGGCATGAACGAAGCGTTCTCCGACATGGGCGGTGAAGCGACCGAATACTTCTGGAAAGGCACCAACGACTTCCTCGTCGGTCCTGACATTTTCAAAGCCAGCGGTGCTCTGCGTTATATGGCTAACCCGACACAAGACGGTGGTTCGATCGACAATGCTGCCAACTACACCAGCAGCCTCGACGTTCACTATTCGTCCGGCGTTTACAACAAGGCTTTCTACAAACTGGCAACGACTGCAGGTTGGGATACTCCAAAGGCATTTAAAGTATTCGCTCGTGCAAATGATCTGTACTGGACAGCCAGCAGCACCTTCAACACCGGCGCTTGCGGTGTGGAAACTGCCGCTACCGACCTGGGCTACACCAAAGCCGACGTCACTGCAGCGTTCACTGCTGTTGGCGTAAGCTGCGCCGGTACGGGTGGTGGCGGTACGACTGGTGGTCCTCTGACCAACGGCGTTGCGAAAACAGGTATCTCCGCTGCAACCGGTGGCGAAGTGAACTACACATTGGTCGTGCCAGCAGGCGCAACTGGTCTGAAGTTTGTCACTTCCGGTGGTACGGGTGATCTGGACATGTACGTCAAGTTCGGCAGTGCTCCTACCGACACCGTGTATGACTGCCGTCCTTACGCTTCGGGCAATGCAGAAACTTGCAACATCGCAACTGCACAAGCGGGTACCTACTACGTTCGCTTGAAAGCCTACGCTGCATTCTCGGGCGTTAGCCTGACCGGTAGCTACACCACCGGCGGTGGCGGCGGTACAACGCAAACCTATAGCAACACGACGGTCGTAAACATCGGTGACAACACCACCATCACTTCGCCTATTACGGTGAGTGGTCGTACCGGTAATGCACCAACAACGGCTTCGGTCTCGGTGAACATCACGCACACCTATCAAGGCGACTTGAAAGTGGACCTGGTGGCTCCGGAT
>JAKQKT010000219.1 GCA_029560515.1 Pseudomonadota bacterium
CGGTTGATCATGCCCATCGTGCTCTGATCGTGCATCGCGATATAAAACCTGCCAACGTATTGGTGACCGGCGAAAGTCAATGCAAATTACTGGACTTCGGCATTGCAAAAGAGATCGAGCTCGGTCCGGCGAATGACGATCAGACAAAGACACAGGCGTTTACCTTGCACTATGCCAGTCCGGAGCAGATGACGGGTCAGCCGATTACGGTCGCCAGTGATATCTATTCGCTTGGTGCACTGCTTTATCGTTTGCTCAGTGGTCGGGTCTTGCATGCGCAAGCGACCAATGTGCATTCGCAATTGCAGGCAATTGAAACCACCAATCCTGATAAACCCAGTCGAGCCGTTTTGATGCAGATGAGCGGCGATGAATCCGAACGGAAAAGACGTGCGCGCAAACTCCAGGGTGATCTGGACGATATCGTATTGAAATGCCTGCGCCATGAACCGGCTGCACGTTATGGGTCGGCACGTGAATTGATCGAGGATATTCATCGTTATCAGTCGCATGAACCCGTGACGGCAAGACGGGGAAGCTTCAGTTATCGCGCGACACGCTGGGCCAGAAGAAACTGGCTGGGTGTTGCCGCTTCTTCTGCCTTGTTGCTGACACTCGCGGGCGGTTTCATATCGACCATCTGGCAGGCACGGGTGGCAGAACAACAACGCGTGCTGGCACAGAAGCGTTTTGATTTATCGCGCGCCTTGGTGAAAGACGTACTGTTCGAATTCCAGGATCAATTGGCGAGCGTTCCGGGCACGATAGAAGCGCGCAAACAACTGGTCGCGCGTACCAAACAATACTTGCTGGATCTCGGTGCCGACGCACAGGATGATCCTGACCTGCTCGCCGATATGGCGCTGGTGGAACGCAGGCTCGGGGATATCACCGGCAACCCCCAAAATCCGAACATTGGCGATACGCCGGCCGCTCGCCAGCATTTCCAGCGAGCGGAGCAATTGTCTCGTCGTGCCTTGGCGCTGAGGCCGAAGGATCCTAGGCTTTCTCTGGAGCTGGCAAGAACACTGTCGGCACGTGGCACGTTTGCCTACTGGGATGATGATCTGAAGCTCTCAGAAACTTCATTCAACGCGGCAATTCCCTTGTTCAACGCCGAGTTCAAACGCAGCCCGAGCAAACTTGTCTCGCTACAGCACGACATTGCAGTAATGGGGCTGGGCGATGTGCAGTTCTGGAATGGGCAATTGAAGGAAGCATTGGCGACTTACGACAGTGTTTGTAACGCTCGGGTAATTGAAGCGGCGAAGGATCCGCGTTTACTGGACTCGGCTGGTGTTTGCCACACCCGCCGTGCCGATACGCTGGCTTGGTTGGAGCGCTATCCGGAGGCCACAAAAGAGATAGAGCTTGCCTTGGCAATCGATGAGGCGAACATGAAAAAATCGCCGAACGACAATCACTACGCCCATGGTTACATCACAACACAATCCAAGCGCGGGGAAATTCTGGACTGGTCGGGCCATAAGGAAGAAGCACTCGATGCCATGAGCAAAGGGCTTGAAGTTGCCGAAAGAATGGCGCGTATCGATCCCGGCGATTTGCGTTCGCTGCGCAATGTTGCGTTGATGCACAGCAAACGCGGCGATGTTTTGCTGGCGATGAAGCGAGCAGACGATGCCATCGCAGACTATCAAGCGGGTCTGGATGCCAATATCGCCTTGCAAAAAAGAGCACCAAGCCAATCCGAGTATCAGCGCGATGTGGCGGCCTCCCACAAGCGTGTCGGCATGGCCTATCTGCAAAACGGCAAAGGCGCGGAAGCGGCAATGCATCTGGACGAAGCCCTGAAATATTCGCGCGAACGCTTTGTCGCCAGTCCACAAGCGCCCGCCGTCCGACGCGATCTGGCAGTGGCATTGGGCGATCGCGTGCTGGCAACAGGCAAATTGAGTCTTCGTTGTGCCTGGGCTGCAGAGGCTTTGGCGCTATGGCAGGGGCTGGAAAAGGAGGGAATACTTTCACCAACCGACCAGCCGCAATTGCCGATGCTGCAGAAAATCATGACGAAAGGGCTGGCCTGTGATCAGCCGGGCCGCGCCGATGTGAGCGATGAAACCTTGCTGCAGTGATGATTGCGCCTTTTTAACCGGGCTTCGGAATATACGATTTGCCTGGCATGCCTGTCCTGGGCTAAAATGCCCAGCTCGATTCGGGCGGTTAGCTCAGCGGTAGAGCACTACCTTGACATGGTAGGGGTCACAGGTTCGAACCCTGTACCGCCCACCACTCTCACGAGTGGAACGATGGATTCAACAACGAAGGATAAAGGTGGCCTGCATTTCTAGGCCGAGCGTGCGACATGAGTACTACCAACTGCCACCGCTGAATTTCCCCAGGTTGCCGAAGATTTGCATAAGGACGCCTGGCGCGTCCTTTTTTATTGCCCGTATTTTTGAATTCCCATACCAGCCTTCCCGCTAACGAGCGGAGAAGGGGAGAACCGACATGATCAATATCACTCTTCCAGATGGCAGCGTTCGTCCTTTCGAATCTGCTCCGACCGTATTCGACGTGGCCGCCAGCATTGGCGCCGGTCTTGCAAAAGCCGCATTGGCCGGCAAAGTGGACGGCAACCTGGTCGATACCAGTTTCCGTATCGAAAAAGATGCCTCTCTCGAAATCGTGACCGAAAAGCACGCCGATGCCCTGGATGTACTGCGACATTCGACCGCCCATTTACTGGCGCAAGCCGTGCAGCGCCTGTATCCCGGTGCGCAGGTCACGATTGGCCCTGTCATCGAAAACGGTTTTTTCTATGACTTCGCCTACGAGCGTCCGTTCACGCCTGATGATCTTCCGAAGATCGAAGCCGAGATGCTGAAGATCGTGAAAGAGGCGCATGCCGTTTCACGTTCGGTGAAATCGCGCGACGAAGCCATATCGTTCTTCAAGAATATGGGCGAACACTACAAGGCCGAAATCATCGAATCGATTCCGGCCAACGAAGATCTTTCGCTCTATACGCAAGGCGAATTCACCGATTTGTGCCGCGGCCCGCATGTGCCGGCGACCGACAAACTGCGCGCATTCAAATTGATGAAAGTGGCCGGTGCCTATTGGCGTGGCGATTCCAATAACCAGATGCTGACTCGTATCTACGGCACGTCCTGGTTGAACGACAAGGATTTGAAAGCCTACCTGACGCAATTGGAAGAAGCCGAAAAACGCGACCACCGCAAAATTGGGAAGACGCTGAACCTGTTCCACCAGCAGGAAGAAGCGCCTGGCATGGTGTTCTGGCATCCGAAAGGCTGGGCCTTGTGGCAAGTGGTCGAGCAATACATGCGTCGCGTTTATGTCAAATCGGGCTACCAGGAAGTACGTTGCCCGCAAATTCTCGATGTGAGCTTGTGGAAGAAATCCGGCCACTGGGACAACTACAAAGAGAACATGTTTTTCACGGAATCGGAAAAACGCACCTATGCCGTGAAGCCGATGAACTGCCCGGGCCATATCCAGATTTTCAACCACGGCCTGCACAGCTATCGCGATTTGCCGATCCGTTACGGCGAGTTCGGCAGCTGCCATCGCAACGAACCTTCCGGTGCGCTTCACGGCATCATGCGCGTGCGTTCGTTTACACAGGACGACGGCCATATTTTCTGTACACCGAACCAGATCGAATCGGAAGTCACCGCCTTCCATCAGCAGGCTATGAAGGTGTATTCCGACTTCGGGTTTAGCGAGATTTCGCTAAAGATCGCCCTGCGCCCTGAAAAACGTCTGGGTGACGATGCGACCTGGGACAGGGCCGAAAATGCCTTGCGCGCCGCCTTGTCTGCCTGCGGCGTGGAATGGGAAGAATTGCCCGGCGAAGGAGCCTTCTACGGCCCCAAAATTGAGTACCACATGCGCGATTCGATCGGCCGTGGCTGGCAGGTCGGCACCATGCAGGTCGATTTCATGATGACCGAGCGCCTGGGTGCCGAGTACGTGGATGAGCATTCGACCCGCCAGCATCCGGTCATGTTGCACCGGGCGATTGTCGGTTCGATGGAGCGTTTCATCGGCATTCTGATCGAAAACCACGCTGGCGCATTGCCAAGCTGGCTGGCCCCGGTGCAGGTGGTGGCGATGAATATCACCGATGCGCAGGCCGATTATGTCGATGAAGTCCGGAAAACCCTCTTAAATCAAGGCTTCCGGGTCGCTGCCGATTTGCGCAATGAAAAAATCGGCTATAAAATCCGCGAGCACGCCATGCAGAAGGTGCCTTACCAGCTTGTCGCAGGGGATCGCGAGAAGGAACAGGGCCTGGTGGCAGTGCGTACGCGTAGCGGGGAAGATCTGGGTACGATGACACTCGATGCCTTTATCGAAAAACTACGTAGTGAAATTCCGCCGGTAGGGTAAACTACCGGCTTCCGATCAACGTTTGAGGATTTACGCATCAATACGCCAGCAACAGAAAAAGGTAACCGCAAAAACCAGGAAATCCGCGTACCGCGCGTACGTGTGATTGGTGCGGATGGGGAAATGGTCGGTGTACTCTCAAGAGATGAAGCACTCAGCCTGGCCGAAGAGTCCGGAATGGACCTCGTGGAAATCCAGCCGCAGGCTGATCCGCCGGTTTGTCGCATCATGGACTACGGCAAGTTCAAGTTTGAACTCCAGAAGAAAGCCGCCGCTGCGAAGAAAAAGCAGAAGGTCGTCGAAATCAAGGAGCTCAAATTTCGCCCTACCACCGATGTTGGCGATTACGATATCAAGATGCGTAACCTGCGCCGCTTCCTCGAAGAAGGCGACAAGGTCAAGATCAATATCCGTTTCAAAGGCCGCGAAATGAGCCATCAGGAACTGGGTCTTGCCATGGCAAAGAAAATCGAAGCGGATCTGGCCGATGAAGTCGTGATCGAGCAGCGTGCCCGTCTTGAAGGCCGCCAGATGATCATG
>JAKQKT010000240.1 GCA_029560515.1 Pseudomonadota bacterium
TTGAGTTTGCCACAATGGTGCGGAATGCGGCCTAACCATTCGCTCAACCGGACCCATTGCGGCATGCGGCTAAAGGCCCGCCATTTCATTCTGGGCCTTTAGCCACATACCGCAACGGTCCGGTTAGCTCAAACGTTAGGCTGCACACCCCATGACCTCTGGCCCTCGGAAACCATGAACTCAATACCAGAGCCCCAAACACAAATCACGGCAGATTCCGTTTCAACGCTTTTTGAACGAAGAGGCAGAAAAATTAGAAATGTCGCCGCTCTCGGCGCAATTGTAAAACTCATTCCAGTGGTCGGCGAATCTCTGCATCATGCGCTAACCGCGGGCGACTCCGCAATTCGCGATGCCCATATTGACATGCAACTCGAATTGATTTGCACATTAATTCAGAATATCGATAGTGCGATCTCTCAAATGCATGATGACGCGGCCAAACAAGGCGTGCCGTTTACTGAAATTAGCGGGAATATCAGTGTCAAATCGCTGAATGTCGACACCTCAATTGGACTAGATGCAAGTAGCGGTAAAACCGTTATTCTTAGGCCGGGCACGACAATAAGCGTGGATGCAACGAACGGCACCACAGCCATAGGAGTAAAGACTTGAGCGATGTTTCGGTAGGCATGAAGTGTCCTAACGGCCACTTCTCGGCTCAATTTGTGATTGGGAAAGCTTCTTGCCCGATTTGTGGGACGACGCTGGTAGCTAATAAACAAACTATGCCCGCCGCACTTAATCGGAAATGCAAAAGCTGCGGAATGGCAGTGGGCCTCATGGTATATGACACGAATACTTGCCCAGGGTGCGGGCAGCGCTACGATGCGAGTGCAGCCTAACCATTCGCTCAACCGGACCCATTGCGGCATGCGGCAAAAGGCCCGCCATTTCATTCTGGGCCTTTAGCCACATGCCGCAACGGTCCGGTTAGCTCAAACTACAAGGGCTTCCCCGCCTGTCAAGCGAAACCGGGCTCCTGAATCACGTCAGTGATTCAATTCGGGTTGTGTGGATTGAATAAAAGTCTCCACCGCAAGCTGTTGCGGCAAGTTGA
>JAKQKT010000250.1 GCA_029560515.1 Pseudomonadota bacterium
GTAAAAGCGCCTGCTTGCTGCGCATCAACGCGATTATTTCGTTTCAATCTCGCGATGCATCGGCGCCAGTTTTGCCAGCAGCTTGTTTTGTGCGCGGAACGGAATGCCCTGCTTGTTCATTGCCCACTGCAGGTCTTCGACCAGTGCGTTGAAATTCGCGCGATCGATTCCCAGTGCAGCATGCGAGGATTTCATGTCACGACCGCTGTATTTGCACGGTCCGCCGAGGATGACGCAAAACTGCTCGACCAGATGCTTTTTTACTCTGGCCTGATCGGCATTTTCGAAAAACGGACGCATGCGGGAATCGGCCAGCAACTTGTCCATGAACACATCCATCAACTTGACCAAACCGGCTTCCTCGCCAAATTGCCTGAAGACTGGCAATAACTCGGGATAGGCAGGCACGGTAGTGGACATATCGCTAGACGATGGCGCTTGTGTTGCTTCGTTGCTTTCGACTTCATCGGCAGGAATTTCGTCTTCCTGCGGAATTTCATCCTGCTGTGCAGCGACTTCCTGCGCATGCAGGCAAGGAGCCTGCGAAGCCAGCAGCAAGAATGAAACGAGACTCAGGTATTTGAATGCGTTATTCATGTTTATTTCCTAGAAGCCGACTTGAACGCTGGCATACACGCCGCGCTGATTGTCTTTGATGACGATATTGCCCAGGTCGGCATAGGCGACCGTAAAGGACACGTGTTTGTTCGGAGCATAGGCGACGAAAGCGTCGAACCAGTTGTCTTCGCGGGCGATGCCGAGATTATCCGGTTTCATCCGGTACTCGGCACCCACCGCCCATTTCTGGTTCAGCAGATAGGCAGCAGAAATTTCCAGCTGGGGCTTGTAGCTGTCGTTTTTATCGCCGCCAAAACCCAGAATGCCGATCTGGTTTGCCTTGGTGAAACGCAAGGTGCCATTGATCAGCAAGCCATCGGCAAGAAATAATTTCGTAGCGGTCACGTAATAATCGGTACCGGAGTCGTCCTTGGCACCAACGAAAGCGAGCACGGCAGGCTGATTGTTTTTCTTATGCTGCACACCGACGGAAATTTGCGGCATCCAGCTATCGGAATTCACGACCAGATCACCGGCTACACGGACTTTCACGCCGATCACATTTTGTTGAAACGCAAAACCATCGCCCAGACCGAGCAAACCGCCAACCTGTTCGGTATTGAAACGCTGCTGCGCGAAACTCAATTCGACCCGGTTATAAATGCCGATCATCACGCCGGCGTCGTCAAGATGGTAAGCACCGGTATTGACCCGTGTGTAGAAGGCATTGGCACCGATTTCATCATCGGTTCCGTAACCGCCGATCACGGCCCATGGCGTCAAACCACCGCCAGCTGCGCCTTCGAGTTGGGTAACACCGCCGGTAAGCAGTAATTTCCCGCCATTGTCGTAATCGTTGTCTTCCTGATCTGCAGCATTGGCATTGCTGGCAAGGCTTATCAACAACAAGCACAACGCCTTGCGCTTTATTTCTTTGACTGACATTTTTATTCCTGAGGGTTTGAATGGAGTGTTGGCGGCTTATTTCTGTTTCGATGCTTCACTGGGTTTCTCGATGATTTTTTCGGCCGATGGCTGGCTTGTCGGTTTGGGAAAAACTTTCACCAACCTCCAGACACCAGCGACACCGTCACCACCCGCATCGCCACGCTTCAAATCCGATACCCAGCGATAGAGCGGTTTGCCCTTGAAGGCCCATTGACGCTTGCCGTTATCCTTGCGAACAAGGATGGTGAAAGAACCCTTGGGCTTGGCTTCGTCTTCCGCATAGACGGGTGGCCACAGGAGCACGCACTGTCCAAGGCAATCACTTTGATTGGCGACCTTGTCGCCGTCGTAGGTGTAAACGCCACGACCTTTGATTTCAACGAGAATATCGCCACGCTGCCTGAATGGCGGTTCTTCTTTCTTGACCTCTGCTGCAAATGCAGCGTTCGCTGCCAGGAACAGACTCATTCCGATCATTAAATACTTTGACATAGTTACCCCCGTTTTCTGGACACGAAAATCCGCGTCGATGGGATATACGTCGAGAGCTATCGTGCCGGATGCACTTTTTTTTATTTTTGTAGTGAAAGCTGCGTGAGGACTAACTGTCAGCGATTCCTAGAGCATCATTACCTTGTCGATCATTTCGCCGCGAATCAGGAACATCGCACCGTTTGGCGATGACAGGGAATCATGCAGCATGCCGACCGGCGCCAATAAATAGTCACCGGGAAAATACTCGGTACCGGCATGCCATATCGATCCTTCCAGCACGAGACATTCCTCGTCTTGGCTGTGTTGGTGCCTTGGCACACTGGCACCTGCCTGCAAGCGCCAGAGTGTGGTCTGATTTTGCCCGGCTTGATCTTCGCGCAATACCTTGATGCTGACACCAGGAAGAATCTGCTGCCACTGGCCATCATTTTTTCGATTGACCTGCATTGTCGGTGCACAGGCGCGCTGCATGATATTGGCCAGCATGCGCCGGCGTGCGTCTTCGGGAGGCGCAAGCCCGGGAATCAGGCCTGCATTGGCTGCCAGCAAGATATCCAGACAATTATCGTTTTTCGTACTCATCAATATTCCTGTACCAGCAACACATCACGCAGCGCCGCCAATCCGCGCCTGCAATGTGATTTCACCGTACCCAAAGGCAAATTCAATGCAGACGCAATATCCTGGTGACTCAGATCGTCGGTATATGCCAAACGCAAAACACGTTGTTGAATCTCGCTCAGTCCCTGCAATGCCTTCTGGATGGCTTTGCTGCTGGACCAGGATTCCGCCATTTGTTCCGCATTCAACTCTTCACATTGCGTATACGTTTCTTCCAGGTCATCCGGATGCAGTGCCTGATGAATGTGTTCACGTTTGGTTTTGCGAAGCTTGTCGACGGCTCTGCTCCAGGCCAGTGTATTCATCCATGCCATCACCGTACCGCGTTCGGATTGAAAGCTGCCGGCCTTGTCCCAAACCTGCAGGTAAACATCGCCGATCACTTCCTCGGCATCGGCGGCATGCCGCAAGACCCGCATGACCACCGCATAAACCCGCGACACAGTCAATTCGTAAAACTCTGCCAATGCCTGTGAATCACCTGCCGCAATGCGGCAAATCAGTTGCGATTCGCCACTGCTTGTCTGTTCGATTGAAATGGCGGGCGGGGATTGCATGGCGACTAAGATAGCGCATGCCGGCAAACAAAAAAAAGGCGGCCGGGTGAGGGCCGCCTAATGTCCCTGCTCTAGGGTTGGAGCCGATGGTTTCCCGGGGAGAGATAAACCATCAGGCACTTATATGAACGCAGCGACGATGGAAAAGAGGACACTTGGACTGAAAAGATTTTCGGGATACCAAAAAGCCCGACATGGCAAGACTGCTCCTGTATCAGCTTTGGATTACACTAGCCGCGCAGCAGCCGGGTGGCTCGCTGACATAAAACCATCAAATCCTTTACTTACAAACACTTGCGGACAGGCTATCGATTTCGCAGCGACCTTGTTTCTTGCGCAAATCCAATACCCATCCGCCCGGAGCTTGCCATGATTTTTGAAACCCTCGCCCACACCGGTCACGAAGAAGTGGTGTTTTGCCACAACAAAGATGCCGGTTTGAAGGCCATCATCGCCATTCACAACTCGGTACTCGGTCCAGCCTTGGGCGGTTTGCGGATGTGGCCATACGCCACCGAACAGGATGCATTAAACGACGTGCTGCGCTTGAGCCGCGGCATGACCTACAAAGCAGCCGTGTCGGGTTTGAATTTGGGCGGCGGCAAAGCGGTAATCATCGGCGATCCGGGCAAAGATAAATCCGAAGCATTGTTCCGTGCGTTTGGTCGTTTCGTGAACTCCCTCAATGGCCGTTACATCACCGCCGAAGACGTCGGCATTGACGTCAACGACATGGAATACGTTTTCCGCGAAACCGAATTCGTGACCGGCGTACATCAAGTTCACGGTGGCTCGGGTGATCCATCTCCGTTCACTGCCTATGGCACCCTGCAAGGTCTGCTGGCCGCACTGCAAGTGAAATACGGCAATGAAGATGTGGGCAAATACAGTTTCGCCGTGCAAGGTGTCGGCCATGTCGGCATGGAATTCGTGAAGCTGTTGCGTGAACGCGGTGCCAAGGTGTTCGTGACCGATATCAACAAGGAATTGGTGCAACGCGCGGTAGATGATCATGGTGCGGAAGCGGTTGCCGCTGACCAGATCTATGATGTCGATGCCGACGTTTATTCGCCTTGCGCACTGGGTGGCACGGTCAATGCCAACACCTTGCCACGCCTGAAATGCAAAGTAATTTGTGGCGCTGCCAATAACCAGCTCGCCACCGATGAAATCGGCGACGAAGTGATGCGCAAAGGCATCCTGTATGCGCCGGATTACGCCGTCAATGCCGGCGGCCTGATGAATGTGTCGCTCGAGATCGACGGCTACAACCGCGAACGCGCCATGCGTATGCTGCGTACCATCTATTTCAATCTCGGCCGCATTTTCGAAATCAGCGCCCGCGACAATATCCCGACCTATAAAGCCGCCGACCGCATGGCGGAAGAACGCATCAGTTCTATCGGCAAATTGCGCCTGCCGCACCTCGGCCTGTCGGCACCCCGCTTCCAGGGCCGTCGTGGCAATTGATTGAACAACCCTGTGTGCGGCAGACAGGACTTGTCCGTTTGTCGCACACAATACTTCCCGCCCAGGATCACCAGCGGAACAAATCGAGACGGCAATGCGAATATTGATTTCAGCAATCCTGTTTTTAGTTCTGGCCAATCCAGTCAATGCTGAAATTGAAAAGTCGGCCGTCCGTTCGATAAGCGAAAATCTGCCTGGCGATGAACCGGCTCCTTCAGCGCTGATTCTGGACATTGGCGGGCGCAATGCGATTTTTCCGGTTCCGGAAGCTTCCGTGTCTATCTCGAAGCAATCCCCGGAAATGTTCGGCATTTTGCAAAAGTTCGTGCCGCCAGGCTCCGTGCTGTTAGACGCTCTGGCGAAAAGCAGCGAAATGGAGCGACTTGCTACCGGAGAATCGGAAACTCTCGATAACTATTTCTTCATTACCGAGATGACCGTTAATCGGAAAAAAGACTTCGACAAAAAAATGTATGACGATCTGGTCGTCTTTCTTGAAAAGCAGGGCAAGCAGCTGGTAGAAAACGAAGCCGGCGACATGATTAAAGCCCACACGAAGAAAGCCAGCGAAGAACTTTCCAAACAATACGACCAGAAAGTGGATGTCAGGATCTCGGATATCGGCTTTCTTGGCGTCTATAAAAAAACGCCCGAGATATTTATTTTTTCGGCCAGAAGCAAAGTCAGCGATGGTCCCGATGGCGCGCAAGATACCGTCGTGTCGTCCGCTGCATCCATCTATCTGGGTGGCAAGATCATCATGCTGGTGGCATATGGCGTGGAAAAACCACAAGAAGAGTTACATTCGACCCTCACCTGGACACGGACCGAAATCGACAAGTGGTCGCAGGCCGTGATGCAGGCAAATTCCAGTTCCACAAAGGCAGAATAACGATGCGCCCCTTTTCACTCGGTGAAGATATTGATGCCCTCCGCGATACCGTTCGCAAGTTTGCGGAAAGCGAAATCTCTCCACGTGCGGCAGCGATAGACCACGAAAACCAGTTCCCCCAGGATTTGTGGCCGAAACTCGGCGAAATGGGTTTACTCGGCATTGCCATACCGGGTGAATACGGTGGTTCGGAAATGTCGTTCCTGGCTCACCTGGTCGCGATGGAAGAAATTTCGCGGGCCTCGGGCTCGGTCGGTTTGAGTTACGTCGCGCATTCCAATCTGTGCGTACAAAATCTTTATCACAACGCGAACGAAGCGCAACGCAGGAAATACCTGCCGAAGCTTTGCACCGGCGAGCACAAGGGTGCGCTGGCAATGAGCGAACCCGGCGCCGGTTCCGACGTGGTCGGCTCGATGAGTTGCCGCGCCGAAAAACGCGGCAATGTCTGGGTCGCCAACGGCAACAAGATGTGGATCACCAATGGCCCCGAAGCGGATGTGCTGGTGGTTTACATGAGAACAGCCGGAAAAGAAGCTGGCTCGCGCTGCATGACCGCTTTCATCGTCGAAAAGGGCTTCAAGGGTTTCTCGACTGCACAGAAACTCGACAAACTCGGCATGCGTGGTTCGAATACTTGCGAACTGGTATTCGAGGACTGCGAAATTCCCGAAGAAAATGTGCTGGGTGAAGTAAACCAGGGCGTGAAAGTGCTGATGAATGGCTTGAACACAGAACGGTTGGTGATTTCCGGAGGCCCACTCGGGCTGATGCAGGCGGCCCTCGATATCGCCCTGCCCTATGTTCGCGAACGCAAACAATTCGATGCCGCGATCGGCACCTTCGGTTTGATGCAAGGCAAGATTGCCGACATGTACACCGCGTTGCAAAGCTCGCGTGCGTTTGCCTATCAGGTCGCGCGTGATTTTGATGCCGGTCACAATTCGCGCATCGATGCCGCATCCTGCCTGCTGCATTGCTCGGATGCCGCCGTCCAGGTCACCCTTGAGGCCATTCAATGTCTTGGCGGTAACGGCTATATCAATGAGTACGATACCGGTCGTTTGCTGCGTGACGCCAAGCTGTATTCGATTGGCGCCGGCACCAATGAAATCCGGAGAATGCTGATTGGCCGCGAATTATTCGAAGGTCGATCCTAGTCACAAATTGTGACTTCCATATTTCCCCGATTTAGTTAGACTGCGGTTATCAACGCATCGTTTGATATCCGCAGGGGGCTGCATGGATTTCCTGGCAGAAACAGCCACGCACGCCGAGAAGCCTTGGAAGCTGCTTCTGGTCGATGACGAGCCTGAAATCCACGAAGTGACCCGGCTGGTACTGGGCAATTTCCGTTTTGAAGGAAAACCACTTCAATTCCTGTCGGCCTACAATGTCGATCAGGCCAAGCGCCTTCTGCAAACCCACGAGGATATCGCCGCGACCTTGCTCGATGTCGTGATGGAAACCGATACTGCCGGTCTCGATCTGGTGAAATATATTCGCGAGGAATTGAACAATCACCAAATCCGCATCGTGCTGAGGACGGGTCAGCCCGGACAGGCGCCGGAACATGAAGTCATCAGCAATTACGACATCAACGATTACAAGGAAAAAACCGAACTCACTTCGCAGAAACTGGCGACCGTGATGTTCGCATCCCTTCGCGCCTACCGCGACATCATGACGATCGAAGCCAATAAACGCGGACTTGAGCGCGTGCTTGCAGCTTCTTCGCATATTTTCTCGCACGAAAAATCGACCGAATTCGCATCGGCCGTACTGTCGCAACTCACCGCGCTGGTCGGCATGGAGCGCGGTGCGCTTTATTGCAAGGTAGGTGACCTGAAAAATGCCGAGCCGGAAACCCTGCTGGTTTCGGCTGCTACCGGAGAATATGCAAAGTATGTGAACCACCGCGCCGACGAAGGCTTGCCGGCACATATTTTCAAAACGCTGAAAACGGCATGCGAAAAAAAGCAGCACCTATTCCAGCACGACCATTATGTTCTGCATTTTACCGATACCTTGCATGGCGAAAGCCTGCTGTATGTCGGTGAAAGCTGGGATCTGTCCGAACTTGATTACAAACTGGTGGAAGTCTTTTGCACCAATGTCTCGATAGGCTTTGAAAACCTGCATCTAAACCAGGAGCTGGTTGAAGCCCAAATGGAGATGATCTGCATTCTTGCCGGCGCGGCAGAATCAAGGTCACAGGAAACCGCCGCACATGTACGTCGCGTCGGGCTGCTGGCGGAACTGATTGGCCGCGCAGCCGGCATGAGCGAGCAGGAAGCGGAAACACTTCGCTATGCCGCACCGCTGCATGACATCGGCAAGATCGGCATTCCGGATGCCGTATTGAACAAGCCCGGCGACCATACCGCGGATGAAACAAAGATCATGCGTACGCATGCGGCCATCGGCCATCAAATGCTGTCGCAATCCCGACGCGGCATCTTTCTGACTGCTGCGGAAATTGCCATAACGCATCACGAAAACTGGGATGGCAGCGGTTATCCCAATGGTCTAAGCGGCGAAAGTATTCCCTTGTCGGGACGTATCACGATGCTGGCCGATGTCTTTGATGCTCTCGGCAGCAAACGCTGCTACAAGGAACCATGGCCCAGCGAGCAGATTCGCGCATTCATCGAGCAACAAAGCGGCATCAAATTCGATCCGCGACTGGTTGGCCTACTAATGGAACATTGGGATCAGGCAGAGCAGGTTCGCGTAGAACTACCGGACTGAATTTTTTCGCAAAAAACAGGGCTATTGTGCTTTGCTGTGCATCGGAATTCGCACATAGAAGCTACTGCCTTTGCCGACTTCACTTTCGCAGCTCAGGCTACCGCCGAGCAGCTGCGTCGCCAAATTCCAGGCTATGTGCAGCCCGAGTCCGGAACCGCCCTGCCCTCGTCGCGTCGTAAAGAATGGATCAAAAACGCGACGCCTGATGTCCTCCGGCATGCCGCAACCATTATCGCGGAACTCGATCAGGGCGGTATCGCGATCAAGCGTGATCAGGATATCGATCTTGCCTTTTTCCTTTCCGGTGAATGCGTGCAGCAATGCATTCATCAGGAGGTTGACGAGTATTTGATAGATCGCACCGGGATAGGTCTCGAAGACGAGCACTTCCTGGCAATACACATGTACCTCGTGCTGGGTTTTCTTGATGGCCGGCTGCAGAGACACCAGTACTTCTTCGATATAGGAATGCAGGTTGATGACGCGGGTTTCTTCGCTCGATTGGTCTACGGCCACTTGCTTGAAGCTTTTGACCAGCTTGTCGGCGCGATATAGATTTCTCAATATCAGCTGACTGCTCTCGCCGGCGTTCCTGCTGAAATTTTCAAGATCGGATTTCGACAGCGTATTGTCGAGCAATAGTTTGTCGAGACGTTTTACTTCGGCATCGAGAAAGGAGGCCGCGGTAACGCCGATCCCGAGCGGCGTATTGATTTCATGCGCCACGCCAGCCACCAGGCCGCCCAGCGCCGCCAATTTTTCCGACTCGACCAGTTGTTGCTGGGTCTGCGTCAGTTGGTCAATGGTTTCGTGCAGGTCCTTGTTGAGCTTGCTCAATGCATCGGTTCGCTGGGCAACACGCTGCTCAAGCTGGGCATTGATTTCCGCCAATGCAATTTCCTGCTGTTTCAGTTCGGTGACATCGCCCGTGGTTCCCACCATCCGGAGAGCTTTGCCGGCGGAGTTTCGTTCGATCACGCGGCCACGCATGCGGATCCAGCGCCAGCCGCCAGTAGTGGATTCCGATCTGCAGGTGGCGTCGAACACATCGGTGTGTCCCTTAATGTGTTCACGCATTGCGTGCTCGAATGCAAGTGCATCTTCGGGATGTACGTACTTCATCAATGATTTGGCGTTGGTTGAATAATCGCCCGTCGAGCCTTTCAATATCAGAAGCGGATTGCTGCGACGGATGGAATCATTTTCGATATCAAGATCCCACAACTCGTCACCTGTCCCCCAAAGCGTGAGTTTGAGACGCTGCTCGCTTTCGCGAATATTCGCCTGCGCTCGTGCGCGCTCGCTCAATCGCTGATTCACGTTCCAGGCGAATATCGCCACCAGGCCAGCCGCAAGAATGAAGTAAACCAGTTTCGCCCATACGGTCGCCCACCAGGGCGGCGGCAAATGAATGGGCATCTGGAATACTTTTCCCCATTGTCCGTCCGGACTTTGGGCCTTTACCTCGAAACGGTAATCGCCTGGTTGCAGATTATTGAACGATGCGATGCGCCGCAATGAATCGGTTTCATACCATTCGTCATGATAACCCGTCATTCGATAGGCATATCGAAGTGCCTGGGGATCAATATAACTGAGCGCCGAAAATTCAATGCTGATGTCGTCCGCCAATGCCTGTAACTGCAGTCGTCCGCCGTTTTTGTCCGGCGTGAAGACATACGGTTTTATATCGGTATTCCGTTCATTGGATTTCAGGACACGAATGGCAGTCAGTTCGGTGCGGTTCGGCGCTGGCCGCGTACCGACATCCGAGGGATTGAACACGGTAACGCCACGCAAGCCGCCGAAGAGAATCCTGCCATCATCCTGCTTCCCGTAAGAGCCCACGAAATAGCCGATTCCCTGGGCACCATCACGGGTACCGAAATTTTCAATCTGGTCGTTTGCGGGATTGATGCGTGACAAACCCCGTGTCGAACTCGCCCAGATATCGCCGTGCTTGTCTTCAACAATGCCGCCGATGGCGTTTGCGGCCAGACCGTTTTTGGTACTGTAAAGTTTGAAACTGCCATCACTGCCCGAACCGAGATCCATCCTGTTCAGACCGCCACCTTGCGTACCTATCCAGAGACGATGCCGGCTGTCTTCGGTAATCGCGGTGATGGCATCATGGCTTAATGCACCGGCTTTTCCGGGCTCTCCTCGGAACCGCTGCATCACTCCGGTATTTCGATCCAGCTTGACCAATCCGCCAGGACGCAAGCCAATCCAGAACTGGCCAAGCGAGTCTTCGAAAATCGTGTTGACGGTATCGTTATTCGTATATTTTTTGCCGTTTGCCGCATCAGGTACAGGGTAGCGTTCGAAGGCATCGCAGCTTTCACAACGCGATGCCAAACCTCCCCCTGCCGTACCAATCCATAGCGTTCCCTTCGAATCAACAAATAAGCGTTGAATCGCGTTATATGGCAATGAATGCGGATTGTCTTTTTCGTTCCGGAAAATCTCGAATGATTTTCCATCAGGTCTGAGTTTCGCAAGGCCCGCGCCCGTCGCAACCCAGATATTGTCCCTGCGGTCACGTACGATATTTTGAATAGCCCCTGGCGGAAGGCTGTCGGGTCTTTCCGGGTCGTTGACATAGCGCGCCAATACACCCTTGACCAAATCGTAATGGACGAGACCGCCGCCTTCCAGCACTCCAAACCAGACGGATGCGTCCTTATCAACGAAAAGACCCGGCACGGCCGAACCGGGAAGTGCATTCTGGGCACGCGACTGCGAGGTAATTTCCTGAAAAATTTCGGTTCTGGGAATAAACAGACTGACACCGTTCAACCAGGTGCCAATCCACATCAAGCCATCACGATCTTCCATCAATGACTGGATGCGGCTCGAGGCGAGACTACCGCCGAGCCCCTGGTTGTAACGCCAGGTTTTTATAGCGGCTGCAGGGCCGTCGATACGCGACAAACCATCGAAAGTCGCTATCCACAAGCGGCCGTTCCGGTCGAATTTCAGGTCTCTGACATTATTGTCCGCAATGCCGTCGCTTCGTTTGATATGTTGGATCAGCTCACCGGAAGCCGAATAACGATACAAGCCGTCTTCCAGAGTACCGATCCAGATTTCCTTGCCATCCAGACTTCGGGTCAAGACTTCGGCCTCCAGGGCCAGAGGTTTGTTTTTAGGCCAGACCTCCGGTTCGGAATGTTCATCGGCAAGAAAATAGATGCCGTTGCGCGCGCCGATTAACAGGCCCTGACGATAATCAATCATGGCCTTGACGCGTCCTATCGAATCGGAATTTATCGACGCGACATTTTGAAAAGTCATCTGCTTTTCGTCGAACCACTGAAGGGTTCCGGCGTTGGTTGCCACCCAGAAACGGTTTCTCCTGTCCCGTTTCATCGTGCTTATGCTGTTATCGGCAAGATCGCCGAATTTCCCGCCCGCCTGAAAACGCTTAAAGTCGTCATTGCTGCGGTTATAAAGCGCCAAGCCCCCGGATTGCGTGCCTACCCAGAAACCATCGGCATTCGCAGGTTCGATGGCGATGATGTGGTTGTCACCCAGGGTATTGGTCTTGTCGGGATCATTGCGATAAATACGGAATTCGTAACCGTCAAAACGATCCAATCCGTCCTGTGTTGCGAGCCAGACGAAACCGGGGGAATCCTGATACAAGTCGCGAACGGTGGTTTGCGAGAGGCCATCTTCGACAGCGTAACGCTGAAAACGTACGGCATTGTTTTCCTGCGCATGCGACAGGGACGATGCGAACATCATGAATCCGCAAAACACCATGGCACCACGTATAAGACGCATATGCTCTCCCCTATGGCTCAGGCTAACCAGCTTTCATAGCGGGCACAAGCATCAGGCAACCTGTTTTCAGAATCATGTTTCCTCCTGCGCCGACGCAGGCGCATAATATGGGGCGCGCAAAAGCGCCTGCTAATAAATAATTCTTGTCTGGAGTCCGCCATGTCTGTCGTTATCGTCGGTGCAAAACGCACCGCATTGGGTGCCTTGTTGGGTCAATTTACCGGCGTTCCCGCACCTGCACTGGGAGCCGCCGCCATGAAAGCGGCAATCGAGCAATCGGGCGTATCTCCTGCCGATGTCTCCGAGGTCATCTTGGGCTGTGTGCTGCCGGCAGGTCTTGGTCAGGCACCGGCACGACAGGCATCCATCGCCGCGGGTATTCCGACCAGCGCCGGCGCTACCACAATCAATAAAGTATGCGGATCCGGGATGAAAGCCGTGATGCTCGGACATGACTTGATCAAGGCCGGATCGGCCGATATCGTGGTTGCGGGCGGCATGGAAAGCATGACCAATGCACCGCATCTGCTGAACGGCTCGCGCACCGGCATTCGTTTTGGCAGCGCCGAAATGCTTGACCACATGGCCTGGGATGGCCTGACCAATCCCTATGACAAACAACCCATGGGTGGCTTCGGCGAGTTATGTGCCGAGAAATATCATTTCACGCGTGAAGAACAGGATGCATTCGCCGCAGAATCGGTGCGCCGCGCATTGGCTGCACAAGCGAACGGATCGTTCAAAGACGAAATTGCTGCGGTTTGCGTCACTACTCGCAAGGGCGAAGTCGTATTCGATACCGATGAACAGCCTGGCAAGTGCGATATATCCAAAATCCCCAGCCTCAAGCCGGCTTTCAAAAAGGATGGCACTATCACGGCCGCCAGTTCGTCCAGTATCAACGACGGTGCAGCCGCCCTGGTTTTGATGGAAGAAAGCCAAGCTGTAGCAAAAGGCCTGAAACCCTTGGCCCGGATCGTTGCCCATAGTACCCACTCGCAGGCTCCGGAATGGTTCACGACCGCACCGGTCGCCGCCATCGAAAAAGTACTCAAAAAAACCGGCTGGACGGTCGCCGACGTTGACCTGTTCGAGGTGAATGAAGCATTTGCAACGGTAGCGATGGCCCCGATGCGTGAATTAGGCATACCCCATTCCAAGCTGAACATAAATGGCGGCGCCTGTGCACTTGGACATCCGATTGGTGCCAGCGGAGCCCGCCTAATTGTTACGCTGATCCATGCGCTGCTGAAAACAGGCGGGAAACGCGGTGTAGCAGCGCTTTGCATCGGCGGCGGTGAAGCCACGGCCATCGCAATCGAGCTCCCATAAACAGCCGGTGAATCGCCGAAAGTGCGCTTCGAAGGCTTCCGTCAAAAATCACTTGACTACTGCAAAGATAATGGCATCATATCCGGACGTGCGCCGTATGCGCACGTTTTGTTATTAACAATATTGTTTAACGTCTAGACGAGGAAATACCCATGTCCCTGAATAAAGCCCTGCTCGCACTGGCCCTGGCCGCTGCTCTGACCGCCTGCACCAAAACCGACGAAGCTGCTACCGACGCTGCTGCTACCGACGCTGCTGCTACCGTTGACGCTGCT
>JAKQKT010000290.1 GCA_029560515.1 Pseudomonadota bacterium
TATCACTGCCAAGCGATGGCGGCGTTCTTACCATTGCACCCAAGTCGCGTATCCATGCGCTGCCATCGAAGCGGGTCAGCACCGGGCCACGCCAATACATTTGGTTACGATCCGGTGTTTTGTCCAAAAACTTTACGCGCAGCGCAATGCTGTCATCGGTCAATTTGTCGAGCCATTCGACCGGTTCCATTCTGTCGCCGAGTCCTTTTCCGCCGAGTGCATTCTCGGGCAAGCCCCAAAGCGGGGTGGACAGGCGTGGAAATAGCCAGAATCCTGCCATCGCCAGTGGCAGGGCGATCAGCCCGGCACTGAAGGCAGATTTCAACAGAGGACGCCAAGAAATTCGCGGCAGGTTCTGTGTCAATGCTGCAAATGAGGCGAGGCATAACAATACGGCGACAACGCTCAATCCGAGGGTAACCGGACCCTGATCCTGCAGGAAGGCGGCAAAGGGGGCGAAGAGTGAAAAACCGAGCAGACTTTTTGCATCGCGCTGGCTATGGGTTTCGAAGGGTTTCAATGCCAGCATGGCCAGCAGGCCCGCACTGGCGGCATCGCGACCAATGCCGAAATTGTAGCTGGTCATCACCGTGGCGCCGAGAAAGGCAACCAGCAAGAATCGCAAGAATCCCGGCAATTGCCTGGGATAAAAAAACGAAAGCGCAAGTGTGAAAGCAAACACCAGCATCAGAGTCGAAGGCAATTGCAGCAGCATGGGCAGGCAGCAAACAATGCCTGCCAGCAGACATATTCTTCTTTGCGAAAAACTGATGGGTTCAGACATGGGGCATCAGTGCGAGCGCGCGCAGGCAGGCATGTCGTTGTTCCGGGCCGCTACCGCTGGCGATGAATTGATCCGGTAGTCGGAGTGAATAACGGCAGTTACTGTGTTCGGCATTCACAACCCAGCGTGCCAAACGCGCTATTCGCGCTTCGTAGGGCAATGAGGCGACGCTAAACCAGTCCAGCTGAATTTCCTTTGCTGTCTGTGTTTCGTACTCGCGTACCAGCAGATGCTCGCTGCGTGCGGAGGCCTTCCAGGCAATTTGTTTGCGGGCATCGCCATGCCGATACTCACGCAATTGATGCAAATGTTCTCCCTGTGAGTGCATGCGTGATTGACTGCCTTCCCCCTGCGCTTCTGGCAGTGAGGGTGCCTGCGACTCCAACGCCGGATAGACAAGCAGGTCCGTGTCGGGGCGAATCCAGCTCCACGCACGCGCGAGACCCAATGGCCGCACCGTGCTTACACGCATTCTGCCTGTTTGCATCCAGCCACGACGGGTGGCGGGAATTTCGATATTGACCTCGATTTGCTCGCGAGCCAGCAAATCGAATTTTTCTTCTGAGTCGCCGCAGACTAATTCCAGTCCCTGCCTGTCGCGCGCTCCTTTGGCATCGAAGCGCATTCGAAGCTGCATCGCTTGGCCGACATGAACCGGTTCGGCATGCATCGTTTTTATACACAGGCCCGATAGCAGCAAGTGCGCATGCACCAGACTATTGTGGGCCGCCGCGGCAATGATGAAGGCAAGAAAAATCGCAGGATTATTGTTGTAGTTCAGTGCGCCAAGCAGTAACGCGGTGATGATGGCGGCGATGAATAATCCGAAGCCGGTAGGCAGCACATAAATGCGTCCGCGGTTCAGCTCAATGGGCATCGGTTCCGGTTTCTTGGGCCTGATAAAGGCCAGGCGGGCCGCGCGGTCACCAAATCGTTCAACCAGGTCGCGAGCCTGTGAGCTCATTAATCGACAGCCACGGAAGTCAGAATGCTTTGGCAGAGTGTTTCGCGGGAGTCCGCTTCCGCCTCCGGTACCAGCCTGTGCGCAGCAACGGCAACGAACAAGGTTTGCACATCGGTAGGCAAGGTGTGTCGCCGACCCTCGAGCAAGGCGTAGGCTTTCGCGCCATGCAATAAGGAAAGACCGGCACGTGGCGATAAACCAACGCGTATGCCCTTGTGACGGCGGCTTTCCGCCATCAGCGCCTGTACGTAATTGATTAATGCGGCACTTGCATGCACTTCGGTAACAGCATGTTGTATCGAGAGCAATTGTTGTTGCGATATTTTGGGGGAAAGCTGGGCGATAAGATGACGCCGATCGTCGCCTGACAGCATTTCGCGCTCGGCATTCGTGTCGGGGTAGCCGAGTTTCAGTCGAAGCAAAAATCTGTCCAGTTGTGAATCCGGCAAGGCAAAAGTGCCCGCCAAATCCACCGGATTCTGGGTGGCGATCACGAAAAAGGGTTGAGGCAACTTATGGGTATGGCCATCAATACTGACTTGCTGTTCGGCCATCGCTTCAAGCAGTGCGCTTTGTGTGCGGGGTGGTGCACGGTTGATTTCATCGGCCAATAGCAATTGGGTGAATACCGGGCCGGGATGAAAGCGGAACTCGTGCGTTGCCTGTTCGAAAATCGAAACGCCCAGAATATCCGATGGAAGCAGGTCGGCGGTGAACTGGCTTCGCTGGAATTCCAGCCCCAGTGTCGCTGCCATGGTTCTTGCCAGCGTTGTTTTTCCCAGGCCAGGCAAGTCTTCGATCAATAAGTGGCCGCCGGCTAGCAGGCAGGTCATTGCCAAACTTACTTCGTGGCTTTTGCCAAGAACCATGCTGTTGATTTGCGTTTTGGCATCGAGTAAAGCCTGATGATGCAAGTCGGTTAGGATAGACGTGCTGGCGTTAGCAGACATGGCGGGGGTTCCGTTTGGCGATATCGAATCAATACTTGCAGCATGCTGCCACAAATGCGAGCGCATGGCGTGTGAAATTTTACCTGCTCTGGTCGCTGATGCTGCTGATGAAATTATTGCTTGCCTGGCAGCTTCAGCTTTTCGGCGACGAAGCATTTTATGCCTGGGAATCCTTCAGGCCGGCATGGGCTTATTCCGACTTGCCGGGGATGACGGCCTGGATGATTCGTTTCGGCATCGAAATCGGTGCTTATCACCCTTTTTCGATTCGCATCGCATTTTTATTGATTGGTGCGCTGCTGCCATTTTTGATCATTCGGATTGCAAGGCAGTTTTCCGGTGAGGCTCACCCATGGCAGGCAGGTGTAATGGCCTGCTGTCTTCCATTACTTGTGCCGTTAGGTCTATTGGCACTGCCGGAAGCTGCCTTGTGTCTTGCTGCGCTGTTATGTCTGGATGCCTCATTGCGTTTGCTCGAGGGATGCGAATGGCGAGATTGTTTGCAACTTTTGCTCGGCTTGATTATCGGTGCCACCACGCATTATCGATTCATGATCATTTTGCTGGCAGGTGCCATGGGCTTCATCATGGCCGGCGGCTGGCGACAATGGCGTGATCCCAAATTGTTGTCGGTTCTGTTGATGGGTGCATGTGCATGGCTGCCTTTGTTTCTGTACAACGAGCAACACGATTTTGCAGGATGGCAATTCCAGTTTCATGAACGTAACCCTTGGCAGTTTTCGACTCGCGGTTTATTTCATCTGCCGCTCCAGGCAATAGTCACCACACCGATTCTTTATGTCGCGATGCTGTGGTGTCTGTGGCGCGTTTCCCAGAACTGGCGTCGGGGCGACAAGAGGGCTGGAATGATTCTTGGCGCGGCCGGTTTTCCGATAATTCTATTTGCCGGATTGGCTTTTTTCGTCGATCAGGTTCGCACCAGTTTTCATTGGCCGCTGCAGGCATACTTCCCTTTGATTGCACTACTGCCGATGATGATCGCAAAAGAATTTCCGGAGCGGGTTGAAAAAATAAACCTCTGGATAATCGTGACTTCCCTGGCAGGAACACTCTTGGCATTCTGCTATTTTCTGATGGTGGCATTGCCCGGCCTCTCGGGTGCTCTGGCAGGCAACAAGGCGTATCCGGATAATTTTCTCGGATGGAATGAAATCTCGAATGCGACCAGGCTTTCACTTCGCAGCGATGAAGTCCTGATTGCGGATAATTTCATGCTGGCGGCACAGCTGCAGGTGTCATTTGAGGGGAAAAAGCAGATTTACGTGCTGGATCACCCGCTTAACATAAAGCACGGACGTGCAAGGCAATTGCGGGATTGGCAGGTTGATAACAACGCTTTGCTTAAACTTCAAAGAAATACGCCAGTTTTGATCGTCATCGAAGAAACGAATACAAAGGAGTGGCTGCGCGAGCAATGGCGCGCAAAGCTATGCAACGAATTTAATAGTCTGGTATTCGACAAGGTGGTTTATGGGCCCGGTCGAGGCAAGAGTTTTTCGATGTTCCATGCGCGGCTTGGTGCCGAGCCGCACAAGGCCTGCAATACGCGGATTGATCAGTGAAACCCGCAGCGAATTAAAACAGGCTGATACCGGCTTGTCGCAAAGCCTTGCCAAGGCTGATCAGGGGCAGGCCGATCAGGCCGGTCGGGTCGCTGGATTCAATCTTGTCAAACAGGCTTATGCCCAAGCCTTCGGCTTTGAAGCTGCCTGCGCAATCATAAGGTTGTTCCTTGTGCAGGTAGCGTTCGATTTCAGTCGCATCCAGCTTGCGGAAGTGGACATCGGTAATATCGGTATTGGCGATAAGTTTGTAGGGCTCAAGTCGCAAGAGACAGAATGCGCTGTAAAAACGCATGTGTTTGCCGCTTGCTGCGCTGAGTTGATCGGCGGCTCGTTCGAAATTTTCGGGTTTGCCGATGGCCTGGCCATTCAAGGCCGCCACTTGGTCCGCCCCGATCACCCAGGCGTTCGGAAAGTTTTTGGCTACGGCCCGCGCTTTGGCCTCCGCAAGTCTCTGGGCCAGATGATGGGGGTTCTCATTTGGCAATGGTGTTTCGTCGACATCCGGTCGAGCGGTCTGGAAAGGGAGGCCAAGCCGCAGCAGCAATTCGCGGCGGTAGCGTGAGGTGGAAGCCAGAATCAGCATCATTCTTCACTCCTTCTAAGGCTGGCAGGTTCCCTTTCTGCGGCCTGTTCGGTACTGGCTGTTGCCTGCACCAAGTCGGCACCGGCGTTTTCGAGAGCCTCAAGCTGTTCGGCGATACGGTCCCGCGAGCGGGTCAGGGCGGTGCAGGCATTGTCGATTTCGAGCTGGCTGGCGGTTTCGCTATGTTGTTGAATCCAAAGCCGATGTTGCAGCAAGTCGCGCTTGGCGGCCTTTATCTTTTCCGAGCTGTTCAGCGCCGCAGCGGCGATTGCCCCGATATCTGCGGGCACTCTGCCGACTACGGTTTGCATGGCCTGCATGCGTTTTTGGCTCAGATTAAGCAGGCGCTCCATGTCATCGGCCAGGTCCAGCAGGTGGAAAAGCCCGGCACTGCGACGTTTTGATATCCCGCGTCGATACCACAGAACAGCCGAAACGAGGATAATGAAACCTAGCAAAACCGAAGGTATGAGCACTGGGAATTTCCATATTGCGAGCGCGCAGTCTGCATTAGCCCCGTAATCTCTGCAAATCCCTGTCCAGAAAGGGTATTTTCATTTGACAGTAGGTAGGGGGAGTCACTACAATTGCCCTCTTATGTCCGCGACTTTGCCCTTGGTGCTAGATGCTTGGCGCATGGTTGCGACCGGGCGACGTTTTGAAGGATTACTGCCATTGGCCGGTTTCAAACGGTTGGGCAGCAGTCTGATAGACGCCGAGGGCGATTGTCATTATGTCGTCGAGTTCGGGCGGGATGATCTGGGGCAGCGTTATGTTGACCTGCATCTTCAAGCACAACTCCCCCTGCTTTGCCAACGAACACTGGAGCGTTTTTTCTATCCGGTCGACATCAGGCAACGGCTGGGTCTGATCCGCGATGAAGCCGAAGAAGCTGCCTTGCTGCCCGATGTTGAAGCGGTACTGGTTGACGATAACGGCAGTTTGCATCCTGCGGATTTGATCGAAGACGAATTGATTCTGGCTTTACCGGTAGTACCGATTAACCCCGATTCCGAAGCTATAGAAGCCGAATGGCCGGCCGACATGGTGGAGATCGAAGAAGAAACCCCTAATCCTTTCGCCGCACTATCTGCGTTGAAAGATCTAAAACGATAGTTGTTAGTGTTGGAGAAACAAAATGGCCGTTCAAAAATCCCGTAAAACCCCATCGACCCGCGGCATGCGCCGTTCGCACGATGCCCTGAGCTCGAAGCTTTTGTCGACCGACAAGACCTCCGGCGAAACCCATATCCGTCATCACATGACGAAAGACGGTTTCTACCGCGGCCGCCAGGTCGTGCAGGTGAAATCGGCTGCTGAAATCGAAGAATAAGATTCATGCCGCAAGGCATTCGAGTCTCGTTTGATTTAAATTAGTACGGCGGGCTTGTCCCGCCGTGTCTATTTCCGGCGGCAGAAGCTTTAAGATGTACGGCAAGAACTATTGAGGAAGCGGCATGACCATTTATTCGCGTATCGCGGGCACCGGCAGCTACTTGCCGGAAAAAATTCTGACGAATGCCGACCTCGAGAAAATGGTCGATACCGATGATCAATGGATCCGTGAACGAACCGGCATCGAAGAGCGTCATATCGCCGCCGAGGGTGAAACTACCAGTTACATGGGTTTCATCGCGGCACAACGTGCGATGGAAGCCGCCGGTGTCACCGCTGCCGATCTTGATCTGATTATTCTTGGCACCACCACACCCGATTTCATTTTTCCGTCCAGTGCCTGTCTGATCCAGGAAAAACTCGGTGCTTTGGGTATTCCGGCGTTTGACGTCAATGCGGCCTGTTCCGGTTTTGTGTTCGCGCTGGGCGTTGCCGACAAATTCATCAAAAGCGGTTCGGTAAAAACGGCGCTGGTCGTGGGTTCCGAAACACTGACCCGCATGGTCGATTGGACCGATCGCAAAACCTGCGTACTGTTCGGTGATGGCGCCGGTGCCGTCGTTTTGAAAGCCGATGCCGAGACCGGAATTCTGTCGACACATTTACATGCCGACGGCAGTAAAAAGCATCTTTTGTACAACCCTGTCGGTGTTTCGGCGGGCTTCAAGCCAGACGAGCCGAATGCCGGTGTGCGTGTCATGATGGCCGGCAATGACGTTTTCAAATACGCGGTGAAAGCGCTGGATTCCGTCGTTGAAGAAACACTGCTGGCGAATGGTATCGACAAGTCCGAACTCGACTGGTTGATCCCGCATCAGGCAAATTTGCGCATCATCGAGGCGACTGCAAAACGTCTGCAAATGCCGATGGATCGCGTGATCGTTACCGTCAATCGCCACGGCAATACCTCGTCAGGTTCGGTGCCCTTGGCACTGGATGAAGCGGTACGATCCGGTCGAATTGAACGCGGGCAATTGATCTTGCTCGAAGCATTTGGCGGCGGCTTTACCTGGGGCTCGGCTTTAATCCGTTATTGATCAGCATCAGGCGCAATATCATTCGGCAAACCCTACGCCCTGGTACAGACGAAACTCCGTATTGGGCATTATCATGCTCACTTTCTTTTTAGTGGCAGACCAATGAAACCGAATTTGGCATTTGTATTTCCGGGGCAGGGTTCGCAAAGTGTCGGCATGCTTGCCGAACTTGCAGCTTCCCATGCTGACGTCCAGAAGGCATTTGCAGAAGCATCGGAAGGTGCCGGGCTGGATCTCTGGGATTTGTCGCAAAATGGCCCTGAAGAAAAACTAAACCAGACCGAAATTACCCAGCCAGCCTTGTTGGCAGCGAGTATCGCCGTGTGGCGTGTTTGGCAAACCAATAAAGGTGTGCAGCCGGCGCAAATGTCCGGGCATAGTCTGGGCGAGTATGCGGCCCTGGTCGCTTCGGGTGCTTTGTCATTGCACGACGGAGCCAAATTGGTGCGTGAACGCGGCCGCTTGATGCAAGCCGCCGTGCCAGCCGGCATCGGTGCAATGGCCGCGGTACTGGGTGCCGAAGACGCGTTGGTCGAAGAGGTTTGCAGGGAAGTGTCAACATCCGATTCCTGCATCGTTCCGTGTAATTACAATTCACCCGGTCAAATCGTGATTGGCGGTCATGCAACTGCTCTCGAGCGTGCCACTGCCGTCTTGAATGAACGCGGAGTTCGCAAGGTGATTCGCGTCGCGATGAGTGTGCCTTCGCATACGCCATTGATGCGCGATGCTGCTGCACAACTTGGCGAGTTCATGAAAACTTTGGCATGGACGATGCCTGATCGCCCCGTGATTCAAAACGCCGACGTGATTGCGCATTCAAGCATCGAAGCGATTCAGGATGCCCTCGTTCGCCAGCTATATTCACCCGTTCGCTGGACCGAATGCGTTCAAAAACTCGCTGCCAGCGGTGCAATGCATATCGCTGAATGCGGGCCGGGCAAAGTATTGACTGGTCTGATCAAACGTATTGATAAAACAATCGATGCCCGTGCAATCGGTACCAGCACGGATTTGTCATTGGCTCTCTCAGAGCTCGCCTAAATCCATTTTCAGGGATCACCATGAGTCATCATT
>JAKQKT010000304.1 GCA_029560515.1 Pseudomonadota bacterium
ACCCTCCTTCACGGCGATGCCCAGGCACTTCATCTTGCCGCCACGAAAATGGCAAAGTGTGCCTGCGGCCAAAACAAGGTCGAACTGGTGGCAGCACTGGATCAATCCGATGAAGCACATTACCTTGCACAGGTAGAACAGGTTCTCGATTGGGTTCACAAAGAGCCGGCGCGGCGAATGACCGTAGCACGACGAGTACCCTTGCCGGCAGTTGACTTACTTCAGACATTCCACTGCCAGCCCTCGCATAATTCGCTTAGTCGCAGTTTTTATCTCGATATCGGGTCGGCGGCATTTGTCGGCAAATGTCCTGAAGTTTTGCTGGAATGGACACCGGGGAAATTCAATGCCTACAAACTTTCCGGGACATACCCGAAAGACAAAAATCCCGAAATCGACGAACGCCTGCTTGAACAGTTTTTAAGCGACCCGAAGATTATTGCCGAGCACCGGCTTTCTGCCGACGGTTTTGGTGCCGGCGTTGCGAAAGTGGGCGACGTTTCCCGACAAGGGCCGAATGTTTTGAACCTTGACCGACTGAGGCACATGATGACGGCCTTTTCGGTCAGTACCGATTCCGGCAAAACCATTACCGATTGCCTGCGCGCCGTCTTGCCGCCAGGCGTGAGTCCCTGCGCCGAGGGCATCCCTGCATTGCTGGCAATCGAAAAGGCCAAACGTGGCCCCTACTACGGCCTGGTTGGCATGTATTCACCGGACAGAAAGGCTTCATTCACCCAAATCCTGCGCTCGGTATTCAGGCAGCATGATGATTACTATGCCTGGGTAGGAGCCGCCGTCACGCAGGGTTCGACGGCAAAAGGCGAACTGGAAGAGAGCAAGCTCAAATTGAGCGACATTGTGGTGACCCTGAAATAACAAGTCCGTAATCCTGACAGCAGCAGAAAAAAAATTACTGCCGCATCTGGAGTATTCCGCCCTGGGCATCACATGCAGATGCCAATGCAAGATCGGTAGCACAAGCGAGAATGGATTCCGGCGCCGCGTACACGGGAGCAAAGCCGCCACCCGGCGTTCGGAAATTCGTGGTCTGGCCCTGATACAGCCTTGCGGCAAACAATTGCACATCTGCATCGTATGAATATGCGCGAACATCAAGCTTGAGTTCTGCATCGCCAGTCTTCGATCGCGTCATTCTTCCGCTTGGCGGCACCAGCTTTTGCGCAACATAGTCACCTCGTTGTATTTCGGCAAACACCTTCGTCGTGATCTTGTCGCCACGATAGGCGCCACGGCTTCCGAAACCACTCGCCGGCTTGAAGAACCAGTTTTTTCTATCCTTCCAGAGGCTTTCCGCATTCGCTTCACCAAGTGCCAATGTTTTTGGCACATGCTGCAGCAGTAAATCAATGGTCTCAGGCGGAACCTGCCATTGAGCCAAGCGATCCGCATCACTGAGCAAAATCATGTTGCGTTTATTGGCATGCAAGGCATGCGCACGGGGATGCGGAGAAAATACCGAAGCATCACTGACATACGCCTCGCGCAGCTGCCAATGCTCCGGCAAATCGAAATAGAAATCGGTAAGCCGGTTGTAAACCATATCGACCACACCATTCGCATGCCGCAATGTGTTGTCCCGCAACATCAGTTCGGAAGGATCGGCAATCACCACTTCGATACCACTCGATTCCATCAGCTCTTTAAACAACAGAAATTCCGGATAGAGATACTGTGTTGCGGGCATGGTATCCACGATGGCGATGCGAACCAGGGTTGTGTCACCGCGAGCCAGCGCCCACTCTTTGCGAAACATGGCAACCAGCCTTGATTCAACTCCCTCGGCAGCCACCGGAGTTCCCAGAAAATCGCCCATACCGATACAGCATGCCTGCTGAGCCTGCATCATCGCCACATTCAGGAATGCACCACCGGCATTGGTATTGATTTCGATTAAACGA
>JAKQKT010000329.1 GCA_029560515.1 Pseudomonadota bacterium
TTCCGAATACGGTTCGTGGATGCGGCTCAAGGATGCGTGCAACCTGCATCGTGATCGTCGACCCGCCGGAAATAATCCGGCCATTGCGGGCACCCTGGATTGCCGCCCTGCCAATCGCAAATGGATTCACGCCGGCATGGCAATAGAAGTAACGGTCTTCGTAGCCAATCAAGGCTTCAATATACAAAGGTGAAACATCTTCCACTTTTACAGGATAGCGCCAGACGCCGTTACCGCTAGCAAATGCCCGTAATGGCCTGCCATCACGGGCGGTGACTAGAACGCTCGCATTGTCTTGCGCCGGTAAAGGCAATGGATAGCAGCGATCCAGTATCAAAGCAGTCAGCATGATGCACAGTGAAACGATGGCGAATAATCGCCATCGTTTTTGCCTGCGCGAATTTATCAGAGACTCCGCAAGCACGTGATTATTTCGGTTGAACTACCGTGATGCTAGCCGGAAATGCAACACCAACACCGCGAATGGTTGGACGATACATGTCTTCGACCTGCGGTGGAGGCACCGTGTAGGTACCAGGTGTTACCGCACGGACGATATAGAATAATTTCGCATACTGGCCGTTGTAGAGCTTGATTGCGGCGACATAGCGGTCATCCCGGAATTCCTCATGCACGATGGTTGCCGCTTCGCTGCGATTCTGCAGATTGACGCCATCGATTTCGACATCCTTCCATTGATCGTCTTTGGCAAGATTCAGGTTTTCCACTTCCAGCCCGGCCGGCAGCAAGTCCACCAGCAAGGCATCGTTCATGCTTTGATTGGCCTGAAGTTTTACCTGCACGAGCAGAATTTCGCCTTCCTTCAAGTTGCCGCCTTTCCAAACAGTGCCATCGGGCTGGAAATACTGGCGCGTGACCTTGATGTATTTGTCATTGGCGGGCGGTGGGAGTTTTGGAATACCGGCAATATCCACCGTGGCGTACAAGTTGGTTTTTTCCACAGGCTCGAAATGAACACCCCTGACCAGATCTGCCTGGGTAAAGTTCCTGCTGACGATGCTGTCCGGCGAGAGCTCAAGCTTGTCCGAACCGGTTTGCAGAGTACCCGAGAAAACACTGTCCTTGCTTACCGCAATGGCTTTACCGAGCTTGGCCAAACCAATTTGTTCCTGCGTACTCAGCCAGTAGTAACGACCATTGGTCAGATTCTGCAAATCTCTCGACATATTCAAAAGACGCTTGTTGAAGGCAGGATGATTCAAATTGTGC
>JAKQKT010000333.1 GCA_029560515.1 Pseudomonadota bacterium
TCAGCGATTTGTAACGCTCGATCATGGCTGGCACTTGTTCGCTTTGGTCCGGATGGACCATGAATACGACTTCATAATGACGCATGGTTAATTCCTTAAGGATGCGGCCTTTCGGCCAAACAGCCCCCGACATTGAAAATAAAGCAGGTCGTGGAGCAAGGGTCCCCGAGATGTAGCTAGTCAGGGAGCCGCACATTATGCCAGCCGCAATAGACTTAACGCAAGCAAGTATAAGAATTAAAAGAAGTTTTACGCCCTATACAGGCTATCGCAAACGCATGCCCTGGGCCGAGGCTTCGATCAGCTTGTCCAGACGTGACTTGCGGGTGGCCTCTTGCTTCGCGCTCACCACCCACCAAACCAGAGTTCTTCGATACGAAGGCGGCTGGACCTGGAAAAATGTCCATGCAGCCTTGTTTTTATTGAATATTTTCACGAATTCCTCAGGCAGATCGACCGGCTTTTGTTCAAAAGCGTAAACGCCTGACTTGCTGTCTTTTCGGGCGGCAAATGCCTGAATTCCGGCAGCCTGCATGCGACCTTCGGCCGTCAGGACCTCAACTTTTCTGATATTGACCAGACTCCATATGCTGGTCGTTTTGCGCGGGGTGAACCGGACCGTGTAGCTGACATCGTCAAACGACTTCCGAACCCCGTCAATCCAACCATAACAAAGCGCTTCATCCACTGATTCAGGCCAAGTGATGCTGGGTTTTCCCGAGTCTTTCTTGTAAAAACCGACGAGCAGTTCTTTGTGATCGTGATGATGCTTGGCCAACCAGGCTTGAAAATCGCCGGGCTTTTTAAAGAAAGTCGGCTTCATTGACTCAATTAGAGGGCGGATTCTTCGGTCGTGAAGCTCTCACCACAGCCGCATTCGCCGGCCATGCGCGGATTCTTGAAGATAAATTGCTGATTCAAGCCCTGGCTGACGAAATCGATTTCGGTGCCATCCACCTGCGGCAAGCTTGCGGGATCAACCAATACTTCAATGCCTTCCTGCACGAACACCAAGTCGTCAGGCTTGCGATCTTGCGCCATATCAATGACATAGGCCCAACCAGAGCATCCGCTTTTCTTCACGCCGAAGCGCAAACCAATCGAACCCGGTGTTTGAGCCTGATATTCGCGAACCCGGGCTAAAGCGTTGGAACTTAAGGTGACAGCCATGATTTTGTACTCGATTCCGTTGGGCGAATTATAGCGGTATTACGTGAATGGGCCGGTAAAGGTTATTCTTAAGGGCTTAGATAAGCTCTTTTTTCAAGGATTCAAGGATGGCAGTCGTCAGTATTCAAAAGGCGCTCGCCGGCAAGGTCGTTGCCGGGAGTGAAGTTACCGTTCGTGGCTGGGTCAGAAACCGCCGTGACTCAAATGCGGGTTTGAGCTTCGTGACTGTCAGCGATGGCTCCTGCTTTGACCCCATCCAGGTAGTCGCCCCCGCCATTTTGGATAATTATGAAAGCGAAGTGAAACGCTTGAGCACTGGTTGCAGCGTGATTGCCACTGGCGTTCTGGTGGCCTCCCAAGGCAAGGGACAAAGCTTCGAGATTCAGGCTTCGAAAATCGAAGTCGTGGGCTGGGTCGAGGAACCACTGACCTACCCGATGCAGCCAAAACAGCACACGATGGAATATTTGCGCGAATACGCCCATTTACGTCCACGCACAAACTTGTTCGGCGCCGTCACGCGCTTACGCAACTGCATGTCGCAAGCGGTTCACCGCTTCTTCCATGAAGAAGGCTTTTGCTGGGTCAACACGCCGATCATCACCACGTCCGATGCTGAAGGCGCAGGCCAGATGTTCCGCATATCCACACTCGACATGATGAACCTGCCGCGTACGGACAATGGTGAAATCGATTTCTCGAAAGACTTTTTCGGCAAGGAAGTTTTCCTGACCGTATCGGGTCAATTGAATGTCGAAGCTTTCTGTTTGGCATTGTCGAAGGTGTATACCTTCGGCCCGACTTTCCGCGCAGAAAATTCGCACACGACCCGGCATTTGGCTGAGTTCTGGATGATCGAACCTGAAATGGCATTCGCAGATTTGAACGACGACGCCAATCTGGCCGAAGCGTTTTTGAAATACATTTTCAAAGCCGTATTGAACGAGCGCATGGATGATATGCAGTTCATTGATGAGCGCGTTGAAAAAGGCGCGATCGCCAAACTCGAGAATTTCATCAAGTCGCCGTTTGAGCGTATCGATTACAGCGAGGCGATTACCCTGCTGCAAAAATCCGGCCAGAAATTCGACTACCCGGTCGAATGGGGCCTGGACCTGCAAACCGAACACGAACGTTGGCTGACCGAAAAACACGTCGGTCGTCCGGTCGTGGTTACCAATTATCCCGAGCAGATCAAGGCGTTCTACATGCGCCTGAACGACGACGGCAAAACCGTGGCAGCAATGGATGTATTGGCACCTGGCATTGGCGAAATCATCGGCGGCAGCCAACGCGAGGAACGTCTGGATATTCTCGATTCACGCATGCTGCAGTTCGGCCTGGAACCTTCGCATTACGAGTGGTACCGCGACTTCCGCCGCTATGGCACCGTGCCGCATTGCGGCTTCGGCCTAGGTTTCGAACGCCTGATGGTGTATGTCTGCGGCCTGCAAAATATTCGTGATGCCATTCCGTATCCGCGTGCACCCGGTTCGGCGACGTATTAACAAGCAAAACACATGAATTCCATCTGGCTTTTTCTTTTTCTCGGCTTGACGGGCTCCGCGGGTCCTGGCCATTTCGGTTTTCGCGTACTGGCGTATCGGCATCAACTCGATAAAAAGTACGGATTTGAAAGCGGCACCGAAGATGGCGGCATGTCCTACAGCTGGTGGCTGATGTGTTTTGGTTTCAGGAAATTCAAGGACTCCGGCATGAATCTGTTTGCCGGTAACGCTGCCGTAATGGGCTGGATAACGCTGCTGGGCATCATCGGCACGGCGATCGCCATTACATTCAAAAATTGAGGTTCAGAGTTATGTCGGACAATTTCGAAAAAGAACAAAACCCGGACGAATTCATCATCGAACACGAACAATGGTGGCTGACGATTTTTCATCGTCAACTCGTTTGGGCGCGGCTGCGTGTATTCGACAGCGGTATTGCCCATGTATTCGATTCAACCGGTAACACTCTGGTCTATGAAAGCCATGAAATCGCCGCAGCAGCCTTGATGGATGCGGAATTCCGTTCGCTGGATGGCATGGATGACGACGATGCCGAACAATTCGGCATTTTGCTGGAAGATCTGGTGCCGCCCGAAGCCGATGACGATAATGAAATCGTGCCCTACATGATGCGTACCTTGCCCGAAACAAACTGAAACGCAAAACCATGTACACGCCGAAATATTTCGCCGAGACCGACCTGCTGGAACTGGACCGTCTGGTCGAGTGGAATGCTTTTGCCAGCGTGATTACCACGGTTGATGGCCAACCATTCGTAAGCCATATTCCGGTCCTTTACGAACGGAATGAAAGCGAAGTCATCTTCCGTGGCCATTGGGCGAAACCGAATCCGCAATGGAAGGGCAATCTGGAAGCCTTATTGATCATCCATGGACCGAATGCCTATATTTCTCCCGGCTGGTATCCGGACAAGGAAGAAAAGGCTCGTGTACCAACCTGGAATTACGCGATTGCCCATATTCATGGCCAGCTTGAAGTTACCCACGAAGAAAAAGATCTCGCGTCGATTGTTTCGGATTTGACGGAAGTCAATGAAACCATGGTTGGCAGCGATTGGGAATTCGAGCCGGAGACACGTGAAGACCATCGCAAGCAATTGGCCGGCATTGTCGGCTTTCGTCTGGTCGCGAAAGAAATCTCGATGAAATTCAAACTAAGCCAGAATCATCCGGAAGCGAATATCGAATCGGTGATTGAACAACTGCCTTCGAGCAATCAACATCATGGCGCGCTGATCGCAGAAATGATGCGCGAACAACTCGACAAACAAAAACCTTAAGGGCGGAACATGCAACAACATCCATTGCAAGGAAAAACGGCTCTCGTTTGCGGCGCTTCCGAAGGCATTGGCCGAGCCAGTGCGATCGGCTTGGCCGAACAAGGCGCCAATATTATTTTGCTCGCGCGACGCGGCAAGGTGCTGGATGAATTGCGCCTTGCCCTGCCCCTGGTTTGCGATGGACAGCAGCACCACTACATGATGGCCGATGTTTCCGACAGCGAAGGCCTGAAACATAAACTCGATGAAATGTTGAAGGCCTTCAAGATCGATATCCTGATCAACAATACCGCCGGTCCTGCCGGTGGCGCTGCAAGTACCGCGACACCAGAACAATATCTCGCCGTGTTCCAGCAACATCTGATCGCCAATCAAATACTGGTGCAGGCGGTTTTGCCCAATATGCGATATACCCAATGGGGTCGCATCGTAAATATCATTTCGACTTCGGTAAAAGAACCGATTGCAAACCTCGGTGTCTCCAATACCATTCGCGGCGCAGTCGCCAGCTGGTCAAAAACCCTCGCCAGCGAGCTGGGGCCTTTCGGTATTACCGTCAACAATGTGCTACCCGGTTACACGCGCACCCAAAGGCTTGAGCAAATTCTGCATGAACGTTCCGCCGCGACCAACAAAGCCAGCGAAGAAATTGCCAATGCCATGCTAAGTACCGTACCGGCAGGCCGCTTCGCCGAAGCCTCCGAAATCGCAGCAGCCGTTGTTTTTCTTGCATCGCCTCAAGCAGGCTACGTCAATGGCATTAATTTGCCGGTGGACGGTGGACGGACACGCTCACTTTAAGATTACACTGGGCTAGCTAGGATAGGATCAACGCCCTGAAGTGAAGGAAGCTTTGCATGAGCATGGATGATCAACGTAGAGCCATACGTTACAGCTACCAATGCCAGGTCATCGTGGCGACCAAAGATCATTCCTGCATTACCCGGCTTGAAAATCTTTCACAAACCGGCTGCTGTGTTCAAAAACCCTCAGACTGGAACTTTTCGCCGAACGATGTATTGAATCTGTACTTCGTCATGGACAACGAAAATATTATCGATGCCGAGGCCATGCTCGTCTGGGAAGACGGCAAGCTAATCGGCTTGCAATACCTGCAAGCCCAGCCAATCCCCATCCAAATCATCGACGAGATGTCGTAATATCCGCACCTATGGCCCTATTCGAACGCCGGATCCACACTCGCCACCTGCAACATGGGCATGCCATGTTTGTCAGTGGCAGCAAGGCATTCCTGGTCGAAATCAAGGATATTTCCAAGGGCGGCTGCCAGATTTCGCGTCCTCGCTCGTGGCCGTTCAACCTGCAGGATGAAGGCCGCGTTTATATTTTTGGCGAGCCGGGCCCGGTGCCCAGTTATTCCGCTCGCGTTGCCTGGTACCGCGAGGAATTTGTCGGCATCGAGTTTTTCTCCTGAGCAACAAACCTGTCCGGATGGAGCGCTTACAGGTTAATCTAGCAGGATGACAGCGACGATCCTCAACACCATCGGCAACAAGCAAACCGCCGCCCATGGCGATGCGTGGCTCAATGTTTTGAATCCAGCTACCGGCCAGTGTATCGCACGCTGTCCGGACAGCGACGAAGGCGATGTCGAATCCGCCGTTATTGCCGCAAGAAAAGCATTTCCCCACTGGTCACGATTAAGCAACAGCGAACGCGCCGGCTGGCTCAACAAACTGGCAGATGCACTCGAACAAAACATTGAATCATTCGCGCTTGCCGAAACCAATAATACCGGCAAGCCGCTGGCATTAAGTCGTGACACCGAAATGCCTCGCGCTGTCGAAAATCTGCGTTTTTTTGCTGCGTGCGCCAGCCAGTTTTCGAGTGAATCCCACCACGGCCAGGCCGGGTGGAATGTCACGACGCATTCGCCGCTCGGCATTGTCGCCTGCATCTCACCCTGGAATTTGCCGCTGTACTTATTCACCTGGAAGATTGCCCCGGCTTTGGCTGCCGGCAATTGCGTGATTGCCAAGCCATCGGAAATTACACCGATGACGGCCGCGATGCTGGGCGAGTTGGCGCAGAAAATCGGATTCCCGGAAGGCGTGCTGAATATCGTTCATGGGCTCGGCCACAAAGTCGGCCAGGCATTGGTAGAACATGCAGATGTCAAAGCGGTTTCATTTACCGGCAGCACCGCAGTAGGCAAGAAGATTGCCGCGCATTGCGGACCTGCCTTGAAAAAAGCATCACTGGAATTGGGTGGAAAAAACCCCACCATTATTTTTGCCGATGCGCCCAGAAAAAACCTGATCGATACCCTGATACGATCCGCGTTTCAGAACTCCGGACAAATTTGCCTGTGCGGTTCGCGGATACTGATCGAAAAATCCATTTACAAGGAAATTCGCGATGCTTTTGTCGAAAGGGCAAAACATCTTCGTGTAGGCGACCCAATGGATGGCAAATCCCAAATGGGTTCGATGATTTCGAAACCCCATTTCGACAAGGTGATGTCGCATATCGAACTCGCCAGAGCCGAAGGTGGCCAGCTATTATGCGGCGGCAATGCCATCGCGCCATCGGGTCGTTGCGAGCAAGGCTGGTTTATCGCACCGACCGTATTCGAAAACCTCGGCCCCTACACCCGTAGCAATCAGGAAGAAATTTTCGGACCGGTCGTTACGCTACAGGCATTTGAGGATGAAACCGAAGCGGTGGCGTTGGCCAACGCGAGCGACTACGGCTTGGCCGCCAGTATTTGGACCGGCGATATTCGCCGTGCCCACCATGTTGCCAATGCAGTGGAATGCGGAATCATCTGGATCAACACCTGGCTGCAACGTGATTTGCGCACACCATTCGGTGGCATGAAACAATCTGGCCTCGGTCGCGAAGGCGGCCTGGACGCCATGCGGTTTTTCACTGAAACAAAGAACATTTGCATCGACCTGGGATAAAGCATGCCATTGCAAGATTTGCTCAAACAGAACAAGGAATGGGCCGAAAAAGTCCGCAGCGAAGATCCGGATTTCTTCAAGCGCCTGTCGAAAATGCAGGCGCCGAAATATCTCTGGATTGGCTGTTCGGATTCACGTGTGCCTGCGAACCAGATTACCGGCATGCAACCGGGTGAAGTATTCGTGCACCGGAACATCGCCAATGTCGTCGTACACACCGATTTGAATTGCCTCAGTACGATTCAATTCGCGGTGGATTTGCTGAAAGTCGAGCACATCATCGTTTGCGGTCACTATGGCTGCAGCGGCGTACATGCTGCCTTGTCGAACACCCGCGTCGGGCTCGCCGATAATTGGCTGCGCCATATTGCCGATGTCGCCAACAAGCACTCGGCATTTATCCAGAGCCAGGAATTCGATTCCATGCGCCATGCGCGGCTTTGCGAAGTGAACGTGATCGAGCAAGTGGTCAATGTTTGCCAGACGACTGTGGTTGAAGATGCCTGGGCTCGTGGCCAGAACCTCGCGGTGCATGGCTGGGTTTACAGCCTGCTCGATGGCCGCATCAGCGACCTGAGCATGAGCATTCGCAACAAGGAACAGCTGACACGGGAATATCCGAGAGCACTGGCCAAGCTGGGCGAGCATGTCGTCTCATGAATAATTCCATAGAGACCAACACCGCACCCAAGGCCGTCGGCCACTATCCACACGCACGTCGGGTCGGCAACCTGCTTTTCCTGTCCGGCATTGGTCCGCGCAGTGCAGTGGATAACAGCATTCCCGGCAATGTCCATCGCGATGATTATTCACTCGAAAGCTACGACATCAGCGCACAATGCCATTCGGTTTTCGCCAATGTGAAAGCGGTATTGAACGCCAGCGGTGCGGATTTTTCTGACTTGGTGGATGTCACGGTCTATCTGACCAACATGGCACACGATTTCAAGATCTATAACCAGATTTGGGCCGAGTATTTTCCCGATGCGGCCCTTGCCCCGTGCCGAACCACTCTCGGCATCACGGCATTACCCACACCGATTGCCATCGAATTGAAATGCACTGCCGTGCTGAAGGATTGAAACCATGATTACGCCTGCCTTCAATTTCCAGAAGTGGATCGACGAACATCGTCATTTGCTGAAACCGCCGGTCGGCAACAAATGCATCGTCGATGGTGATTTCATCGTGATGGTAGTCGGCGGTCCGAATCAGCGCACCGATTATCACTGGGACGAGGGCCCGGAGTTTTTCTACCAACTCGAAGGCGAGATGGTTCTGAAAATCCAGGAAGACGGCAAAAGCCGCGATATTCCGATCAAGGCTGGCGAGATTTTTTACCTGCCGCCCAGAATCCCGCATTCTCCGCAACGCGGCCCGGATTCGATCGGGCTGGTGATTGAACGCAAGCGCCTGCCGAATGAACTCGACGGTCTACAGTGGTATTGCGAAAGCTGCAACCACAAACTGTATGAAAAATATTTCGTGCTGGAAAATATCGAAACGCAATTTCCGGCCGTATTCGAAAAATTCTACCGTTCGAAAGAACATCGCCGCTGCGATCAATGCGGACACATGAATCCCGCTCCCGCAAAATATACCGTCGAGATTTAAGATGTTTTCCTCGGAATTATTGATCAGCAATCTGCTGTCGCCAGTCGTGTTGGCCTTTGCACTTGGGATGTTTGCACGAGCCGTCCGCAGCGACCTTGAAATACCCGCAGCCATCCAATCCTACCTGTCGATATTCCTGTTGCTCGCCATCGGCCTGAAAGGCGGCGTGGCGCTCAGCAACAACGCACCGGCCAACCTGCCCTTGCTGATTTTTGTCACCTTGCTTGCGGGCATCGCCACCGCCACGAGTGCCTATTTCATTGCGAAATGGTGGCTCCGCGATTCACGGATTGATGCTGCGGCACTCGCCGCACATTTTGGTTCTGTCTCAGCCGTTACCTTTATTGCCGCCCAACAATTCACCGAACGTGGCGGCCAATCAGCCGATCCGGTCTTGGTTGCATTGGTGGTGGCACTCGAGATTCCGGCCATCCTGATCGGGCTCGCACTGGCAAAAGGCAGTGACGGCTTGCGCTGGCACCAGATTCGCGAGGTACTCACCGGCAAAACCGCCTTGCTGCTGATCGGCGGAATGGCCATTGGCGCCATTTCCGGCAAAGAGGGCATCGCCAGAGTCGACGCCATGTATGTCCAGCTTTTCCAGGGCACCTTGATGCTTTTCATGCTCGACATGGGAATGGTCGCCGCCGGCCAACTTCGAAGTGTGGGACGCGAAGCATTTCGTCTGGCCACCTATTCCACGGCGGTGCCATTGCTGCATGGCCTGCTCGGCGTCAGCGTAGGCCACTGGATCGGCATGAGTACCGCGACGGCGACCGTCTTCGGCACCATGACGGCCAGCGCTTCGTATATAGCCGCACCTGCCTCCATTCGCGCGTCATTACCTGAGGCTAATGTGGGCCGCTGCATTACCGCTGCGCTCGGTTTTACGTTCCCTTTCAATCTCGCCATCGGCATTCCCGTGTATGCCGCTTTCGCTGCCTACCTGAATGCATGATGCAAAGGTCTAGAATAACGACATGCTGAAAATCGACACCCACGCCCATTACCTGCCGCAAAAGTGGCCGGATCTCGCCACCAAGTATGGCGACAATCGCTTTGCCGTGATTCACGAAGGCAGCGATGGCAAACACAATATCTATAAAGACGGAAAGTTTTTCCGTGAAATAAAATCCAACACCTGGGATCCGGTCGAACGCATCAACGACTACGCCAAATTCGGCGTGCAGGTGCAGGTCATCTCGACAGTGCCGGTGATGTTCAGTTACTGGGCGAAACCGCATCACGCCTTGGAACTGCATCAAAGCCTGAACGATCATATGGCGGCAACCTGCCGCGATCATCGCAAGCATTACGCCGGCATTGGTACTGTGCCCTTGCAATCGCCTCGACTCGCCATCCAGGAATTGGAGCGTTGCGTAGATCAGCTTGGCTTGCAGGGAATCCAGATCGGCTCCCACATCAACGACTGGAATCTCGATGCACCCGAACTGTTCGAATTCTTTCAGGCTGCGCAGGACCTCGATGCCGCGATCCTGATCCACCCTTGGGACATGATGGCCAGCGAGGCGATGCCGAAATACTGGATGCCGTGGCTGGTCGGCATGCCGGCCGAACAAACACGTGCGGCCTGTGCGCTGATTTTCGGTGGCGTACTGGAACGTTTGCCAAAACTCAAAGTGTGTTTCGCGCATGGTGGCGGCAGCTTCCCTTACACCATTGGCCGCATCGAACACGGTTTCAAGATGCGACCCGATTTGGTCGCGACCGACAATCCGCGCAATCCGCGCGAATATTTTGGCCGTATGTATTTCGATTCCTGCGTGCACGATTCGCGCGCACTGCAATATTTGCTGGATACCGTTGGCACCCAGACGGTTATGCTCGGCACCGATTACCCCTTCCCGCTCGGCGAGCAGGTACCTGGCAGCGGCATTGATTCGCTGAATTTGTCGGAAGCCGATCAAGCCCGTTTATTTCATGGCACAGCGCTCGAATGGCTGGGCCTCAGCAAGTCTCGCTTCGAGTAAAAATACATGTCCGAACTTTTTTCAGAAGCCCATGCCCTGCAGCAGGATTCGCAAGACGACTTGCGGCATTTCCGCGAGCAGTTTTTCATTCCGCAGCATGAAGGCCGTGAGCAGGCCTACTTCTGTGGCAACTCGCTGGGTCTGCAGCCGAGATCATTGCCGGCCGCGCTGACCGAGGAATTGACCAACTGGGCGGAAAACGGCGTCGAAGGCCATTTCAACGGAAAACATCCATGGATGCCCTATCACGAATTTGTCCGTGACTCGCTGGCATCGGTTGTCGGCGCAATGCCATCCGAAGTGGTCGCGATGAACTCGCTGTCGGTCAATTTGCATTTAATGATGGTGAGTTTTTACCGCCCCACCAAAGAACGCAATGCGATCCTGATCGAAGCGGGTGCATTCCCTTCCGATCGCTATGCAGTTGAATCGCAGGTTCGTTTCCATGGCTTCGATCCCGCAGAAAGCCTGATCGAGATCGAACCCGATTTACCCGGTGGCATTTTTTCAATGCAACACATCGAAAAAATCATCGCCGAACACGGCCACCGTATTGCATTGATCCTCTGGCCCGGCGTGCAATACCGCACCGGACAATATTTCGATCTGACAGAAATCACCCGGCTTGGCCATGCCGCCGGATGCAAAGTCGGTTTTGATTTGGCTCATGCCGCCGGCAATCTTCCCTTGAATTTGCACGACAGCGGCGCTGATTTCGCGGCCTGGTGCAGTTACAAATATTTGAACTCTGGCCCAGGCGCCATCGCCGGTTGTTTTGTCCACGATCGCCATGCCAACGCAAAACTTCCACGTTTTGCCGGTTGGTGGGGGCACGACAAAACCACGCGTTTCAAAATGGGTCCCGAATTCATTCCAACGCCCGGCGCCGATGGCTGGCAATTAAGCAATCCGCCGATTTTCGCACTGGCGCCCTTGCGTATCTCGCTGGAAATTTTCCAGCAGGCCGACATGCAAAACCTCCGCAAAAAATCGGTAAAACTCACCGCTTACCTTGAAGCCTTGATCCAGCAGCAGCTGGCCAATACGCTGACCATCGCCACTCCGGCCAATCCCGACCAACGCGGCTGCCAGCTGTCACTGCGGGTCAATGCGGGACGCGAACAAGGGCGGGCATTGTTCGAAGCATTGTCGGCGCAAGGCATTATCGGCGATTGGCGCGAGCCCGACGTCATCCGTATTTCGCCAACACCGCTCTACAATAATCATTCGGATGTATTGCGTTTTATCCGTGCGGTAAAACTTTGGCAGGATGCACACCATGCAAGCTAGCGGCACGAAAAAAATCACGATTGCCGGAGCCGGTCTTGCCGGTGCCTTGCTGGCCACTTTACTGGCACGCAAAGGCTGGCAAGTAGAAGTATTCGAAAAGCGCCCCGACCCACGCGTCAAAGGCTACGAAGGTGGCCGATCGATCAATCTTGCATTGGCCGAACGTGGTTTGCATGCGCTGCGTGAAGCAGGTTTGAATGATGCCGTGATGCAGCAGGCGGTCATGATGCGTGGTCGCATGGTGCACATGAAAAACGACGATACCCAATTGCAACGCTACGGCAAGGACGACTCCGAAGTTATCTGGTCGGTGCATCGCGGCGAGTTGAACATCACCCTGCTCAATGCTGCGGAAGCCGCCGGTGCAAAAATCAGCTTCAACCGCCGAATTGAAAATATCGATTTCGACAAGAAAAATATCCAGCTCATCAACGATCATGATCGTTCGACTTCCGAACTGGATTTCGAGGTATTGATCGGTGCCGATGGCGCCGGCTCCGGCGTTCGCACCGCGTTGAAAAACAGGAACCATTTGACAGAACGTTTCGAATCACTCGGCCATAGTTACAAGGAACTGGAAATTCCGCCTTCCAACAACGGCGAATTCCGGATCGAAGCCAATGCACTGCATATCTGGCCACGCGGCGGCTACATGTGTATCGCACTGCCGAACACGGAAAAAACATTCACCGTCACCTTATTCCTGCCGAATGAAGGCGACCCAAGTTTCGAAACGATTCCAGACCTTGCCGCAGCCCGCAAATTCTTCGAAGACGACTTTGCCGACGCCCTGCCCCTGATGCCGAATTTCGATGAAGACTTCATCAATAATCCGACCTCGGGATTAAGCACGCTGTATTGCGACAACTGGCATCTGGATGGCCGTGTCGTTTTGCTCGGCGATGCAGCCCATGCGATGGTGCCCTTCCACGGCCAGGGCATGAACTGCGCCTTTGAAGATTGTCTGGCACTGGTCCAACACATCGAGCAATCCGACCATTGGGAACATGCGTTCAGCGAATTCGAACGGGAACGCAAGCCAAATGCCTTGGCCATCCAGACCATGGCGCTCGAAAACTATGTCGAAATGCGTGACTTGGTCGATGATCCGGACTTCCTGCTGCAACGCCAGCTCGAACGTGCCTTGGCCGAACGTCATCCCGGCGTATTCATTCCCCGCTATGCCATGGTCAGCTTTAGCCGGGTTCCTTACCGGGTTGCCTATGAGCGCGGATTGCTACAGCGTGCGCTACTGATTCAGGCCACCGAAGGCAAACAGAGCCTTGCCGAGATTGACGTAACAAAATTTGACGAAAAAATCGCCGAATTATTCGCCTGAGACCCCCGAAATACTGGCGTTTGGGCAGGCTTCGGTTTAGCCTGAATGTCCGGAGAGGGGGTGGTGGATGAAAATGATCCTGTTGGCAGAAAGCTCGCAAACGCGACGTCGAGCTTTGTCCGCAGTGCTCAGCCAATATGGTTACGGCGTCACCGCGGTAGCCACCCTCGCCGAAGCCTACGAAACCCTTTTACGCGCCCAGATCGGCCATAACAATCTCGATGCGGTCGTGCTCGGCTGGCCGGAATATTCCGAAGGTATTGCCGAAGACGTATTCGGTTTATTGCACGGCGAACGCTTCGAACACTTGCCCGTTCTGGTGATGGCCGATTCCAGCAATGCGAACGCCGTCAACTGGCGGATGTCGCGTCCGCGTACAGCACTGACTTTATGGTCGGATTATCTCGAAGCACCGAGCGCGATCGATCAATTATTGCGGCCGACCCAGAGCATCAAACCTGCACTGAGTTCGCATGAAGAACAGATAAAGATTTTGTTCGTCGATGATTCCGCGACGATTCGCGCCGGCTATTCGAAACTTCTGCAGAAACACGGCTACTTCATCGAAACCGCCGACAGCGTGGATGAAGGCTGGAAAAAAGTATCGGCCCAGAATTTCGATATCGCGATCATCGATTATCTGATGCCGGAGCAAAACGGCACGGCGCTGATCACGAAAATCAGGAACAACCAGGAAACCCAGCATATTCTGACGGCAACGATCACCGGCACCTACTCCGATGCCGTGATTGCCGAGTCGCTTGCCTGCGGTGCGCTGGAATGCCTGTTCAAAAGCGAATCGAAGGAATTGCTGCTCGCACGCATCGCATCATTGGCAAGAACCATCAATGACCGGAAAGCGATTGATAACGAACGTCGCCGTCTGCAAGGCATCTTGTCGTCGGTAGGCGAAGGCGTTTATGGAGTAGATTCCGACGGTACGATTCAATTCGTGAATCCGGCTGCGCTGGATCTGCTCGGTTACAGCCATGCCAGCGAACTGGTCGGACAAAATGCCTTCGATGCCTTCCACTATGCCGATGAAGACGGCTTGCCGATGCAGCGCACGGCGTCGTATCTGAATCTTTGCTACACCAACGGTAGCGAAGTATCGTCCTGGCAAACGCGATTCTGGTCGTCGAACAAGCGCGGCATTCCTGTGGAATGCAATATCCATCCGCTGAAAATGGAATCGGAATTGAATGGCTCCGTTGTCGCTTTCCGCGATATCTCGGCACGCCGTGCACTGGAAGAAGAATTACGCTGGCAGGCAGAGCATGACAGTCTGACCAAACTCTATAACCGCGGCTGGTTCGAAGCCCAGCTGGAACAGGAATGCAGCAAGGTACGCCGTACCGGCCAAACGGCAATGCTGCTGTTCATTGATCTGGATCGCTTCAAGTACATCAACGACACTGCCGGTCACGCCGCCGGCGACAAATTGCTGGTCGAGGTCAGCCAGCGTCTGAAATCACGTTTGCGCGGCGCCGATTATCTGGCTCGCATGGGTGGCGATGAATTTGCGGTACTTCTAACCAATGTTGGCAGTAGCGATTTGACGACACTGGCGGAAGGCTTCCGTCGCGTGCTGACCGCTACTCCATTTACCTATGGTGGCAAAAGCTATCGCATTACCCTGTCGGTCGGTTGCGCAAAAATCGACGATGCCACGAATTCGCCCAGCGATGCGATGGCACATGCCGACATCGCCTGCCATATGGCGAAAACTTCAGGCCGCAACCAGTGCCAGATCTATTCACATGAAACCGGTCGTCTTGCGGCGCTGGATGTCGATCTTGGCTGGTCGGTGCGTCTTGAGGAAGCTTTCCGGACTGATCGCTTCGCCCTGTGTTATCAACCGATCGTGCCTTTGAAAGGCATCGAGAATGATGTCGTCGGCCACCACAACAGCAAGGATATCTGGCTAAGACAGCTTGAACGCAACCCCTATTCCGAGGCCTTGTTTGAAGTGCTGATCCGTCTGAAAGGCAATCAGGGCGAATTGATTTCCCCCAATGCTTTCCTGCCGGCAGCAGAGCGTTTCGGCTTGATGCAGGACATCGATTTCTGGGTGATTAACCACGCATTGATGGCATTGCGCGAAACCCGCGACAGCCCGCGCCCGATTGGCCTGACCATCAACATTTCGGCACAGACGCTTGAAAAAGGCGGTATTCCGGAATACGTGACCGCGAAAATCGTTGAATACAATGTCAACCCAGCCGCACTGGTATTTGAAATTACCGAATCGCATTCGATTAACGATCTGGAAAGTGCCCAGAAACAATTGAGCGCACTTCGCATGCTCGGCTGTCGCATTGCCGTGGATGATTTCGGTACCGGTTTTTCCACCTTCGCCTACCTGAAACAAATCGAAGCCGACATGCTGAAGATTGACGGCTCGCTGATTCAGGGTTTGCCGCACGATATTCTCGATCGCACCATCATTGCCGCACTGACCTCGATAGCCGAAACCGCAGGCAAGATGACGATTGCGGAATGCGTCGAAGATGCATCGATGTTGCTCACACTTTATGAATGCGGTGTCGATATGGCGCAAGGCTATATCGTTGGCATGCCGCGCTTGCATTTGCCGAAATCACTGCCTACGCTTGGAACCAACCTATTCCAAGACCAAGCGCAGCTTTCAGGCATTTAATGGCAAAATCATTCCTGTGGTTTGACTTAGAAACATTTGGCAGAGATCCACGGCGTTCACGAATCGCGCAATTCGCGGCAATTCGGACCGACGAAGAACTGAATGAAATCAACGAGCCGATTTCCTGGTTTTGCCAGCCGGCCAATGATCTGCTGCCATCGCCGGAAGCCGCACTGATTACCGGCATCAGCCCGCAACAGGCGCAGCGTGACGGCGTTTGCGAAGCCGAGTTTTTCGCCGGCATCAATGAAGAACTTTCCGTGGCCAATACCTGCGCCGTTGGCTACAACTCGATTCGTTTTGATGACGAATTTATCCGCTTTGGCCTGTATCGAAATTTTCACGATGCCTACGAGCGCGAATATCGAAACGGCAATTCGCGCTGGGATTTGCTGGACTTCATGCGACTGGCACATGCAATGCGACCGGAAGGCCTTGAATGGCCCAAACGCGAGGATGGCTTTACCAGTTTCAAACTCGAGCACCTGGCCGAGGCAAACGGCACCCGCGAAGGCATGGCACATGAAGCATTGTCCGACGTTCGTGCATTGATCGGACTGGCAAAAAAACTTCGTGCGGCACAACCGAAATTATGGGATTACTACCTGCAGCTCCGCAGCAAGGAGAAAGTCGTCTCGTTGCTCGATGTCTTCAGGCAAACGCCGGTTCTGCATATTTCCGGGCAATTCCCAGCCCAGAATTTATGCGCCGCCTTGGTGATCCCGCTTGCCTGGCATCCCGAGATCAAGAATCGCGCCATCGTGTTTGACCTCAGCAACAATCCGGCGGATCTGCTGGAACTGGATGCCGAGGATATTTCGGAACGCGTGTTCATCCGCCAAATCGATTTACCTGAGGGCATCTCACGCATTCCATTGAAGGAAATTCATGCCAATCGTTGCCCCGTGGTATTGCCATTGGCACATTGCCGTGATGAAGATTTCAAACGCATGGGCATCGACAAGGAAAAATGTCTTGCCAATGCGAGCCTTATCCAGCAAGCCTCAGGCCTTGCCGAAAAAGTACGTCAGGTCTTCGTCAAAAAAACGGCCTATGACGCCTCCGATGCCGATGCCGCACTGTACGACGGCTTTCCAAGCGATAGCGACAAGCGTTTTTTTGCAACGATTCGCAGTAGCTCGCCTGCCCAACTGAAAAACTTTCTTTCCCCCTGGAAACACGGTTCGCGTTACGATGAACTGCTGTTTCGCTATCGCGCCAGAAATTGGCAGGACAGCCTGTCACTCGATGAAACAGCACGCTGGAACGACTATCGCAGACACAGACTGATGAAAGAATCGTCACAGTCCGAATACAGTTTCGAGAGCTATTATCTTGAAATCGAAAGGTGTCGTATCCTTGCCAGCGCCGACCAGCAAAGCCTGCTGGATCAGTTGCAAGTGTGGGGCCAAAGTATCGAGACGAGCCTATGAAATACTTCAGCGACAAGACGTTCAAATTCCTGAATAACCTGCACAGGAACAATAATCGGGAATGGTTCAATGAGCACAAGGCCGATTACGAAACCCATGTCCGGCAACCTTTTCTCGCTCTGATTGGCGACTTCCAGGCGCCGCTGGCGAAAATCAGTTCGCATTATGTTTCCGATCCCAGAGCGGTGGGCGGTTCCCTGTTCCGCATTAACCGTGACGCCCGTTTTTCCAAAGACAAGTCGCCCTACAAGCATTTCATGGGCGCACGTTTCTATCATGAGAAAGGTCGCGATAGCGAGGCACCGAAATTCTATTTCCATCTGCAGCACAAGCAGTGTTTCATCGCCGCGGGACACTGGTATCCGGAGGCAGAAGTACTCCGCAAAGTGCGGCAATTTATCCTCGACAATCCGGCCAGCTGGAAAAAGGCGGTTTACTCGAAAAAATTTCGCGAAAAATATTCCCGTGAAGCCGACAGTGCTGTCCGGGTGCCACGCGGCTTTCCTGCCGACCACGAGTTTGTCGATGATTTGAGACTCAAGAGCTATGTTGCCTCGGTGGCAATCAGTGACGAGATTGTCTGCAGCGACCAATTGCTCAAGACCATTACGCAATCCTGCCAGGAGCTGTCGCCAATGATGGATTATCTTTGCGCGGCGCTTGATCTGGAGTTTTAAAGATGGTCGGCAATACCGGCATCTTCCCCAAAATCAGTCGTGTACCACACCGCGACTGATCAATAATTCCGCACCGCAGCACGCTAAACGTGACGCGCCGCACCATCGAAATGTGTTGACGATCACATACTTATCCGTATGCTGGCTTGGCCATACGCTAGCGAAGGGAGAGCGCAAGCGAATATCGGGCGGGTTCCAGGAGGGATGAACCGCACGCGTCGTTTTGCCTGGGAGGGAGTGAACGTGCGCTATTTATTAGTTGTTGCTTTATCAGCTTTATCGAGCCTGTGCTCGGCGAATACCGGTGTGGCCTTTGTCCACGGCACCGGCAATCAAACGGATGCCTATAACGCCTATTGGCAACCTACGATGGTGAACAATGTCCGGGGCGGTTTGCCCAATCCGGCCAACTACGTCGTGATCAATTGCGACTTTACGCAATACATGTGGGACAGCCGCGCTTCCGGCTGTCTTGCCGGACAACTCAGTAATTTCATCAGCAGCAAGGGCATTACGCGCCTCATCGTCATTACCCATTCCAATGGCGGCAATGTGATGCGCTGGATCATGTCGAACCCGACCTATGACAGCCGTTATCCGAACATCATTTCGAAAATCGTGCGGGTGAATGCGCTGGCGCCATCGTCCGCAGGAACGCCATTGGCCGATGCGGTTACCAACGGCAATGTATTTGAAACCTCGCTGGGCTGGTTGCTTGGCTATAAATCCGATGCCGTCAAAATGCAGCAAGTCAGTTGGATGGCGCAATACAACAGCAATAATCTCTATGGCACGAGCGGTCGCCCTGCACTGCCGAAATTGTTTCGCAGCGTAGTCGGCACCGATGTTGATTCCGCGATCTGGGATTCCGACAGCTACTGTGGTGGCTATTTCGAAAACCTCGGATTGGAAACCACGCAAAACTGGTTGAACAGTTGCTCAGATGGCTTCCTGAATTGCACCAGCCAATCGGCAGCCGGCAGTGTCTGGTTTACGGACAAGACACGCATGGCAGGTGCAGAACCGCTGTCGCACAACCAAAGTCGCCGCGCCTGTTTTGGCCTGGATTCCATCTTACGCACCGACATGTCGAACTGAGGCCGCCACCATGCGCAAATTATTATTAGTTGCATTATTAAGTGCTGCCTGCGCTGCCCAAGCGGGCAATGACTCTCGCTTGTCCGTTCGCAACATGGACCTGGTCTCCTCTGCGCGACTGGTGAATATTCCGGTTCCTGCCGGTCAATTCGAACGCAAGGCAGTATCTTTTTCCTACGCGTTGAATCCGCAAAATACTCTCTCTGCCAGTACCCCATACACGGCTGAAAGCCGGGAATTCTGGATGCAGACCGACGGTAATGAACTCAGCAAAGGTCTGATGATTGATACCACCGCACCCGGCGCGTTGATTCGCATCAGTCCGGCAGTCGGCGCAACGGCGATTTCTCCCGGCAATCTGAAAATGCTCCGCAACGGCAAAGCCATCGACAACGCGCAGGCATTTTCACAACAGGCTAATACCGAACAATTGCAAAAAGCCGGCATGGATGTCGGCAACGGTACCGCCATCGTAAAAATTGCCGACGGGCTGGGTGGAGGACGTTTTCAGTTGATGGTTCCGAAAGCCAGCGGACGTTATCTGGTGCATGTCTTCGAGCCCAACAGCGATGTCACGCTGCAAGCCAAAGCCGATCGCCAGAATTATCTCGCCGGTGACCAGCTCGTCGTGAATGCCTCCCTTGGTAGAAACGAAAAAGCCCTGCCGGGTACTGAAATCAGCGGTTTCCTGATGTCGCCCTCCGGAAAAACCTATGACATGGGTTTCAAATATGAAAACGGCAGCCTGCGTGCAACGAGCAAACTGCCTGATGAAGTCGTCCAACAACCCGGGCTTTGGGAAGTGCAGGTGCTGGCCGGTGCCAGCGACGGCAACCTGCGCATACAACGCGATGCCCGCACGGTAATTTCGATTGCGCAGCCAACGGCAAAGTTGAGTGGCGAATTCCGTTTCGATCCGCAGGCCTTGTCTTTCAGCATGCCGATCCAGGTGGGCTCGCAGGGCCGCTATGAACTGAGCGGCACTTTGTTTGCCACCGGTCGCGATGGTGTCAGCCGTCCTGTCGCGCAAGCGGCAATGGCGAACTGGTTCAAGCAGGGCAAAGGCTTGCTGAATTTGAATTTCGACCGCGCTAATCTTCCTGCGGGATACGGTGCCCCGTTCGAACTGAAATTTGTCGAATTGAAAGATCAAACCCGCATGACGCAACTGGAATCACGCGAAAGTGCTGCACGCGTTGGTACCCGGCGCTAACCAGTCCCCAATGTTAGACTTTACGGCCAGCTTGCTGGCCGTTTTTTTGCCCTCGATAAAGCATGCCATGGTATTTTTACACTCATGCAAAACCAGCTTCGGCATTTCTCCCTTTTTTATTTTTTCTACTACGCAGCACTTGGCGCATATACGCCCTATATCGGCCGCTGGGTGGACTCCCTGGGCTTCAGCGGTTACGTCGTCGCCACCATGCTGGGGCTCTGGTATGGCACAAGGATTATCGGGCCACCGGCCTGGAATCGTTTGATTGAGAAATCAAAAACGCCGGGGCATTGGTTTGTAGCCGGTACCGTCCTGACCCTGCTGTGCTTTGCCTGCTTTACGCTGACCAGGACCACGATACAGTTATTCATCGTGATGTCCCTGTTCGGTTTTTTCTATAACGCGGTGATGCCGCAATTCGAGGCGATGACACTGGAAGCGCTGGGCAAAGACACGCATCAATATGGCCGCATACGTGTCTGGGGCTCGGTCGGCTTTTTGATCGTTGCCTCCAGTTATGGAAAATTGCTGGATCATTTCGGCAACAACAGCTTCCCGTGGCTGGCAATGCCCTTGTTCATCGCTACCGTTGCGGCAGCCTGGCCACATCGTTTTGATCCCGCTCCACTGATGGAAAACGCGGGAGTTCGATTTGTCGAATTATGGCGTCGCAGCGGCGTACCGCATTTCCTGTTTGTCGTTTTGCTGGCTCAAGTCAGCTTCGGTGCCTTCTATGTCTTTTATACCCTGCACTTGCAGGCACATGGACATGATGGCGCCCATATCGGCCTTCTGTGGGGGACCGGCGTACTGATCGAAATCACGATGTTCTGGAAAGCACCGAAACTTATTTCGCATTTTGGCGCCCGTCGTTTAATGATCTTTTGCCTGTTGATTACCGCGGCACGTTGGGCCGTCACGGCCCTGTATGCCGACAATTTCGGCATCATGCTGTTGGCCCAGAGCACACATGCATTCGGTTTCGCGGTATTCCATGCCTGCTGCATGCATTCAATGGGGAAATTCTTTCCCGGTCATTTGGCGAAAGCCGGCCAAAGCCTGATGTACGGTTTCAGTTCTGGAATCGGCGGCGTCGTCGGTGCTGGGCTTGCCTCGGTGATGTGGGATCTCGATAAGGGCTACGCAGCGTTTTTGGCGAGTGCAGCGGTTTCTTTACTGGCCTGCGGGATTTACGTGTTCGGAAGAAACAAATCCTAGGGGTTGGATCGATTGTCCATCGATGTTTCCAGCATACGCCGCGCGCAGGCATCGTCACCGAGCAATTCATTACCGATGCAAGCAGCCGGGATGACCGGAATGGTGTCGAGCGCTGCGGCGATATCCGCTTGTACCTTTGGCGATAAGGTCCATTCCATCCAGGCATAGGCGCAATTGGGATTTTTTGCTTTGGCGAGTAAATGCGTACTCTCTACTTCGGTCACATAGGTGGTCGCAGGTGGAACCGGCCTTATCAATTTCCAATGCAGGGGCAATGCCGTTTTTTGCCGAAGGCCTGGGCTATCGGCAAAACGCTTGTCGAGATTCTTGAAGGAACGCAGTCGCGAGAAATCGATTTTCTGCAGGACTGTCGGCGGCAAAAAAGAATCCTCCGAAATCACCAAATCATAATTGCCACCATCGAGTTTCGAGGTAAACAGATCATTGCTTTCCAACAGGACCGCTTTTATCTTGCAACCGGTCGCTTTCTCGAATGGCGTTACCCAGTCAAACACCGCACTGGTTTTTCCGGATTCGATACGACCCTCGAGCGCAAGAATATCGAGCTCCTGTTCCATCGCCAGCGGATCGACTTTCTCGCCGACATCGGCAATGTTTTCCCGACCATCCTTTTTGCAGGAGGCCAAAACTGCAAAAAGCAAAACAAGCATCAGTAAACGGCAGACATTATTTCGCATCATTGCTGACTCCGTGCGGCACATGGCCGGTAGCGACATGCAGCCTGGCACTTTCGACATTGTGCCTTGAATCATCGAAAAAAATATCGGCACCGAAAGCCTGCAAGAACGGTCCCTTATCGCGGCCGCCGAGAAACAGGGCCTCATCGAGACGCACTCCCCATTGCCGCAAGGTCAGGATCACACGCTTATGTGCAGGTGCGGAGCGCGCCGTGACCAGCGCCGTGCGAATCGGGGATTTGTCTGGAGGAAATGCCGATTGTATTTCGTGCAGCGCCGACAGAAAACCACGGAAGGGTCCACCGCTCAAGGGAGTTTCTGCCTGCTCGCGCTCGTTACGGGCAAAGGCTTCCATGCCCTGCTCCTGCGAAATACGTTCGGATTCGTCACCAAATATGACGGCATCGCCATCGAAGGCAATCCGCAATTGATCATGCGAAATATCCGGTGCCTTCGAAGGGAGGATCGTGGCGGCAGCCACACCGGCCGACAGGGCATTCCTCACGTCTTCGACATGCGTCGATAAAAACAATTGCGCGCCGAACGGCTGAATATAGGGAAATGGCGGCGAACCGTTGGTGAATGCGGCACGGACGATTTCCAGTCCGAAGCGTTCTATCGAATTGAAAATGCGCAAACCGGTGTCGGAAGAATTTCTCGACAGCAAAATGACTTCGATCGCCGGCAAATCGGGATTGCCGTGCTGGTTCAAGGCGAGCAGTTTTTTTACCAGCGGAAATGCAATGCCCGGTTCCAGCGGTTCGTCTTCACGGTCGCGCTGGAATTGCTGGTAAGCCTGCAAACCTTCTCGTTCGAAAAGCTCGTGACTTTCTTCCAGATCAAACAGGGCTCGGGAAGAAATCGCAACAACGAGTTTGTTATGGGTTTCACTCATGGCGACAGCTTAGCGGATTTTATTCTCATCGGCTGCGACTACCGAATTCAAGTCACGAATTGCTCGTTCAAAATGCGCTCTTCCAGGTTGTGTTCCGGATCGAACAGTAAAGTCACGGTACGCGTCAGTGATTCTCGGATCGTCACTTCGATCACATCGCGAATTTCGTGGGAATCTGCGGTCACGCTGACCGGGCGCTTGTAGGCATCCAGTACTTCGAGCTTGATTGCGGTATCCGCACGCAGCAAGGCGCCACGCCAGCGACGCGGCCTGAAAGCCGCAATCGGTGTCAGGGCAATCACCGATGAGCCCAACGGCAGAATCGGGCCGTGCGCCGAATAATTGTAAGCCGTACTTCCTGCAGGTGTCGCCACCAAAGCACCATCGCAGACCAGTTCATCCAGACGCACCTGGCCATTGAGGTGAATTCGTAGATGTGCAGTTTGTCGCGTTTGTCTCAGCAGGGAAACTTCGTTGTAGGCCAGCGATTCGAACACACCACCGGCTTCGGTAGTTGCCGTCATTTCCAATGGCCGCAATACGGCAGGTTCCGCGGCATGTAAACGGGCGAGCAATTCGCTCGGGTTGTGCTGATTCATCAGGAAACCGACCGTCCCCAATTTCATGCCAAACACCGGCAATCCACGCGCGCCGTGTTTATGCAATGTCTGCAGCATGAAACCATCACCACCAAGAGCACAGATGACATCGGCATCGTCTGGCGCATGCTGTTCGTGCTTCGCCAGCAACTGCGAAAGTGCCGCCTGGGCATCGGCAGTGGGGCTGGCTAGAAATGCGATGCGTGGGTGGGCAGGTAGTGGCACAGCGGACTCCGTTTCGCTAAAGCTTAGCCTAAATTTACGATGAGGTGATGTTCAACGAACACCACCTACCGCATTACCCGTCACGCAGCACGCGTACTCGCGGAAGCAATTTGCGCGAGGCGTCGCACGGCCACCGACAAGGTCGCAAAATCCATGCTGCGCAAATTGCGCATATCGGCAAACATGCTCAAGGTGTATTTCAGCGTGGCGTCATCGCGAGACAACCAGTCGGCAACCAGTTTCTCGGCTGACTTCTTGCCATCACCCTGCGATAGAACAATACCCACCAAGGCGCGCTGCTGTGCCTGCAATTCGTCACGCAACACGCCGCGTGCCTGTGCATGCCAACGGCCCTCGACCGGGAGTATTTCCACGTTGTCCATCAACCACTTGGTATGCAGTGCATCGGACAGGGCGAAATAGGCTTCGCCGACCAATGCCACATCGGATTTGCGTTCGAGTGCGACTTCAATGATGTCGAGTGCGTAGGTCAGGTAAGGCAGTTTGGCAAAATCGGAAGCCATGTCGGAAGAGAAGCCCTGTTTCATCCAGGCTTTTTTGTCCGCTTCAAGGCTTGCGCGACTATCGGCCGGCAGAATCGCCGGCAATGCCGCTTTCAATGCACGCATTGGCGCCGCATAACGTTCGACTTGTGCAGCGATATTCAAGGTTTCACCAGGCTTGTTCAACAACCAGCGTGTCATGTTCCGCTGCAAATGCCAGATGTCGGTCAATGCAGAAATCTGTGCACTTTCCGATGCCTTCAAATCCATGTTGTCGATGCTGCTCCACCAGTCGCGCGATTCAAGAATTTCGCGACTGATGGTAAACGCCTTGGCAATTTGTGCTGGTGTCTCGCCGGTATCTTCCTGCATGCGCAACAGGAACGTCGAACCCATGCGGTTGACCATCGAGTTGGTCACCATGGTGGCGATGATTTCACGGCGCAAACGATGTTGTTGCATGTCCGCGGCATATTTTTCCTGCAGCGGTTTCGGGAAATAGCGTTGCAGCTCTTTCGACAGATAGGGATCTTCGGGAACGTCCGAATCCAGCAATTGATTGAAGATCACGATCTTGTCGTAGCTCAGCAATACCGACAATTCCGGGCGGGTCAAACCCTGGCCGCGGGATTTGCGTTCACTCAGTTCTGCATCGGTGGGCAGGAATTCGATGCCACGATCGAGCAGACCCTGTGATTCCAGAGTACGGATGAAATGGCCGAATGAACCCAGGCGCGATGTACTCATCGCTTCCATCACGCTGATGGCCTGGTTCTGGCGGTAGTTATCCATCAACACCAATTCACCGACTTCATCGGTCATGCTGGCCAGCAAGATATTACGTTCCGGCAAGCTCATATCACCGCGCTGCACTACGGCACCGAGCAGGATCTTGATGTTTACTTCGTGATCGGAAGTGTCGACACCGGCCGAATTGTCGATGAAATCGGTATTGAGCAGCACGCCCGCATGCGCCGCTTCAATGCGGCCACGTTGTGTCATGCCCAGATTACCGCCCTCGCCCACCATTTTGCAGCGAAGTTCGTTGCCGTTGACGCGCAGCGCGTTGTTGGCACGATCACCGCAATCGGCATGGGTTTCGGAAGTGGCTTTGACATAGGTACCAATTCCGCCGTTCCACAGCAAATCGACCGGTGCTTTCAAAATCGCATTCATCAAATCGGCTGGCGTCATTGCTTCCAGATCGGTTTCGATATGCAAGGCCGCTTTTATCTCTGGCGTCAGCGGAATGGTTTTTGCACTGCGGGCATAAACGCCGCCCCCGGCGGAGATCAAACTCTTGTCGTAATCGTCCCAGCTGGAACGCGGAAGTTTGAACATGCGTTCGCGTTCCTTGAACGAAATCGCGGAATCCGGATTCGGGTCGAGGAAAATATGGCGGTGATCGAAGGCAGCCAGCAAGCGGATTTTTTCCGACAACAACATACCGTTACCAAACACGTCGCCGGACATATCGCCGACACCGACGCAGGTGAAATCCTGCGTCTGGCAATCGCGACCTAGAGCGCGGAAATGGCGCTTGACCGATTCCCAGCCGCCTTTCGCGGTGATGCCCATGCCTTTATGGTCGTAACCGACCGAGCCGCCGGAGGCGAATGCGTCGTCAAGCCAGAAACCATGTTCAGCGGAAATGCCATTCGCGATATCGGAGAACGTTGCAGTGCCTTTATCGGCGGCAACAACCAGATACGGATCGTCCTTGTCGTGGCGCACCACATCCACCGGCGGAACGATTTTGCCATCAACGATATTGTCGGTGATATCCAGCAAGGCATTGATGAAGCGTTTGTAGCAGGCAATGCCTTCGGCCAGCACGGCATCACGGTCACCGCCGACAGGCGAGCGTTTTACGAAGAAGCCGCCTTTCGAGCCGACCGGCACAATCACGGTATTTTTTACCATCTGTGCTTTGACGAGGCCCAATACTTCGGTGCGGAAATCTTCGCGGCGATCCGACCAGCGCAAACCACCGCGGGCTACCGGGCCGAAGCGCAGATGCACGCCTTCCACCCATGGCGAGTAGACGAAAATTTCGCGGTAAGGTCGAGGCTTCGGCAAATCCGGAAGTTTTGAGGCATCGAATTTGAAACTGATGTAATCGCGATGACTGCCGTTCTTGACCTGATAAAAACTGGTCCGCAAAGTTCCCTTGATCACCGTGATGAAGCTGCGCAAAATGCGGTCTTCGTCGAGGCTCGCCACTTTTTCCAGGAAGATCGCCAAGGCGTCGTCGCAGGCATCGAATTGCGCGTCGCGATCGAGTGCACGATCGGCAGCGATTTCTTCCAGGATGGTCGCGATTTTTTCGCGGTCGGCGACCGGCACGATATCAATCAGGTTTTTATGCAGACGATTGCATGTCGCGGCATCGGTTTTATCATCGCGGCAAGGTTCGAAGCGTGCGGCAAACAATTCCACCAGCAAACGGGCAATCAATGGATAGCGAACCAGCGTTTCTTCCATGTAGATTTGCGAGAAAGGAACGCCGGTTTGCAATTGGTATTTGCAATAACCGCGAAGCACGGCAACTTCGCGCCAGCTCAGGCCGGCAGCGAGTACCAAACGGTTGAAACCGTCGCTCTCTGCCTCGCCAGCCCACACCGCGCCGAAAGCCTGTTCGAAACGGGCGCGCGAATTTTCAACTTCGATGGTGCCCGCGGTCGGCTCCACTTCGAAATCCTGGATGACGATGCGGCCTTCATCCAGATTCAATTCATAAGGATGTTCGCTGTTGATGCGAAGGCCAAGATTTTCCAGCATCGGCAAGGCATCAGACAGGGCAATTTCCTTGCTGAGACGAACCAGCTTGAAGCGCAAGCCATTGTCGTCCGGCGAGCGATACAGGTTCAGTCGTAGCTGGTCGTCGTTTTCGAGCATGTCGGCTTGCTGTACGTCTTCCGCAGCAATCACCGGGGAAACCGATTCCAGATACGCCGTTGGCAAGGCGCGGCCATAACGATTGGCCAGCTTCAAGCCTTTTTCTTCGCCGCATTGTTGCACCAGCAGGTCGCGCAGTTCGTCCTGGAAATTGCGGACGATTTTCAATAATTCGGCTTCGAGCATTGCCGTGTCGGCGGTCGCTTTTTGACCGCTTTTCGGACGGATTGTCAGGTGCAATTGCGCCAGTGGCGATTCGCCGATCTGGATATTGGTATCCAGACGCTCGCCCTTGAGTTCACGCATGAACAGGGCTTCAATGCGTTCACGCACTTCGGTGCTGAAACGATCACGCGGAATATAGACCAACGCAGAATAGAAACGGCCAAAGGGATCACGGCGTAAAAACAGTTTCGGGCGTACGCGTTCCTGCAATGCAAGAATGCCCATGCAGGTACGTGACAGTTCTTCGGTATTGGCCTGGAAAAGTTCGTCGCGTGGCAGGGTTTCCAGAATGTGTCGCAATGCCTTGCCGCTATGGCTGTTTTCGCCCAGACCCGAGGCTTCCATCACGGCCTCATGGCGCTGGCGAACCAGTGGAATTTCCCACGGGCGGCGTTTGTAGGCGCTGGATGTGTACAAACCGAGGAAGCGTTGTTCGCGAATGGCCTTGCCGCTTTCATCGAATACCAATACGCCGATGTAATCCATGTAACCGGCGCGATGCACAGTGGAACGCGCATTGGTTTTGGTCAGAATCAAGGGCTCCATGGTGGCGCCAGCAGGCAAATCAGCCGCAGCCAACCCAGCCAACGGGCGTGGTTTGACGTCGGCATCTTTGCCGCGCATCAATCCTAGTCCTGTATCGGGAACCACTGTGAGCATCCGCTGGTTTTCAATCGTGGCCACTTCGTATTCGCGATAGCCCAGAAAGGTGAAATGGTTGTCGGCGGCCCAACGCAGGAAATCCTGAGCTTCCGAACGCTGGCTTGCCGTTGCAGGCATGGGACGCGTTGCCATTTCATCGGCAATGGCATTCATCTTGTCGCGCATGATTTGCCAGTCGGCCACCGATTCACGAACATCGCTCAAAGCCGTGGCAATCGCTTCACGAATTTTTTCCATATCGTCGGTGCTGGCCTGACGATCGATTTCAAGATAAATAAGGGATTCGTTCTTGCCCGAATCAATCGCTGTGAGTTGCCCACTGGCATCACGCGAGATTGGCATTACCGGATGCACTAACGTATGCAGAGAGCAAGCAAAGTTGCTTAGCACCATGCTGACCGAATCCACCAGGAAGGGCATGTCGTCATTCACGATATGTATGACAGTGTGGCTGGTTTCAAAACCGTCGCTGGCTTGTTGCGGATTGAATACGCGGATGTTGGCGACACCTGCCTGACGCTTCTGGATAAATGCAAAGCTGCTGAGCGCGATATTGGCCCATTGCTGGGCACTGCGCAGTGCCAATTCTTCTTCGGGCAGGCGCGCGTAAAACGCTGCGGCAAAAGCCTGGATTTGAGTAGCGGCGTTACCCGTCAGGCCTTTGCTGGCGGCTGCGACAATGGCATTTTGGGACGCGGTGGGGGCGGTTTGGGCGCTCATAAGATCCGGTCAGATGGGACAAGACGCGTATTGTAACGAGTGCCTAGGGCCGGATGCTATAAAAATAGGGCAAAAGCTTTAATAATCAGATAGATCGAATTTTTGTGATACAAGCAAAGCCGGACCGTTAATTTATGCCTCTGGTCAGCCTAAGGGCATCGGAAAGCATGACTAAAGCTTGCTCCAGAATTTCATCCTCGACGGTCAAGGGCACCAGTACACGAATAGTATTGGCGTAGACACCGCAAGATAGCAAGATCAGACCCAACTCCGCCGCATGGCTTGTCAGCACCTTGGTGGCGTCCGGATCGGGCGTGTTGAAGCTTTCAGGCTTGATCATTTCGAATGCCACCATTCCACCCAGACCGCGTATTTCGCCAATTCCCTTGTGTGGATCTTTTTGCAGCCCGGCAACAAAGGAACGAACACGTTCGCCAATAATCTGTGAACGCTGCAGTAAATTTTCCGATTCAATGGCCTCAAATACCGCGAGTGCTGCAGCACAGGCCACAGGGTTGCCGCCATAGGTGCCGCCAAGCCCACCGACGGCAGGTGCATCCATCACCTCGGCACGACCCACGACACCCGCCAGAGGCAAGCCACCGCCGATCGACTTGGCGACAGTAATGATGTCGGCTTGAACATCGTAATGTTCCATTGCAAATAATTTTCCCGTTCTCGCGAACCCGCTTTGAACTTCGTCGGCAATCAGCAGAATTCCGTGTTCATCACAAAGTTTTTTCAATGCCGACATGAAATCCGGTGGGGCTACCGTAAAACCGCCCTCGCCTTGCACGGGTTCGATAATGAATGCGGCGACGCGTGATGCTTCAATATCGTATTTGAACAAATGCGCGATATCGTCGAGCGCATCCTGAACTGACACACCGTGGTAGGAATGCGGAAATCTGGCGTGATAAATATCGGAGGGGAACGGGCCGAATCCTGTCTTGTAAGGCACCACTTTTCCGGTCAAGGCCATGCCCAGCATGGTGCGACCATGAAAGCCGCCGGAAAAGGCGATGACGCCAGGGCGTTTGGTATGGGCTCGTGCGATTTTCACGGCATTTTCCACCGCTTCGGCACCCGTGCTGACAAAAAAAGATTTTGCCTTGCCATGAATCGGCGCTTTTGAATTCAATTTTTCGGCTAATTCGATATAGGGCTCATAGGGCATCACCTGCACACAACTATGAATGAAACCCTCGAGCTGCTTTTGAATGGCCGCCATCACTTTCGGATGACGATGGCCTGTATTCAGTACGCCGATACCACCGGCAAAATCGATGTAACGCTTGCCATCGGCATCCCATATTTCGGCATTCAAGGCACGCACGGCATAACGCTGGGTTGCATGCCCAATACCCCTCGCTACGGCGGCTTCACGGCGTTGCTGTAAATCGGCATTTTTGCTCATCGTATTTTCCCGAAAGGAGTGAAACCAGGCATCCGCTGATCGTGAAACCCGCGTCGCCAATTATTTACCTTAAAGATGCTATAAGCTAGTGAGCAGGCTTTGGAACCGCCCAGTCTCGTCTATTCCCGCAAACCTTTGGAGTGAAGAACCATGCCAGTGACAATTTGCCCCATTGCCATCGCCGTCGGCTGCAGAAAATGTCCGATTTACGTCGCCTGCCCGGTGAAGTCCATCATCGGCGACCAAGCGCCCAAGCAGCCCGAAAAATCCCTGAGCCGATCGGCGCCCAAGAAAAAAAGCGCGCGCAAAAAAACCACGAAGAAGAGGGCAGCCTGATTACGCGGGATTTATCCATGCAAGGTTAATCTTGGACGGCGTAAATTCTGTAATCCCCGCCATCAGGAGTTCGCCATGTTTCGTTTGAGCGCGCTTTTACTTTTATTTTTCCTGTCATCCTTCTGCAAGGGTATTCATGCCCAAGAAGTGATCTACAGCCCCTCTTCACTCGGCTCCCTGAAAGTCACCACGGTTGTAAAGAATCTGGCAAATCCATGGGGCATGGCTTTTTTACCCGACGGAAGGATATTGATCACCGAGCGCCCAGGGCGATTGAGAATTTATTCGCAAGGGCAAATATCACCTGCGATTACCGGAACTCCGGCGGTCTACAACCAGGGACAAGGTGGTCTGCTGGATGTGGCAATCGACCCGAACTTCAGGCAAAACCAATGGATTTATCTGACCTATGCCGAGGCAGGTTCGGGAGGAGTTGCCGGCACTGCTGTCATGCGTGGCAAATTAAGCGGCAACACCTTGCTGGAAACGCAAGTCCTGTTTCGCCAGTTACCGAAGCTGAGCACCGGCAATCATTTTGGTTCTCGTCTGGTCTTTGACGGCTCTGGATATTTGTTTGTCACATTGGGTGAAAACAATAACCGCATTACCTCGCAGTATCTGGATCATCATCAAGGCAAAATCATTCGCATTTGGCCAGATGGCAGCATCCCGAATGACAACCCGTTCATCGGCCAAACGAATGCGAAACCCGAGATATGGAGTTATGGCCACCGCAATCCTCAGGGCGCGACCTTGAACCCTTGGACCGGCAAGTTATGGATGAACGAACACGGCCCGATGGGCGGCGACGAAATCAATATTCCTCAGGCCGGAAAGAACTATGGCTGGCCCATCATCACCTATGGCATCGACTACAACGGCCAACCCATTCCGGAATCAACGGGTACTAGTGCACCTGGCATGGAACAGCCGGTTCACTATTGGGTACCGTCCATTGCCCCGAGCGGTATGGCGTTTTACGACGGCAATAAAAACAGTGCGTGGTACGGAAATCTTTTTGTGGGCGGACTGGTCGCGCAACAATTGGTCCGGCTTGAAGTCAATGGTGAAGCCATCACAAGGGAAGAGAGGCTTCTATCGGAATTGGGTTATCGCATACGCGCTGTCAAGGCAGGTCCCGATGGTGGACTTTACCTGCTGACAGATTCTGCAAGCGGAATGCTGCTGAAAATTGATCCACCACCAAAGGAAGTTCGTCGTTCAATCAAACCGCCGAGGCCACGGCCGCAATAAAACTGCGTGGTTCAAGCAGACATCGTCAATGCTTTCATGGTTTTCGGCCGGAAACGACCGGCACATGCCACACCACATAATTCGGCGGCGTTTCGATGGCATGGATCAACTGATTCATGTCCCCTCTGACGGCTTCAACAGTGTGTCCGGACGCTTCCGCCAGAACCTCCGCATAACCATCCCGCCAGGCACCGATGATGCCGGCAAACACGGCGCGCGGTACCCGCAAGGTATCCACGGTGATGAAATCCATCGTGATATCCAGATAACCGGCATTTTCCAACAACATCGGTGAATGCCTGCCGATGCGGCCATCACATCCAATACTGTTCAAAAACCTGACGGCGTGTTCATTCCAGAACCGGTCGGGATCAAGTTCCGTCACCGGAAAATGCAACATGCCGTAATCTTCCGACAAAAGATGCAGAATGCCGCCCGGCTTCAAAACACGAGTGAATTCGGCCAATACCTGTGGAAAATCCGGTATTGCCTGCGACATATGTCGGCATATCAACAAGTCGATGCTGGCATCTTCAAAACGGAGTGCAAAGGCATCACCTTGTTCATAAGCAATGCGATCAGACAGTTTTTCGCTGTCGCGTCTGGCAAACACGAGATTGGATTCAAGAATATCCATTCCGACCAGGCTTGCGTCCGGATAATGTTCTGCAAGACGACGGGTTATTTCGCCGGTCCCGCAGCCCACGTCAAGAATCCGGACGGGGCCTGACAAGCGATAGCGATCAAATAAATGTTTTTCCTGCGGCCAGATGGCATCTGCCTGATAGGCAAGATTGCGCACCATGGATTCATCGCCCATTTGTTCGGCTTGCGGGTTTCGATTCTGGGTCATTGATTTCCTTCCCTGCATAATTCCGTCAATGGCCAGCGACCAAGCTCGATATGCTCGGATTTACCGACCAGGCTTTCTATCAACACAAAATCTTTTACCGGCCAGTGAATCGGCTCGGGCAATGGCATTTCCTTTGAGGGTTGCCTGCTGTAAAGCAGCGTGGCATGTGGCGTGAAATTATTCATCAAATGCTCGCCCAGCCTGACTGCCAATAAATTATTTTTAAGGAGCTGCCAAAAATTCTTCAACTCCGGCGATTCGGTTGATGATGCCAGCACAATGGGGAACTTGCCCGTCCTGCTGTCGAAGCTCATGAATTTATCCAGCTTTATTTCGAAAGCCCTGCTTTGAATCTTATTCGCTGCGCTGATTGCACGGGCAACCAGATCAGTGCGAATTTCTGGAAATTTTCCCAGATGATGCAAGGTAAGGTGATAACGTTCGCTGGCAACCCAGCCGCCATTCAAGGCATGGGCTGTTCTTAATTCCTCGGCAACAAGACACAGCTGCGCACGGACTTCGGAACCGGGCGACAATGCGAAAAAATAATTATGTTCTATGCCGGTCTTGTTGCCGAGACCGAACAAGGACATCTGGGGCATCGCGTTTTTTGAACCATCGTATTTACTGACCATGGAAAGACCGTGTTTCTTGATGGCAAGAAAAATACTTGCCAATCATTCAATAAAGTTTGCAATTTCCTGGAAGGGCTTGCGTTCAATATCGGGCACGCGACAGTCATCTGCCGGATGTCCGACTACCAGCAACAGGTAAGGCACTTCGTTTTTTGGCCGATCCAGAATCTGGTTCAGAAAAGCCATCGGGCTCGGCGTATGCGTCAACGTCGCCAGACCCGCACGATGCAGAGCGGCAATCAGCAAGCCAACTGCAATGCCGGTGGATTCATGCGGATAATAACGCTTGGCCTTGTGTCCATCGATTTCAACACCGGTGCGCTCATAAAATACGGCGATCAACCAGGGGGCGATTTCAAGAAAGGGTTTGTTTTCATCGGTTCCCAGCTGGGCGAGTGCTTCAAGCCATTCACCGGGAGCGCGGTGTTGGTAAAATTCACGCTCTTCCAATTCTGCAGCTTCACGAATCCGCTTTTTTACGGCGGAGTTTGAGACGGCGACAAAATGCCAAGGCTGTTGATTTGCTCCGCTGGGTGATGTCCCGGCCGTGTTGATACAGGCAGCGATCACGTCACGGGATATTGTCTTGCTCGAGAAATCCCGCACGGTTCGACGTGTACCCATTTCATCAGTAAACATTCTGGCACGGGCCAGCCGCTCGCCGTCATCGGTGGTGTTGTACTGCGGCAATGGCACTGTTTTCAGATTTTTCATCGCCACAGCATAGCCTATTGGCCTGGTTTATTTTGGTTTGAGCGGAATGAAGCGGCTTATAGGTCGATAAACGTCTTGAATCCACCCCAAATAAGACGCTTGCCATCGAAAGGCATTTTTTTCGGGTCCATCATCGCTGCCAGTCTGGGATCCGCCATGACTTTTTTATTGATCCTGTCTCGATCCGCCCGGGATTTGTAGACGATAAAGGAAAACACGACCACCTCTCCTTTTTTCAATATGACGCTTTGGGGAAACGAGGTGTATTTGCCAGGCTTCACATCGTCAGCAACGCATTCCTTGTAATCCAGTGCACCATGCTCACGCCAAACCTTTCCTGCCAAACGTGCCATCTTGCGATATTCCGCCATTTTCTTTGTCGGCACTGGCAATACAAAACCGTCAACGTAACTCATACGCGCGCTCCTGTTTATGGATGATCCAGATTAATAGCGTCTGCCTGTTCAATCACAAGGTCAAGTAAAAACGCTTTGGGTTTCAGCTCCATTCGATGCAAAGAGGCGGCTTCAAGCTTCAGCTACACAGCTACCAATGTGCGTTGGCGCACGGAAGCCTTTCCCGGCAAGGGATATTCTGCGGCCACTCGAATTTTTCCGGACAATCAACATGTCGTTTGCACTTTATTTAATTGGAATTTTGGTGGTTCTGAGCGGCGCCATCTATGGTGCGGTCTTGTTGAATGTTCCGGTGCAATGGATTGTTGTCGGCTCGATAATCATTGCCGGCATCGGCATTTTATCTGCCGTGTCGCAAACTCGCTCGCGTGACAAACCACAATAAACCGACGCAGGCTGGCAACACGTTGCAGGCCACTCGTTAGATAATATGATTAGTAACCCATGATGCACTGAGCCGGGACAATTCAGTCCCTCTCTGCCGCTTCCTCGCGACCTTGTTGGCGAATAATCGCTTCTTGTCTCGCATCCTCGATCGACATCATCACGGCCTGCAAATCCGCCGTGTGTTCGTCGAATATGAATTTACCGGTCAACACGGTGTCTTCAAGCAATTCACCCCTTTCATACAACGCCCACATTTCCTCGCCAAAATGCGTTGTCTTGAGTTCGGGCGCAAAACGGGAGAGGCTGTCGCGCAGATTATGGACATCACGCAGCAACATCGCGCGTGCTGCATTATTTCCGGCAGCACTGACCACCTGCGGAAAATCGATAATCACCGGACCAAATGGCGCCACCAGGACGTTGTACTCCGAGAGATCGCCATGAATCATGCCGATTCGAAGCATGCGAACGACATCCCCCATCAGTTCACCATGGAACCAGCGCGCTTCTTCTGCCGTAAGTTCCACTTCTCCCAGCCTCGGCGCACTGTGTCCCGCTTCATCGGTGACCAGCTCCATCAGCAGCACGCCATGAAAATAACCGTGTGGTTTTGGCACGCACACGCCGGCATCGACCAGCTGGTAAAGGGCATCCACTTCGGTATTCTTCCAGGCCGTTTCCTGCTCTTTGCGCCCGAACTTTGTCGCCTTGCTCATGGCACGCGCCTGCCGGCTGCCACGCACCTTGCGACCTTCCTGGTATTGCACGCGCGCCTGGAAACTGCGCTGCGCCATGTCTTTGTATACCTTGGCGCAAAGAATCTCTTCTCCGGAACGCACCACGTATACGGAAGCTTCCTTTCCGCTTTTCAGCGGACGCATGACTTCGTCGATAACACCGTCGTCGATTAATGGCTGAAGGGCCTTGGGGGTTTTCATTTCTAGCGTGTTTCTGGCGGTAGCATGCCGACATTATTGACCAAAGCGGGTCGCATTCACTAATCCGTATCGGAAGATGTGGACGCCGACATGATGAACTCATGAAAAAAACAGGATTTTTATCGAAAAGAGTCAGGCCTAGCTTTCTCGATCAATGGCCACGCCATTCGAAGATCTATCGGTGCGTCTGCACACATAATCGGGGTATTTATAAATTCGTCTTTATGTAGCTGTAGCTCGTATTAACGGAATCCGGACTCCGTTTTTTGTTCAGGCTCGTGTTAAGTACGAAAGCGTACCGTGACTTGCGCGCCCAATTGGCGTTTGGAGTAATAAACATGAAACGTATCTCGATCAGTCTACTCACCTTGGCCATCACTGCAGCTGCGGGCAGCGGCTTGGTTGCTGCTCAGGACTACCGCAATGATTCACGCGACAATGGCAACTACAATTACAATAACAATGACAGCCGCTATGGCAACGATACCCGCCGCAACGATATTGCGACCGTGATCGGAGTGCAGCGTATCGGTGGTGAAAACAGTTATTACGAGCATCAGGAATGCTGGAACGAACAGTCGAACAATTATGATGGCAATTACTACCGTGATGGTTCGGGTCGCCTGTACCGTGGTGACGGTCGCAAAAGTACCGGCGGTGCCGTCATTGGCGCGATAGTCGGCGGCGCACTGGGCAACCAGGTAGGCAAAGGCGATGGCCGAAAGGCAGCCACGATTGCCGGTGCGGTGATTGGTGCCAATATCGGAAGCAATACCAATCGCAATTCCAATGACTACGAATATCGTGACAACGATGGCGGCACGGTCCGTCGCTGCCGTACGGTGTATGACAACAACAACAGCAGCAATTACGGAAGCTACGAATCCTATAACGTGACTTACCGCTATGCCGGTCAGACTTATCGCACGATTACCGATCGCCGCCCTGGCCGCACAATTCGTGTGTCCGTCAGCGTTATGCCACTCGACAGTGGTTATCGCAATCGTTGATAGTCGGACATCGAAAGATGGTGAAATAAAAAGGGCCCGAATGGGCCCTTTTTTTCTATCAGGTTTTTAACATCAAGGGTTTTTGATATAAAGCCTTGATATCACGGCCGGATTATTTTTCCATCACCTTGTTGCAACCGGAATTGCTCGCTTCCGCCAATGCCAGTCCGGCACGTTTTACGAACGTATCAACGCTTTCAACACCTGCCTTCCATTCACTCACACCGAGGCTGATCGTCATGCGCAGGCCGGCAAGCTGGCCGCTGAACTCGGTCGCCTCCACCGAACGGCGGATTCGCTCGGCTATTTCCATGGCAGAACGATGATCGCTTCCGGGCAGGATAACGAGAAATTCCTCGCCACCGATACGCCCTACCCTGTCCCCACGACGCAATGCCTGATTCGCGATATTGGCCACGGCTTTCAGTGCCATATCGCCACCATCATGACCATGACTGTCATTGACACGCTTGAAATGATCAATATCGAAAATGATCACGCTGATCGGCTGACCTTCCTCGTACGAATACTTTGCCTGATCGCCAAGAAAAGTGAGAATGTGTTTGCGGTTCGGCAGCTTCGTCAATTGATCGGTCATCGACAAAATGTGCAAACGGCGCTTTTTGTAGAACTGATGCAGTCCGAGCAAGGCAAGCAGGAAAAACAATACCAGGCCCAAAGTAATGACTTGCCACTCAAGTGTATCAATCCGGGTTTGCAGCTCGAGTATGGTGGCTGAATGGCGGGCAATTCCGGCGGACGAGGCCAATGCCACCGCGGGCAACAGTGCAGAATTTACCGCATGAAATTGCAGTAACGGGCGCATGGCTTAGCTTAGCAAATTCCTGACCGGGTACCAGCTGGCGGCTTCGCCAGTCCAGCCCTCCGGGCAGTAGCGGGCTAAGTGGCTTTAACGACATACGTCTTGGAAAGGCTGTCGTGCCAGCCACGTGAACGCGAACCTATGCAGGACAAAGCTTCAAACGGGATCAAACGCGCAAAGCTTCTACCGATGAATTGGCCCACCGTCGGTTTATTGCCGTTTTCATCCACGACGATAGTGCCGAAAACAAATTTCCCGGGGGTTCTGGCAAAGGCCGTTTCAAAGCCAATGTAGTAAACCATCATGGTGGCCAACGCAATCAGATTGCCGGCAATGCCATCCATCAGATCAAACCATCCTTCGCCCAGCGTGATCACGACCATCATCACCAACAGGAAAAACACTATGTAGAATCCGATGATGTCAACGAGATGAGTTCCGAGCCTGCGCCATCCGGAGACGAGCTCGTGATCCCGTGCAGGCTGCGGTGTCAGGTATACCGAAGCTTGAGGCGACTGATAGGGATTTGCAGGCTCGATGTTATTCATGGCGAAATTTCCTTTGTATCTGTTTTCAGATCCTGAAGTCACATAACAACATTGACCATCGTCATTTGGCAAGCAAAAATGTCCGGTATTCACATGAATTGTTTTCTTTACGGTGTCGCGTAATTCGATGTCCTGCATGACCCGGCCTCCAGATCGGAGTGAAACAAAAAAGCGCAGTACAGGCTTTCATGTCGGCCTTTCCGGCGAAACAGGCAAAAGCATTTGATCCAGATCAAACCTTGCCATTTCTGCCTTGATTAAGCTTTCTCCATGGATTTTCAATAAAGGAGAACGTCAATGAGTCATTCCATTTTACGCAACACTCTGGTCGCCGCCTTGGTATTCGCTGCGGCTCCCGCATTTGCCTATGAAAAAGGCGACTGGGCGATTGGCGTCGGCGCCCATCAGGTAAACCCCGGCTCGAACAACGGCACCTTGGCTGGTGGCGCGATCAATACGGATGTCGGATCCGATCTAAGTCTGACCTTTACCGGTGAATATTTCGTTGCCGATCAATGGGGTGTCGAAGTTCTCGCGGCATGGCCGTTCGAACATACGGTCAAATTGAACGGTGCAGAAGCAGCTACTGTGAAACATCTGCCACCGACGTTCTCGCTGCAATACCACTTCAAGGGCGAAAAGGTATCGCCGTTTGTGGGTCTTGGCATCAACTACACGACTTTCTTCGGTATTAATGAAAAAGGCCCGATTTCAGGCAGTCAGCTTGAACTGGGTAATTCCTGGGGCCTGGCAGCCCATGCTGGACTTGATTTTGCAGTAGGCGACAATCACTTCATTCGCGTGGATGTCCGCAAGATGGATATCGATACCAAAGCCAAATTGAACGGCAGTGATATTGGTACCGTGAATATCGACCCCATCGTTTATGGTGCAGCCTACGTTTGGGTATTCTGATTCCCCGCCCAAAGAAACAGGAAAGCCGGCGCAAGCCGGCTTTCTCATGGGCGAAGGATTGATGTTCTGAGCGGGTACAATGGATGCTTGTCCCGCAACAGATCAGGCTTTCTCGATGGCACCCAAAGCAACCGTTTACAAAGCCGAGCTGCAAGTCAGCGACATGGATCGCCATTACTATGCCCTGCACAATCTGACACTTGCACAACATCCATCGGAAACCGATCTGCGATTGATGGCGAGGCTGATCAGTTTTGCACTGCTGGCGGAAGAACGCCTGGAATTCGGACGCGGCTTGAGCAGCGATGAAGATCCGGATTTATGGCGTCGCGATTACACCGGCGATATCGAACAATGGGTTGATCTCGGCCAACCGGATGAATCCCGGATTCGCAAAGCATGTGGCCGGGCACAGCAGGTCGTCATCGTAACCTATAACGGCAATGCTTCCGATATCTGGTGGAGCAAGAACTCCGCCTCGTTGGCGCGCTTGAAGAATCTGACCGTGATCGATCTGGATGGCGTTTCGGTCGAAGCAGCCACCAAACTTCTGCAACGCGGTATGCGACTCACCGCGATGATCCAGGACGGCGAGTGTCAGCTGATGAGTGATGAGACTAATGTCGCTTTCAGGCCGACATTGAGGATGCAGCCGGCATAAGTTGTGCCTGCCTGAATTTCGCCTATTTTTTCGCTGAATCGGTATCCGTCGAAAACTTGTCGATCTTGTCGCCACTCACGCGCCATACGCCGGCATCGGTGACTACCATAATCGGTACCGCGTGGGTCAGTGATTGCATCACGTGATATTCGTTCGGCGTCTCGGTCAGAATTTGCGTGATCGGATTGACGTTGTTTCGATTACCCGAGCGCAACAATGCCGCATCGAATGACAGGCATGCTTTGGTCGATGGCGTTACGGAAAGTATCTTGGCGCCGTCGGCAGAGACATGAACTCTTGCATGACCGCCGATCCAGACTTCCTCGAATTTTTTGGTGGCCGACATCATGTAAACCCACCAATCACTGCCATTTTCATGCTGTATCACGGCAGTATTCAAAGCATCGCTGCACATGGAGAACTCCGCTTGACGCGCCGTTTTCAATGCTTTCAGACGGATGGCGACTGCATCCGGAAGCGCTTCAAGATGCGGCCCGACTGAAAATTTACCGTCCTGCGCGGCAATAAAACTATCGGCCTGAGGCTGATCATCAGCACCCTTGGACACCAGATAAAAAGTACCGGCACGACCTTCAGTCGGTATGGCGATAAATCCCATCCCTTTACCCGCTTTTTGCTGCATGCCTTTAGCCACGGCGAAATCCGTACCATGCCATGCAAGGTAATCCTGATTGTACAAAGCCTTGCCACGGCTCACGGCAAGTGCAATTTCTGCTTGCTCTTTCTCAGTCGGGGCGATGATCGGAGTACGGCCGAACAAGGCTTCACCGGGCACGCACTGCATTTGTGTCAGTTTGCTGCAAACGACAAATCGGCCAACGGCTTCAATCCAGCGATTCTGACGCTCGACTTCTTTCGGAATGGAATTTTCGGAATAGGCACGAACATGGCCGCCGGCCACCATCAGATAGACAGATTGGCCATTGCGAACCAGCTTGGCAAACTCCAGCCGCCCCTGATCACCGGTCTTTTCCCGATAGCAGAACCAGACATGTAGCGCATCAATACCGCCAAATTTCTGGCCTTGCTGCATATCAATCGAATTTGACATTGCGCAATCAGCGGCATAGTCCACGCGCAATTTTTCCATCAATTCGTTCAAGGATTTGTCGGAAACTCCATCCAGTTTTCTGACCAGTACCCGCTCGGTCCAGCGTGCCGAAGACTCTCCTGCGGGATAGAAATTCTCGCTGATGCCGTCATTGCCGACTTTTTCGCTGACCTCGTAAAATCCGTTGCGGGACCAGGCAACCGGCGGAAACGCCGAGGCAGGAACTGCCGCCAGCAGAAATAGCAGTGCCAGCATGAGAAGATGAAATACTTTTTCTGGATCGTGACGGGATAATTTCATGTCGACTCCGATTGCTTTTCCTGATCAAGGATTTGGGGTTGTCGCGCTTCAATGCACTTTATTTTTCCAGCTCTGTCTTCAATAAATCTCTCGCCACCGCTTCGGCAATTTTTATTCCGTCAACGGCTGCCGAAAGAATCCCACCGGCATAGCCCGCACCTTCGGCGCCGGGATACAGGCCTTTCGTATTGATGCTTTGCAGGGAAACACCATCGCGCTTGATGCAAATTGGCGAGGAAGTTCGTGTCTCGACAGCAGTGAGCACGGCATCGCTCATCGAAAAACCCTGTATCTGTTTGTTGAATTCGGGAATGGCTTCCCGAATCGCGGCAATCGCAAACGGCGGCAATACTTCGGTCAGATTGCATAACCTGATGCCGGGCTTATACGAGGGAATGACGGCACCCAATTCCTTTGATGGCTTGTCGCGCAGGAAGTCGCCGACCAATTGAGCCGGTGCATCATAATTTTTTCCGCCGACTTCGTATGCACGCTCTTCCAATGCCCTCTGCAAATCGATACCCGCCAGCGGATATCCGGGATAATCCGTTTCCGGATCGATGCCGACCACGATGGCCGAATTGGCATTGCGCTCGTTCCGGGAATATTGGCTCATGCCATTGGTGACCACGCGACCGACTTCCGAAGTGGCGGCCACCACGGTGCCGCCCGGGCACATGCAAAAGCTGTAAACGCTGCGACCATTTTTGCAATGATGGACGAGCTTGTAATCGGCAGCACCGAGAATCGGATTGCCGGCGAAGCTGCCGAAACGAGCCTGATCAATCACCGATTGCGGATGCTCGATCCGGAAACCGATCGAAAAGGGTTTGGCTTCGATATAGACGCCGCTATCAAACAACATCTGGAAAGTGTCGCGGGCACTGTGGCCAATCGCCAGGACGATATGACGGCTATGCAGACGTTCACCGGATGCGAGCGTAACTCCGGTCGCCTCGCCGTTTTCGATCTCGATTTTTTCGACACGCTGGCCGAAACGGATCTCGCCACCGAGCGAAATGATTTCGGCACGAATTTTCTCGACCATGGTGACCAGTTTGAATGTCCCGATATGCGGTTTGCTCACATACAGGATTTCTTCCGGCGCACCGGCTTTGACAAATTCGGTCAATACTTTTCGACCGTAATGGAAGCGATCCTTGATCTGGCTCCACAATTTTCCGTCGGAGAAAGTTCCTGCACCACCCTCGCCGAACTGCACATTGCTTTCGGTATTCAACGTGCTTTTGCGCCATAGGCCCCAGGTATCCTGGGTGCGTATCCGGACATTCTGGCCGCGTTCCAGCACGATGGGCTTCAGGCCCATCTGCGCAAGCACCAATGCAGTCAAAATGCCGCAAGGACCAAACCCGATGATGATCGGGCGTTGCTGCTCTGCAGTCGGAAAGTCGGCATTGGCTTTGGCGACAAATTTATATGTGGTATCGGGGCTCGGCATGACTTTGCCCGAGCCTGAAAATTTCGCCAGTACCGTTTTTTCAGCTTTCTCGACCAGCATCACATCCAGATTGTAGATAAGGCTGATGGCCGACTTTTTACGTGCATCGTAGGCACGCTTGTAAACACTGACTTCCAGCAAATCGTTCGCGGCAATCCCCAGTGTTTCAAGCACCGCAGCGCGTAAATCGGCGTCACTATGATCGAGCGGCAATTTGATGTCGTTTATGCGAAGGGACATGCAGGAACAGTTTTCGGAGGATGGCGGCTATTTTAGCACTGCGGGAGTTTGCTAGTATTCGCAGAAAATACAGGGTTGAACATGATGCGGATTTTCTTGATTGCTTGCCTGCTGGTGGCGCAGTTGCTGAGCACTGGCTGTCATATCCGTGGGGGTGAACCCAGCCAGAGCGAGCTTTTTTCGGCATTGGAAGACCAGCTGGAACATGCCAATGATCGCGGCGGCATCAAGATCAATATGGGCAATGCCGGCGCATTCCGCGACATTCAATTCAATCTCAAACTGCATAGCTTGACCAAGCATGCCTGCTCCGGTGCTAACTACGCCTATACCTGCAAGGTCACCTTGATGGTGAGCTATCCGCCCGTCAAGGAAACACCCGAAATGCTGGATGCCGACATCATGGTGTTTGATGGCCCTGGTGGCTGGCGTGTCGTCGAATAAGCCAATCTTTCCCAATCTCTTCATTACAGCCGAATACATTCGCCATGATCAAAATATCATCCATCTTGCTTCCTGCTTCGCTTTTTGCATTCATGCTGTCGCTGCCCGCGAGCGCACTGGCAGATTCAAATACCTTTCCGATGGTGCTGGAAAGCAATGACCCTGCCAAACCGCTGGAAATCATCGACGACAAGACCTGGGTGGGTGAGGAAATGCAGAACAAGCGCGATGCCTGGGGCAATCTCGCTTTGGCTTCATTTACCAACCACCAATCCAAGGGCCCGGTCACGCTGGTCGTCGACTATGCCGCCACCCGCCCTGATGACGAAGATGGCGAAGCCTTGATCGAAATCAGTGTGGAGTGTCCGGAATCCGGCACACCTTGCGGCATTCCGATCAATCAAAGCGTGATCGGTATCCGCACAGCTTTCATGGGCGAAAGCGCGATCAATATCGGCGGTGCACCTAAGGCGGTATGGGTAGCGCGGGAATCGCATAACTATGATTTCCCGGACGACACCTTGGTGAATGTTTCGCTCTCGCTCGACAAGGCTCCCTCCCATCTCGACCCGCAGGCGGTCCGGGCCCGCCTGATCTACGGTGACTACGACCGGAGCGCCCTGCCCGGCCAGCAAACCCGCGGCGGCTTGCTCTTGAAAATCGGTGGCGTGGTATTGCTGCTATTGATTGCCTTTTTGTGGTGGATGAAGCGCCAGTAAGTCCGGCGCTTTAGCAGGGATTTTCCAGCGGTCTCGCCTTCACGCGCTATCCGTTATGATGTCATCCTCATCGTGGGGGACGATGGCATGACCGCAGCAAGCAGTAGCGACCAGACAAACAGACTCAAGAACCTGCCGCAGCGGACCTATGGTTTGCGGGTTCTTGGCATGGGCCTGGCCGGACTTTCCGTCAGCTCGGTCATGTGGGAACTGCAATCCTCGACACTCCATTGGGTATGGATGGTCTTCACGTGTTTGCTCTGGCCGCACCTGGCTTATTTTCTGGCTCGTCGTAGTCGCGATCCCTTGCGCAGGGAACTACAGAATTTCGTATTCGATTCGTTTATTGCCGGCAGCTGGGTGCCTTTGATGCATTTCAATGCCTTGCCCTCCGCAGTGCTCTTGGCCGTCGTGATGTCGGACAAGATCAATACCGGCGTTCGCGGTTTGTGGCTGCGCTCCCTACCCGGCATGTTTCTGGCATTACTCGGAGGCGGCCTGTTGACCGGTTTTGCATTCCAGCCAAACACGAGCATGACCGTCTTGCTGGCAACAATGCCCATTCTGATTATCCATACCATCGCCGTCAGCATCAGCAGCTACCAGCTTGTACGCAAGGTGCAACGGCAGAATTTGAAACTCGAAGAACTCAGCCGGATCGATACATTGACGGGACTGGGCAGTCGCGGGCATTGGCAAACGCTTGCAGAAAATATTTTGCAGCAACACCGCGCCACGGGTAGTCATGTCACGGTGATGCTGCTCGATGTCGACCAATTCAAGGACATCAATGATTGTCATGGGCATGCCGTTGGCGATGACGTATTGCGTGGCATTGCCGAGTTGATGCAAGGCTATCTGCCGGCCAACAGTCATGCAGGTAGACTCGGTGGCGACGAGTTTGCAGTCGTGTTACCCGTGCAATTGCACGAAGCCGAAGCAATCGCGGAAAAAATTCGCATGGCGGTGGAGAATTCGAGTTTCAGTTACGCACCCGACCTGCAATGTTCCATCAGCATCGGTATCGCTCAACCCGACAACGAGGCAGGTTTGCGCGAATGGCTGGAAGTGGCGGATCGTGCGCTGTATCGCGCCAAACACGCGGGCAGAAATCGGACCGCGAGCCGTGATGCATCACCCGAAGAAGAAACAGCGATACCCTAGGCAAACAATCATTCTCGGCAACCCTTTCAGGAATACGTATGCACAAACTTTTCATCCTCCTTGTCGGCAGCCTCTTGGTAAGCAACCAGGCACTCGCTTCCGATGCAAACCAACTCGCTCAGGACGCAGTGATCGTCGATACCCATATCGATGCTCCGACCGAATTATTGAAAGAATGGCGTGATCTGGGTATCGATACCGACCGGGAATTCGATTATCCGAAAGCCCGACTGGGTGGTCTCGATGTTGCCTTCATGTCGATCTATACCTCGCCGGGCGAAGACAAGAAAGGCAAGGCACGGCAAGTGGCAAACATGCAAATTGATGCGATCGAAGCATTGGTCCAGCGCCATCCCGATAAATTCGCGATCCTGACATCGCCAAACGACATAGCCCGCCTGCAAGCCGGTGGCCATGTATTGCTGGCTTACGGCATGGAAAACGGCGCACCGATTGGTGACGATCTTTCGCAACTGGAAAAATTCCATGCCCGTGGTGTTCGCTACATTACGCTCGCACACAGTGCCAGCAATCGCATCAGCGATTCTTCCTATGACCGTAACCATCAATGGAATGGCCTGAGCCCATTCGGCGAAAAAGTCGTCGCGGAAATGAATCGGCTCGGCATCATGGTGGATGTTTCCCATCTTTCGGATGAAGCAGTTATCGATGCGTTACGTGTGAGCCGCGTACCGGTGATAGCAAGTCACTCCGGTTTTCGCCATTTCACGCCGGGCTTCGAGCGCAATCTGAGCGATGAACTCGCAAAAGCCATCGCGAAAAAAGGCGGCGTCGTGCAAATTACGTTCGGCGTCGGTTTCGTGAATCCCAAGTCGGCTGCCGATCTGCAAACCTATTTCACCGAGAGTGCCGCCTTGGCAAAACGCAATGCCGAAGCAAAAGCGGCAGGCAAACCGCTTGAAGACGAAGAAGCCTTCGACAAGGCATGGGATGCAAACCATCCAACACCTCCGACAAAAATAGACGCGGTACTGGACCAGATCGACTACGCCGTAAAACTCATCGGCATCGATCATGTCGGGCTCGGCTCGGATTTTGATGGTGTGAGTGGCGCCCTTCCGGACAAGCTGAAAACCGTTGCCGATTATCCGAATCTGGTCGCTGGTTTGCAGGCGCGCGGTTACAAGGACGAGGCCATCGGCAAGATACTCGGCGGCAATTTATTGCGCGTTTGGGCCGAAATCGACGCTGGAAAAGGCGGTACAAGATAGTCGCATGCCGCCAAGCAACAGTCTCTCGGCTATTGAGGGAGAAATAAACCGGGCCATGTGTCGTTACTGTGGGACAATATGGCCTCGATAAACCCCTGCAAGGCCATCACAATGAAACGAGCACGTCTAAGACGTCGCGCAGCTAGACTCCGCGGACGCAAATAATCAAAAAAACCGCTTGGGAAACCAGGCGGTTTTTATTTGCGGCACAGTAAATTCCCTGTCAAAAGTCACTATGACTGCGGCTACATCCGGCGTGGATTATCCGTCGGTATACTCGCCGAATAATATTTCCGGGGAACTTCCATGAATTCACTATCGGCCAGCAAGCCGGGATTAGGTATGCGCATTCTGCGCTTCCCGTTGACTCGCATTCTGCTGGCACTGGCTTTTATCATCCTGCCATCGGTTTTGCTGTCGACGATTGTCCACAAGTTTCTGCCTTCGCTTTCTAAAACACTTCCGATTACCTTAGTCGGCATTACGATGGCCTTGCTTTGCTATTACGCCTTTGTGCGGTTGATCGAGCGACGCACGGTTAGCGAACTCGGATTGAAAGGTGCATGGAAAGAACTGGCCTGTGGCTTGGCGGTAGGCGCCTTGTTGTTTTCGATCACCATTGCCATTTTGTTTGCTCTCGGCGTTTACCAGGTGGAAGGAACTAATGCCTGGACCGTGATACTCGCACCGATGGTGATGGCACTCAGCTCGGGTGTAGTGGAAGAAATCATTTTTCGCGGCATTCTGTTCCGGATCATGGAAGAGTCCCTGGGTAGCTGGATTGCACTGCTGATTTCCGCCTGCGTATTCGGATTGATCCATCTGGTCAATCCGCATGCGACATTGGTTGGCGCCGTATCCATCATCATCGAAGCCGGCATCATGCTCGGCGCTGCCTATATGCTGACGCGC
>JAKQKT010000357.1 GCA_029560515.1 Pseudomonadota bacterium
ATCGTTACCTTGACGATGTTGGTGGTGGCGCCGCTCATTGCCAGCATTTCCGGTTATGTCAGTCGCCGTTATCGCAGTTTGAACCGGAGTATCCAGGAAGGTGTGGCAAATTTGGCCCATAACGCCGAGGAAACTCTGGCAGCCCAGCAGGAAGTCAAGATTTACGGTGCCCAGGACAAGGCGAATGAACGTTATGTCTCCTTGGCGAACAAGAATCTGAAACTAAGCCTCAAAGTCGAAGTGACGCGGGCGGCAGCATCCTCCGCAGTGCAGCTACTTGCAGCCGTTGCCTTATCAGTCATCCTTATCGTGGCCGGGCGCGAAGCCGCCGCTGGGAATCTGACTGCCGGTGCGTTTGTATCAATTGTATTGGCAATGATGGCGATGTTGCCTTCACTGAAACGGATTACCAATGTGCAAAGTCCGATTCAACGCGGTATTGCCGCTGCCGAACGTTTATTCGGCGTGCTGGACGAACCCGAAGAATCCGATAGAGGTAGTGTTGCGCTCGAGCATGCCAACGGAAACATTGAATTCCGCGATGTCTCGATGCGCTATTCCAGCCAGAATGCCCATGCATTGAGCAATATCAGTTTCACAGCGAAGCCCGGCACGGTCACTGCTATTGTCGGTCGTTCCGGCAGTGGCAAATCCACGCTTATTCGATTGTTGCCGCGTTTTTACGAAGCGAGCACCGGTCAGATACTTCTTGATGGCGTTCCGATCACGGAATACCGCTTGAATGATCTACGCCGCCAAATCGCCCTTGTCGGCCAAAAAGTCATGTTGTTCGATGACACGATCGCGGCGAACATCGCCTACGGCAGTAATATTACCGATGAAGCGTCTTTGCGCCGTGCTGCCGATGCGGCGAATGCATCCGAGTTCATTAACAAGTTACCTGATGGCTTGCAGACGCGTATTGGCGAGAATGGCAGTCTGCTGTCGGGCGGACAGCGGCAACGTTTGGCCATTGCACGCGCGATTCTCAAAGATGCCCCGATCCTGATTCTCGACGAGGCCACCGCAGCGCTCGACAACGAATCCGAGCGATTGGTGCAAGATGCGCTGAATCATCTGATTCCGGACAAGACCACCCTCGTGATTGCCCATCGTTTATCCACTATCGAGCATGCGGACCAAGTTCTCGTCTTTGATGACGGCAGATTGGTAGAGCAGGGCACGCACGCACAATTGCTCGCGAAGGGCGGTGTCTATGCCCATCTGCACAGCATGCAATTCAGGAATGCGGAGCCTGCGTGAGAGCGAAGCTTGAAGCCGCTCTTAACAGGCGTTGGTATGGCGGAATCAAGCCGGGCATCTTGCTTGTTGTGCTTGCTTCAATTTACGGTGCGTTGATCGATCTGCGACGCTACCTCTATCGCAGGGGAATTTTCAAATCCACCAAGATGAATATTCCCGTGATAGTCGTCGGTAATTTCACTGTCGGCGGTACCGGGAAAACCCCTTTCACAATCGCCCTGATACAAGCGATGCAGAGTCGTGGCTGGAAGACCGGCGTGGTCAGCCGTGGCTACGGCCGAAAGATTTCCGATCCTGTTTCCGTGCATCGTGACAGTTTCGCAAAAGATTGTGGCGACGAACCCTTGCTGATTTTTCAACGCACGCAATCGGCCATCCGGGTCGATGCCGATCGCGTGCGTGCCGCCGAATATCTACTTCAACAAGGCTGCAATCTGATCATCGCCGACGATGGTTTGCAGCATCTTCGTTTGCAGCGCGATCTTGAAATCGAATTGCTCGACGATGAAAGAAAATACGGCAATAGCATGATCATTCCTGCCGGGCCCTTGCGCGAAAAGCCCCGCTCATGTGATTTCAAGGTATCCAATGGCGCACTCGAAGATGATATCGATACCCACCATTACGGCATGCAGCTCATTTACGCCAATGCGGAAACACTGGATGCCGGCGCCTATCGTGATCTTTCCGAATTTGCCGATGATAAAGTGTATGCGATTGCCGGTATCGGGCATCCCGAACGTTTTTTCAATGCATTGAAGGCGCGCGGCTTGAATATCAATCCGCTTGCTTTTCCCGATCATCATGACTACAGCCTGGCTGATTTTCCCGCCGATGCTCCGGTACTGATGACCGAAAAGGACGCGGTAAAATGCCGTCAACTGGGATTGAAGGACGCCTGGTGCGTCCCGGTAAGTGCCGCATTAAACGAAAAATTATTCGACGCCATTGATTCCAGATTGAAGGCCTTGTCACCATGACCGATTTCATCGTCGCCATTCCCGCTCGTTATGCAGCATCAAGATTGCCCGGCAAACCATTGCGCCTGATTGCCGGGGAACCGATGGTCGTACATGTTGCCCGCCGTGCGATGAAAGCAGGAGCATCCCAAGTCGTGCTGGCAACAGATGACGAACGCATAGCCGAAGCCGTAAAAAATTATCCGGTAAGCGTCTGCATGACGCGCGTTGACCATGCGTCTGGTACTGACCGGCTGGCTGAATGCGCAGAACAACTTGGCTGGTCGGATCAACAAATCATCGTGAACTTGCAAGGCGACGAACCTTTTGCCCCTGCCTCGGGCATTCGTGCCGTCGCGGAAGCTCTGGAAAAATCTTCCGCTCCGATGGCAACGCTCGCTGCGGAAATCAACGATACCAACACCTATTTCGATACGAATGCCGTCAAAGTCGTTCGTGCAGCCAATGGCAACGCACTGTATTTCAGTCGTGCGCCAATGCCCTGGCAACGGGATCGTTTCGCCATTGACCGTGTCACTGCGCCACTGCCCGGCGCACTGCGGCATATCGGAATTTATGCTTATCGTGCCGGCTTCCTGAAAACCTTCACCCAACTTCCGGTGGGCCAACTGGAACAACTCGAAGCCCTCGAACAACTACGCGTACTCGAAGCCGGCTATCAAATAGCCGTTGGCATCACGCCGGAAGCGTTTCCGCCGGGGGTGGATACAGAAGCGGATTTGGCAAGGGCGGAACAATTGTTCAAAGTACTAAACACGAATTGAATGGAATGCCTATCTCGTTAAGCAATACGAAGATCCGTCAATGGATTTGGCTGAAGACGTTCTAGATGCTGATCTAGCCCCAGCTCACACGCAGTCACATTTCTTTCGCTGTTATCGTTCAACCACCGATCATTGGGGTTTATGCCTTCCGGTTGGCGCTCGTGATGATAGATATGCGCCGCCAAACCGGAGAAACGTAAATCGCGGCGTTTCAATCCGAGGCGGAATGCCCTGGCAAGAATATCGTCGTCTTCACGGCCCCAGCCGATGAAGCGTTCATCAAAGCCGTTCAGTGCAATCAAATCGGTACGCCACCAGCCTTGGTTGCAGCCTTTGACGCCGTCGCGTTTTTTTCCTTCGCTTAGTTTCAGTAACAGGTTGGCGATTTTCGGCATTCGCAAAGTATGTCGCCTGCGGTCGATGCCTCGACTGAAGAAATGCAATTTCTTGTTTTCATGCAGCAGTTTTTTCGCGTCAAAACTGGGCAGGGTAAGAATGCGTGAACCTTGTACCATGAAGCCGGTTTTTGCAGCACGAAGGTGGTCGGCGACAAATTGGGTATCTAGCACCATATCGCCATCAATAATGATGATGTATTCGCCCTGGCTCATGGCGATAGCAAGGTTACGAGAGCGTGAAAGACGGAACCCGTCATCTTCCTGCCAGCTGTGTTTCAAGGAGACCGGGTAATTCTTTGCGATTTGCTGGATCAGGTTTTTAGTCGCAATCGTCGACCCATCATCGGCCACGATAACTTCGTCGGGTAAGCGGGTTTGCAAAGCGATGCTTTCCAGCACCGATTCCAGCGCCGATTCCCAATTGTAGGTAGTGACGATTATGCTGACTTTCATGCGCGTATTTTAATCTTTATCGCCCATAAAAAACGGGCAGTAGCTGCCCGTTTTTCAATTGCGTTTTGAGGAAAATTACAGCGATTCAAAAATACCGGCCGCCCCCATGCCGGTGCCGATGCACATGGTGACCATGCCGTATTTCTGTTTGCGGCGTTTCATGCCGTGAACAATGGTCGCGGTACGGATGGCACCGGTGGCACCGAGTGGGTGACCGAGGGCAATGGCGCCGCCGAGTGGATTGATTTTGGAAGCATCCAGGCCACAGTCACGAATGACGGCCAGCGATTGGGCCGCGAAGGCTTCGTTCAATTCAATCCAGTCGAGTTGGTCTTTGGTCAGGCCGGCTTGTTTCAAGGCTTTTGGAATCGCTGCAATCGGACCGATACCCATCACTTCAGGGCGCACACCGGCCACGGAGAAGCTGACGAGACGGGCGAGCGGGGTCAGTCCATAGTCCTTGATCGCTTGCTCGGATGCCAGCAATACGGCACCGGCACCATCCGACATTTGCGACGAGTTACCGGCAGTCACGCTGCCACCGGCACGGAATACCGGCTTCAGTTTTGCCAAGCCTTCGATCGAAGAATCGGCACGCGGGCCTTCA
>JAKQKT010000364.1 GCA_029560515.1 Pseudomonadota bacterium
TGCATCGCCGGATGGAGCCGGCAGTGCTGAGGGAATGCGCGGGCATTACCAGTGTGTCGGAGGCGTATCCACGACAACTGGCATCGCGCTATCCCGATATTCCCATCCCGCCTGCGTTGGAGCAGGCATTTCCTGGAGCGAAACGCGACTTCGAGCGATTGGACTCGGTCTCCATTACCGATGTATTCGACAAGGCCGATGGCAATATCCATTGGCTCTATGTCGGGCGCGGCGGTGCGGATATGGCGACAGCTTTGCGTGGACTATTCGCCGCAATTCGTGATCATGCCGATGAGGATTTGCGAAAACGTTTGCGCCTGCATTTTATCGGCACCTCCTATGCCGTCGCCGGCACGGGTGTGAGAACGGTTTCACCAATTGCTGCCGAGTTTGGCCTGGAAAATATCGTGCTCGAAAATCCGGATCGCATGGCCTATTCGAAAACCCTGCAATGCCTGCGGGAAGCCGATGCCTTGATCGTGCCGGGTTCGAATGATCCGGCCTATACCGCATCGAAGATATATCCGTATTTGCTGGCGCGGCGCCCTTTATTGGCGATCTTTCACCGCCAAAGCAGCGTGGTCGATTTGATCGGACAGGTGGGCGGGGCCGTATGCGTAAGCTTTGAAAGCGATGATTCAGCAGAAACGATCGCGGAAAAAATTCGCGATAAATGGCTGGGCTATGAAAATCATGCGCGTGTCGTTGGTTTGGACGAGGCTGCCTTTTCCGGATACACCGATGCCGGCTGTGCAAAACAGCTGGCGAACTTTTTCAATGAAATTACTGCAGGTGCTTGAGTCTATTTTTCAAAATGCCCCTGCAGGAATTTCGTCAGGCGTTGCAAGACCATTGCCAACAGGAAAGTGACTAAAGCGAAAAAAAGGATATTCAGCGGAAAGGCAATGGCAGCAAAGACCGCGATTTCCAGCAGTACGGCATGCACGAGATAGATTTCCAGACTCAGGCTGCCGCTTTTGGCAAGAAAGGGCCCGACAAGGGGCCAGTTCAAGACACGCGCCACCAAATCCGGCGCACATAATAATTTCAAT
>JAKQKT010000394.1 GCA_029560515.1 Pseudomonadota bacterium
AGCAGGGATTTCACCGATGGATGGTTTTTCCATTGCTGGAATGCTTCATACGGCTGGTAGTTCGGGTCCTGATAATCGAGCCCCGACACATAGCCGAGCGCGATGCGGTCTTTATCGAGATGGTATAAAAAACTGCCGCCATAGGTTTTGCTGTCGGCTGGCCAGCCAACGGTATGAACGATTTTTCCGGGTTGCGAAGTACCGGGTTTGACTTGCCACAATTCCTTGATGCCGATCGAATAACTTTGCGGATCCGATTCGAGATCAAGATGGAATTTGCGTACCAATTGTTTCGTCAGATGCCCGCGCGCACCTTCGCCGAGTACGGTCAGTTTGGCCTTGATGTCGATGCCTTGCGTGTAGCTATCCTTGTGATGGCCATCTTTGGCAATGCCCATATCGCCGATGCGAACGCCGGCTACCGCGCCAGCTTCGTCAAACAGGATTTCCGACGCGGCGAAACCCGGATAGATTTCAACGCCGAGCGCTTCGGCCTGCGGCGCAAGCCAGGCGCACATGGCGCCGAGCGACACGATGAAATTGCCGTGGTTGTTCATCTGCGGCGGGGTCGGCAATTTGGTCGAGCCGGTTTTGCTCAACAGCAGGAATTCATCGGTTGTTGCCGGTACGCAAATAGGTGGCGGATTTTCGCGCCAGCCAGGCAGCAGTTCATCCAGTGGCTGAGGTTCGATCACGGCACCGGAAAGGATATGCGCGCCGATGGTCGACGCCTTCTCGATCACGCAGACGCTGAGTTCCGGATTGAGCTGTTTCAGATGGATCGCAAACGACAGGCCGGCCGGGCCTGCACCCACCGTGACAACGTCGTATTCCATAATATCGCGCTCTGACATAGCTCACTCCTTGTAGGGCTCTATTGTCGCGTTTTAAGGGTGTTCGGGCAATGAATTCGCCGGGTCGACCGTTACAATAGGCCCATGAATTTCACTGATTCTGCTTCCAAACTCTCATTGCCCGGTACCGATCTGCTTTTTTGTCCGGATTGGATAGAACCCGGGCTGGGCGATGAGTTGATGAGAACCCTGCGTGAAAACATCGCATGGGAATGCCATCGCATCAGGATATTCGGCCGTGAAGTCGATTCGCCGCGCTTGAGTTGCTGGGTCGGCGATGCCGGTGCGAGTTATGTGTATTCGCAAACGCGATTTGAACCCAGAGATTGGTTGCCGGAGTTGCAGGAAATTCGATTGCGTTTACAAAATGAATTCGAAACTTCATTCAATTCGGTTCTTGCGAATTTGTATCGGCATGGCCAGGACAGCATGGGTTGGCATAGCGACGACGAGCCGGAACTCGGCAAGCAGCCGGTGATTGCATCGATCAGTCTGGGTGCAACGCGGCGGTTTTCATTCAAGGCGAAAACCGAGGGTGCCAAAGCCGTGCATCTGGAATTGCCGCATGGAAGTTTGTTATTGATGCGGGGTGATACCCAGAAAAATTATCGGCATGCGCTGTCGAAAACCGCCAAGCCCGTGGGGGAGCGCATCAATCTTACTTACCGCGATATTTTGACCGGAAATTAAATCCCTTCGTCTTCCCGGCGGCTTGACCAGCTGCGCTGTTGAAAGCCGCCGGGAAGACGAATTTTTCAAATTGTGCTTTGCCCCTTACTTCCTTGCCGGCACATCCGCCGTTAGCGTCCAGTTCAAAATGTCCTGCGATACTTGCTGCAAGGCGGCATCAAACGCCGTCATGACCTGCGGGATTTTTTTGTCCTGTGCAGGAATGCTGACCAGGAAATGCTTGCTGGCGATGATGCG
>JAKQKT010000254.1 GCA_029560515.1 Pseudomonadota bacterium
GAACAAGCCGGCTGCCAGTGATGTCCATGGAACGGAGACATCAGGCAATGCCTGCGTAATCGGATGCCGTGGCTGCCCGTTCGACAAACGCTGGAATTCGTCGGCCCACCAGGCGGTTTTTATTTCGGTGACATGCTGGTCGCTCAATTCGAAAAGGGTATGTTTCAGCTCATGTAGCAATGCGCCCCAGACATGGAACAATAACTTGTCCGATGCGGGGACGAATACCTCGGCAAATTGCATTTCCGGTTCACGTGCATACCATTTTGCAACGAAATGCTGCAGACCTTCTTGTAACGATTCGCTCATACCCGCAAAACACCTTCTGCAAGCAGATCCAGAGGCGCATCGCTCATGACATCGGCATGCCATTTCGCCGGATCATCATGCGCTTCACGGTAACCCCATAACGCCGCCACCGATTTCATGCCGGCATGTTTCGCTGCAAGCACATCGCGTTCGTCATCGCCGACATAAATGCAATCGGCTGCCTGCACCGCAAGCAATTCGCAAGCATGAAACAACTGATCCGGATCAGGCTTCTTGCGCGGCAAGGTATCGCCACCTATGAGAACGGCACTGCGATGCGTCCAGCCCATGCTGTGCACGACTTCTTTCGCCAGATAATAGGGTTTGTTGGTGACGATGCCCCAGCGCGAGCCGCTCGCTTCGATCGCTGTCAGCACCGTTTCGATATCGGCAAATGGCGTGCTGTATTGCGCAACCGCATTTTGATAACAATCAAGAAACGGTTGCAGATATTGCAGGCGTTTTTCTTCATCCAGTTCCGGAAATGCAACCGCCAACATGGCGCGTGCACCTTTGGAAACAACTGGTCGTATTTCGGCAAGGCTCAATGCAGGTCTTCCGGATTGCCTTACGATGACATTCAAGGCATTGAGCAAATCGACCGCGCTATCAACAAGGGTGCCATCCAGATCGAACAAGATGACCGGCGCCATCGGGATATTGCTCATGGCTTTTCTAAAGTCATCAAATAATTGATATCGGTGCGATCATTTACCCAGGCTTTGCCACTCATCGGATTGTAGGCAAGGCCGCTAATATCCTGGACATTGAAACCCTCGGCACGGCACCAGCTCGCCAATTCGGAAGGCTTTATGAATTTCTGGTATTCGTGCGTGCCTTTCGGCAACAAATTAGCCAGATATTCGGCACCGACAATCGCAATCGCAAAGGCTGCAGGTGTGCGGTTGAGTGTCGAAATAAACAGTTTGCCGCCCGGTTTCAGCAATTTTTCGCAGGCTCGCAGGATGGAGGAAGGATCGGGCACATGCTCCAGCATTTCCATGCATGTGATGGCATCGAACTGCCCTGTCATTTCTTCGGCCAGCGATTCGACCGATTGCAGACGATAGTCGACTTTCACATTAGACTCGTACAAATGCAGCTTGGCTATTTCGATCAGCTCGGCGGCCAGATCAAGCGCGACCACTTCCGCACCTTCTCGCGCCATCGCCTCACTCAGCAAACCGCCACCGCAACCGACATCAAGCACTTTCCGGCCGCGCAATGGAAGTTGCTTCACGACGTATCCAAGACGCGCGGGATTCAGATGATGTAAGGGCTTTTGCGGACCGTTTTCATCCCACCAGCGATTTGCCAATGCGGCAAACTTGTCGATTTCGGCACGACTGACGTTTTCGTTTGTCATTTCAAACCTTCTGGATTGAAGAAATTCTCTGGTGCCAATGCTTCGCTTTTTGTTTGAGCGCAATGCTGTCCATCGACAGCAACTGGCCTTGTTCGAGTTTCGCAACGCCGGCAATCCAGACATCGCTGACTTGCTGGCGGCCGCAGGAATAGACCAATTGCGAAATCACGTTGTACATCGGCTGCGTTTCAATCGATCCCATATCGACGCAAATAAGATCGGCCTGTTTGCCGATTTCAATCGAACCGATCAGGTCGGCCATGCCGATTGCTTTCGCGCCACCGAGCGTCGCGATATGCAAAGCCGATGCGGCATTGAGGGCCGTAGCATCCGATGCCACCGCTTTCGCCAGCAAGGCGGCCGATCGCATTTCGTCGAACATGTCGAGATCGTTGTTGCTGGCGCAACCATCGGTACCCACCGCCAGATTGACTCCGGCGCGACGCAATTTTTCTACCGGCGCGAAACCGGAAGCGAGCTTCATATTGGACTGCGGACAATGCACGACCGAAACGCCGCGATCGGCACATAGGGCAATCTCGGCATCGGTCAATTGCGTCATGTGCACGGCGATCATGCGGTCATTCCACAAACCGAGTTGGTCGAGTCTCGCAATCGGCCGCATGCCATGCAACTTGATCGACTCTTCCACTTCGTGCGCGGTTTCATGCACATGGCAGTGCACCGGAATGTCGAGCTGGTCCGACAATACGCGAATGCGGTCGAAGTTTTCATTACAGACCGTGTAAGGCGCATGCGGCGCGAAAGCCGTGCGCACGAGCGCATCGCGGCGATAATTGTCATGCACTTCGCAGGCCTTGTCGAAATATTCGGCATGCGATTTTGCCCAGGCCGACGGGAAGTCGATGATCGGCAAACCTACCAATGCACGGAAGCCATATTTGTTGTAGGTCGCGGCCTGTGCATCGGGGAAAAAATAATTGTCGTTGGTGGCGGTGGTGCCGCCGCGAATCATTTCGGCGATCGCAAGCTCAACGCCATCAGACACGTATTCCGGCCCCATGATCGCGCCTTCAATCGGCCAAATATGCTCCTGCAACCAGGGCATCAGCGGCAAATCATCGGCCACACCCCGCATCAGTGTCATCGGGTTATGCGTGTGTGCATTCACCAAGCCCGGCAGCAACACTGCCTCGGGGCGGGACACGGTTTTCCTGGCGGAATATTTTTTTGCCGACTCGGAAGCCGGCAGGAGATCGATAATCACATCGCCAGAAACGACGACGGCGTGGTTTTCAAGCACTACGCCGTGAGGTTGGACGGGCACCACCCAACCTGCTTCGATAATCAAGTCACAGGTAACGAGTGGCTCAGCCATTTTTTTTCCAATTTTATTGCGTTCGTATTACTTCACGCGTGAAACGTATTCACCCGTGCGCGTGTCGACCTTGATTTTTTCATCTTGCGCAACGAACAGGGGAACTCGAACAACGGCGCCGGTTTCGAGTTTCGCCGGCTTGCCACCGCCACCGGAAGTATCACCGCGTACACCCGGATCGGTTTCAACGATTTGCAGTTCAACGAAGTTGGGCGGCTGCACGGCGATCGGCGTGCCATTCCACAAGGTCACGACACAGGATTCTTCACCCTTGATCCATTTGGCGGCATCGCCCACGCCAGCGGCATTGGCTTGCACCTGCTCAAAGGTTTCCTGCTGCATGAAATGCCAAAACTCGCCATCGTTATACAGATACTGCATATCGGTATCCATCACGTCGGCGGCTTCCAGATCATCGGTCGCCTTCATGGTCATTTCGACGATGCGGCCCGATTTGATGAAACGATACTTCATGCGCGTGAACGCCTGACCTTTGCCTGGTTTTACATACTCGGTGTCGATAATGACGCACGGCTCACTGTTGACGATAATTTTCATGCCGTTTTTGACATCGTTCATGCCGTATGTGGCCATGGGTATCACTCCTGAAAAAGCAAAGGCCGCGGTCAGCGGCTCAAGTTTGGTAAAATTCGGGTCTTGACCAGCCATACGGCTGCTAAAAACCAACCCGGTCAGCCCACTATGATAACCGCTAACAGCCTCTCCGCGCAGCCAAAATCCTGGCAAATGCTCTGGCGGGAAGCCGTGCGCGACCCGCGTGAACTCCTGGAAATACTGGATTTGGGGCACTTGGCAGGGCAAATATCGGACCAGGCTGCGGCCCAATTCCCCCTGCGCGTGCCCCGGGGTTTTATCGCAAAAATGCGCAGAGGTGATGCCAATGACCCGCTTTTGCGGCAGGTATTGCCGATTCAGGATGAGGAACAAATTGTAGAAGGCTATGGTTTTGACGCCGTCGGTGATGCCGCCGCCAAGGGAGGCACCGGCATCATTCACAAATACCATGCACGGGCTTTGTTGATCACGACCGGAAGCTGTGCGATCCATTGCCGATATTGCTTCCGTCGGCATTTTCCCTACGCCGAAGAAACCGCAGCGAGCCAGCACTGGGCTGAAGCCATCACCTACTTGAAATCGGACAGCAGTATCACCGAGCTCATCCTGTCGGGGGGAGACCCCTTGTCGCTGTCGACCGCCAAACTGAAAGAATTGACCGATGCAATCGCCATGATGCCGCAGATCAAGCGACTGCGACTCCACACCAGGCTGCCGGTAGTTTTGCCGGAACGCATTGATGCCGAATTACTCGACTGGATTCATGGCCTTCGCTGGCCGTTGACCGTCGTGATTCACGCCAACCATGCACAGGAATTGATGCCCGATGTTGCCGAGGCGGTATCGAAACTCCGTCGGGCCGGCGCCACGATGCTTAATCAGGCGGTGCTTTTGAAGGGCGTCAACGATCAGGCAAGCGAGCAAATCGAGCTATCGGAACGTTTGTTCGACATCGGGGTGCTGCCCTACTACCTGCATCAACTCGACAAGGTGCAAGGCGCAGCACACTTTCAAATAGACGATGAGCAGGCCCTCGCTATTCACCAAAGCATGATGCAGGCATTACCGGGCTACCTGGTCCCAAAACTGGTCCGGGAAGTCCCCGGCGAAGCCAGTAAAACGCCCCTGTGATGGCCATTTTGACGTGAGTTCTGGTATTGTTAATCCCCTTGTAAACAAGTCTTTACCTGATTAAGGAGTCATTGGATGGCAAAGCAGGACGCCGTCATCCGGTTGTTACTGGTGGAAGATCAACTGGAAGATGCCGAGCATCTGATCAGCATGCTGCGCAATGGCGGCATGGCCATTCGACCACAACGACCAGAATCCGAAGAAAATTTACAGACACTCTTGAGCAGCCAAAGTATCGATTTGGTGCTTGCTGCGTTTGATGCCAAATATATCGGCTTCGAAAAAGTCATCGCCGCCGTCACTGCGACCGGCAAAGACACACCAGTACTTGCCTCTACATCCGTACTTGATGAAAACAGCGTGCTGGCCGCCATCACTGCCGGCGCGCGTGACGTTGCCTTGCGTACAAAAGCAGAACACGTGCAATTCGTCGTTCGCAATGAATTTCAGGCACTTTTGAGCCGTCGCAGCCTGCGCCATCTGGAAGCAGCCTTGCGGGAAACCGAACGCCGTTGCGATACCCTGATTTCGTCATCTCGCGACCCGATTGCCTATATCCATGAAGGCATGCACATCCGCGCCAACGAAGCCTATCTGGAAATGTTCGGCTTCGAAGAATTTGAGGATATCGAAGGATTATCCGTACTTGACTTGATTGACTCGGACCATGCCGACCAGTTCAAGCAGGTCCTGAAAAACATCAGCAAGGGCGAAGCCCCGCCAAAGAATCTCGAATGCGGAGCCGTAAGAAGCGATGGCAGCCAGTTTGATGCAGTGATGGAGTTTTCTCCTGCCACATACGAGGGCGAGTCCTGCCTGCAAATCGTGTTCCGCCAGCAAACCATTGATGCCGACATGGCGAAAGAGCTGGACAATCTGCGCCAGCGCGACCCGACCACCGGTCTCTACAACCGCCAATTCTTCATCACCGAAACCGAAGCCGTGGTCGCGGCGGCCGTGTCCGGCAAGACCAACCAGGCTCTGCTGCTAATAGAACCGGATAATTACGAAAACAGGATCGAAGAAGTCGGCCTGGCATTGACCGATGAAGTCCTCAAGCAAATGGCGGATCGTTTGCAGGCGCTGATGGATGAAAATACTGTGCTCGCCCGTTTTGCCGACCACACCTTTGCCGTACTTTGCCGTCAGCACGATCACAAACAGACGGTGGCGCTGGCAGAAAAAATCCGGGCGGCATTTGACGGCCAGTTACTCGACATTGACAAACATTCGCTCGTACTCACCGTCAGTATCGGTGGCGTGCAAATCGGCGAGAAGATCGCCAGTGTGCCGCAAGTACTCGGCAAATCGAACCAATGCCTGCAATCTGCCGAAGGCCTGGGCGGAAATCGTTTCGACATTTTCGATCCGGCCGCGCGCGATCGTGCCGAAGAAGAATTGATTCAGGCCTGGGTTGCCCGTATCAAGCAGGCACTCAACGAAGATCAATTCGTGCTGAACTACCAGCCGATGATCAGTCTTGCAGGCGCCGAAGGCGAAGCCTACGAAGTCTTGTTGCGCATGACGGCACCGAGCGGCGAGATCGTTTCACCCGAGAACTTCATTCCCATTGCAGAAGAACACGGATTATTGGCAGATATTGACCGCTGGGTGATTGGCCGCACGATCAACCTGCTGGCAGAACGCAAGAAAGCCGGGATCGATACCACCTTGTTCGTCAAGGTGACACCTGCCTCGCTGGTCGAAGGCGACTTGCATAATTTCATTTCGGCCCAGCTGAAGGCTCAGGGCATTACCGGCGACAAACTGGTACTGCAGATTCCGGAGTCGAAGATATTCAGTCACCTGAAATCCCTGCAGGCATTCCAGAAAATCATCGGCTCCTTCGGCTGCCGTCTCTGCCTGGAGCAATTCGGCACCGGGCTGAACTCGTTCCAGATGCTCAACCATTTCGAACCCGCGATATTGAAAATCGACCGCAGCTTCATTCTGGATCTTGCAAAAAACACCGACAACCAGAAAAAGGTCAAGGAGATCGTGGATCAGGCACGCAAACTCAACAAGCAGTGTATTGCGGAATTCGTTTCGGATGCAGGCAGCATGTCTTTCCTGTTCTCGACCGGCATCGATTATGTGCAAGGCAATTTCCTCGCGCCACCGATGAACTCGATGACTTACGAGTTCTAGATTTCCATAATTGCTCAAACAAAAAACCGCCTTTCGGCGGTTTTTTGTTTTGTTCCGGGTTCAGATCGAAGAACTGTTTTTCAAGGTCGCAATTCGCTCGGCCAGCGGCGGGTGACTCATGAACAAGCGTTTCAAACCGTGGGCGATATTGCCGGAAATTCCAAAAGCGGCGATCTGCGTCGGCAAGCTGCTTTGTGCCTGGTGGCTTGCCAGACGCTCAAGTGCCGCCACCATTTTTTGCTTGCCTGCCAGATTGGCGCCTCCGGCATCGGCACGGAATTCACGCCAGCGGCTGAAATACATGACGATCATCGACGCGAACAGACCGAACACGATTTCAAGCACAAAGACTATCGCGAAATAACCCAATCCGCGTCCTTCACGATTACCCAAAACCGCCTTGTCCACGATACTGCCGATCACCCGGGCGAGGAACATCACAAAGGTATTTACCACGCCCTGAATCAGTGTCAGTGTCACCATGTCGCCGTTTGCGACATGGCTGATTTCATGGCCGAGCACCGCCTCTGCCTCGTCACGTGTCATGCCTCGCAACAAGCCGCTGGAGACAGCCACCAGGGAACTGTTACGCGACATGCCGGTAGCAAACGCATTGATCTCGGGTGCCTCGTAGATACCCACTTCCGGCATCTTGATACCCGCTTTATCGGCCTGCCTGCGTACCGTATTGAGCAGCCATTGTTCGATTTCGTTACGCGGCTGATCAATAACGGTCATGCCGGTGGCGCGCTTGGCTGTCCACTTTGACATGGCCAGCGAAATGAAAGAACCCGCAAAGCCGAAGACCGCGCACATGACGAGCAGACTGCCAAGATTGGTGCCATACCGGGCCGCCTGCATATCCAGACCAAACACTTTGAATATCAGAGATACCAGAAGCAAAATCGCGAAGTTGGTTGCCAGAAACAAGGCTACTCGATTGAACATGATGCTTTACCCGTGCTGTTGTGACTATCCATATCATGTAGATGAGACCGTTAATTTCAAGTATTCACTTCGTTAAAATTGCCAGTTTATTCAGCTAAGCTTGGCTCATGAATACCGTCAAACCCTATCGAGGCCGCTTCGCACCTTCACCTACCGGACCCTTGCATCTGGGATCCCTGTTTACCGCAGTGGGAAGCTGGCTGATGGCGAGACAGGCCGCCGGGAAATGGATGATTCGTATCGAGGACATTGACCCACCCAGGGAAATCAAAGGCGCGGCACAGGCACAAATCGAATGCCTGAAAGCTTTCGGCATGGAATCCGACGAGCCGATCCTCTGGCAAAGCCAGCGTAGTGAACGCTATCGAGAGGTTTTGCAGAAGTTAATGGCAGGCGGCAATGCATTCGAGTGTTTTTGTTCACGCGCCGACGTCATCGAACATGGCGGCATCCATCGGTTCTGTGTTGCAAAAAATGCCGAAAAACATCCGGCAATCCGTCTCAGAATTCCGGATATCACTATCGGTTTCGATGACCGGTTTCAAGGCAGGTTTTCACAAATGCTCGGAACGGAAGTCGGCGACATGGTGATAAAACGCGCCGATGGTTTTTGGGCCTACCAACTGGCGGTGGTGGTCGATGATGCCGATCAGGGAATCACTGACGTCGTACGAGGCCGGGATCTACTGGATTCGACGCCGAAACAGATCTACCTTCAGGGCCTGCTCGGTTTTCGAACACCCCACTACGCGCACCTGCCTCTCGTACGTGACGAGGCAGGAAACAAATTATCGAAGTCGATGTCTTCTTGCCCCGTCGACCCAGGCGACCCCATGCCTGCCCTTCGGCAAGTCTGGCAATGCCTGTGCCAGAGCCCCGAAGACTGGCCACAAGAGCGGAGCCCGGAGCGTGCGCTGCGTCAAGCGATTGCAAGATTTGATGCCATGAAAATTCTTTCTCATTCACAAATGCCAACCCTATAGCAGTTTTAGAGCGCGGGGCTACTTGCAACAATTCCGATAAAGCGCGATGCTCGGAGATTCATCCAGCTCCATACGCACGCGCAGGGCATCAAATGTCAGATACTCGTATCATCAAAAAGTACCCGAATCGCCGTCTTTACGACACCGAAATTTCCAGCTACATCACACTGGAAGATATTCGGCAGTTGATTATCGAAGGTGAAGCATTTGAAGTTCGCGAAGCAAAGACCGGCAAGGACATCACCCGCTCGGTATTGCTGCAAATCATTGCCGAGCACGAGGACATCGGACAGCCCATCCTGTCTGCACAGCTGTTGACGGAAATCATCCGTTTTTATGGAGATTCACTGCAGGGTTATATCGGAAGCTACCTCGAACGCAGCGTCGACATGTTCATCGATCAGCAGCAAAGTTTGCGTAGCCAGGTCAGTAACATCGTCGGCCAGACTCCCTGGCCATTGTTGAACCAGATTACCGAACGCAACCTGGAATTATGGAAGACGCTGCAGGAGGGAATCCTTGGCCCCTCGACACCGGCACGCAAGGCAAAACCGGTACGAAAAAACTCCCATAACTCCGACACAAACCGCTCATGAATTCACGTATCGCCGTAGTTACCGGCGGCCTTGGCGCCATCGGTCTTGCAACATGCCGTGCGCTGGCACAAGCCAATTTCAAAGTCATCGCCGCCGACCTGCCTGCATCCCAATCGCGCTGGGATGATATCCAGATGTCGATGAAGAACCTCAACATCCATTTTGAACCGGTCGATGTTGGTGATTTCAGGCAATGCACCCAATTCGTGCAACAGGTGCAATCACTGCATGGCCCGATCAGCGTGCTGGTAAACAACGCCGGAATTACCCGTGATGCCGTATTGAAAAAAATGGAACCCCACGAATGGGATGCCGTGATTGCCGTCAACCTGACCAGTGTTTTCAATCTTTGCCGTCAGGTAGTCGATGGCATGAGCGAACGTGGTTATGGCCGAATCGTCAATATCAGTTCGATCATCGGACAAACCGGACAATTCGGGCAAAGTAATTACGCTGCGGCAAAAGCCGGGTTGCATGGCTTCACCATGTCACTGGCACGCGAATTGGCCCGCAAGGGCGTTACCGTCAACAGTGTCAGTCCAGGCTATGTCAAAAGCGCGATGACCGATGCCGTACCGCAGGATTTGCGCGACCAGATATTGGCAAGTGTTCCGGTCGGACGTATTGGCCAACCCGAAGATATTGCGCGCGCCGTGGCTTTTCTTTGCGCCGAAGATTCCGGTTACATCACCGGGACCAACCTGCCGGTGAACGGCGGCTTGTTCATCAGTTTTTGATATCTGAATTTGTGCAAGCCGGTTTACCGGCTTGCACATGCGGTTCAGGCAAATTACTTGGCGCCGCTGCAATATTTTGCGTAGAACTTTTCCGCTTTCGGCATCAATGCCTGCAGATGGGCAATTCGATTAGCGGGATCAGGATGGGTCGACGCAAATTCCGGCGGACGTTTTCCGTCATTGAGCTCCGACATGCGCTGCCACAGCGGAATCGCCTGTTTCGGGTCGTAGCAGGCTGCAGCTGCCAGCATAAGGCCCACTTCATCCGCCTGCGTTTCATGACTACGGCCAAAGGGTAGCGCCAGCCCATATTGTGTTCCGGCACCCAAAGCAGACATCACCATCTGTTGTTGGTTCGGGTCCATATCGCCGATGGCAACACCCGCTGCCATCTGCCCCATTTGCACCAGCTTTTGCTGGGCCATGCGTTGCGAACCATGGCGCAACAAGGCATGCGCGATTTCATGACCCATGACCACGGCCATGGCGTCTTCGTTTTGCGCTACCGGAATCAGACCGGTGTAAACCGCCATTTTCCCGCCCGGCAAGCAAAAGGCATTCGCCTGCGGCGATTCCAGCACGGCGACGCTCCACTGGAAAGTTTCCGCCAGTTTCGGCGATGCCATATTGTTCTCTGCGGCCAAATCCGCTTCCACATTACTCGCGACATTCACAAGACGTTTTGCAATCGCGGTGATCGCAATCGCGTTCGGATTATTGTCGGGCAAGGGATTTTCTTCATTGAGTACCTGCTGGAAAGCCTGCAGACCCATCTGTGCTTCCTGATCGGTGGTTGCACCGTAATGTGCTTTTTCACCGGTAAATGGATCGGGCTCGGAATTACCAAACCATTGCCATGCCGCGTATCCGGCAAACAGGATGATCACCCACCAACGAATACCGCCACGCCTGCCGGTACCGCCGGATTGCTGATTGCCAAAAACATTTTGCTGCATGATCGAACCTCTTCCTAAAGTGCGCGCACGACGCGGAACCCGATGCGTGCATTATGCGTTTTCATCAATGTAGCCGCCCTGAAGCCAACCCTTGCCTCGTTCAATGAGCTGGCCCAGGAAGCCCCGCGCGTGACGCCCATTTTGCAACCGGGATTCACCCAGGCACTACCATCGCCGGGAGCACGCTGGTAGCTATCATGCCAGCAATCCTGCACCCATTCCTCGACGTTGCCGCTGGCATCATAAGTACCCCAGGTTTCCTGAGGAAAACTTCGGACCGGTGCCGCACCCCAATAAAAGTCGCTATAAGCTTCAATGGCATTGCCCCAGCTTCTGCTTTGGGTGGATTTATCACCCGCACCTGCCAGGTTGGCCACGACCGAAGCCGGAGCCTCGTTGCCCCAGGGATAGAGAGTGTCCTTGCCTGCCCTCAGCACATATTCGAATTCCGCCTCGCTGGGCAATCGGTAGGAAAAACCCGTTTTTCCCGACAACCATTTTGCATAGGCCTCGGCATCATACAAATTGACATGGACCACCGGTAAATCTTCCTTTGCCGGACGCCCCAGATGATCATGGCGCCAATCGATATTTTCGCGCTTGGTCATGCTGCCCCCCTTCTCGTCAAATATCATCGACCAGCCACGCGAACTGGCACGGGTTTTATATCCCGAACTTTCGATAAATTGACGAAACTGGCCTACCGTAATCTCATTTCTGGCAATCGCAAAACCGCGCTCGAATCTCACCGTATGGCGCGGTTTTTCAACCGCAGAGGCAGATGCCACTTCAGGCGATGCACCCATTTCAAAACTTCCATGGGGAATCACGACCATTTCGGGTGCCGGACTGCTCATTGCCCATGCATCACTGAAAGACTGGTGCGGTTTGAAACGTGCGTAATGCTTCGCATCATCGATTCGGCCCGCCAATGCAATCACTTCCGGATGCATCGGCAATATCTTTTGGGCCTGCGCGTAATACGTTTCGGCGGTTTTTATTTTCATGCCATCGAGGGCAAGATTGCCCAGTACGATTTGCTCTTGCATGAGCTGGTTCAATCTGCCGAGAACACGAGCGGATGCGGATTGATATTGCGGACTTTTGCCATCGATCAATTCCGCCTGCTTCAATGCAATCAGAGCAGCCTCGAATTTTTCCTGTTTTGCCAAACGCAGGGCTGCAATTTCACGCTGGGTGCGCAAACGATCAATCGCCCGCCGTGCCGGTTGATACTCCGGGAACGCGGCCAATGCATTCCAGTAGGCAGCCACCGCATTCTCTGTTTGCCCTTCCTTCGACGGAAGGACAAGAGATTGCGTTTCGAACACACGGGCTTTTTTATACCAACTATCGGCCTGTCGCGCGTGTTCGTGTTCGGCCTTCAAAATGGCGGTGTCGGCATTCGCCAATGAGCCTGATTCGATGATTTGCAGCAGGCGTTCCGATACCGCTAGATCCCCTTCGCGATCGGCTCTTCCGGCGATCAGAATCAGCGCATCCAGTGTGTTTTCAAGACCGGTTTTTGCCTCGGCATTCTCGGCATCAAAACGCAACACCGCCAAAAACCATTGCAATGCTCCCGGTTGGTTTTGATTGGCGTCTTCATAACGCGACTCTGAATATGCCAGTTCGCCCTGGCGAATGGCATCCGACAAATTATCGGCATTCACGATTGGCAAGGGCAGCCGATTGACCGCCGGGCTCGCATTTTGCGATGCCGGCAGTGGCGAACTCGCCAGCGCATTTCCCGGCTTGCCCGCTGCATCGGTCGCCGTCGGTTCCGACGGCTGACATGCTGCGAGCACAGCGCACAAAACGGTAATACCCAGTATTGGCGAGAATTTCGGCATGCGGTTTTTTGTCTTGGCTCTTGTTCAGTCAATTATTGGAAGCGCGCGCTGCGAAGGTAGGCTAATCTGTAAGCACACGCAACCGCAGGACAGCAATGAACCACTGGATTGACTCGCCCGAGCGCCTGGAAGCACATTTCGCCTCCTGGTCGGGACATAAAACCGTCGCACTCGATACCGAATTTGTACGCGAAAAAACCTACTACCCACAGCTTGCGCTGGTGCAACTCGGAGTGCCGGGAGAAATCCTGCTGATCGACCCCTTGGTGCCGGGCATTCCAGAAGTACTGAAACCCTGGCTGCTGAATCCCGACATCTGCAAGATCATTCATAGCCCGAGTGAAGATTTGCAGGCCTTCTCGCGCGGCACCGGCGCCGTACCGGTCAATATTTTCGACACCCAGGCTGCGGCTGCCTTATGCGGTATGGGTGCCGGTCTCGGCTATCAAAAACTGATCGAGACGGTTACCGGAACGGTATTGGAAAAAGGCGAGACCCGATCCGATTGGCTGAAACGCCCGCTCACCGATTCGCAATGCCGCTATGCTGCGGACGACGTGCTGTATTTGCATCAGGTACACGAACTTTTATCGGAAAAATTGCAATCGCTGAATCGCCTGCATTGGTTGCAGGCAGACGGCGAGCGTGCAGTTCGCAATGCCAACAATGACATCGACGACCCGTTTCCGCACCTTGGTCTGAGCCGTGCCCAGGGGCTCGATCACAGGGCACAGGCCCTGCTCTGCCGGCTGCTGCGCTGGCGTGATACGAAAGCACGCATCAGCGACAAACCCAAGAGCTGGATTCTCGACAACGAACTCGCCGCTTTCCTGGCCCGCAGCGTACCCGCCCAATACAATCATTTCACTGCCATTCTGGACCGAAGCCCGAAAGCTCCGCGAAAATTCCGTACCGAACTTTGGGAGGAAGTCACCCGCGAACTCACCGACAGCGAGCTAGCCATACCGCCGATCAAGAATGTCGATGCCATCGACAAGCAGAAACTGCGCGCAATGCAGGAAGCGGTTGCCAAACAGGCCGCAGCACTGAATATTCCGGAAGGATTGCTGGCATCGCGCAAACACCTCGAAGTGCTGCTCGAAGGACATTGGCCCGGCGCACTGGAAGGCTGGCGCCGTGAACTACTGGAACCCTTTATTACACCATTGATGCCGGTTTTACAGGAGTAAGCCGATGGATCGAAATCTTGTTTTTCTGCCGATGCTCGCTCAAATACTGCTTACGGTCACCGTGTTTGTCTGGCTCGGGATTGCCAAATCGAAAGCGCTGAAGCTCGGCCAGGTAGACCTGGAAAAGCGCGCCTTGCATACCGATGCATGGCCCGACCATGTCCTGAAAATATCAAACAACATCAACAACCAATTCGAGACGCCGGTGTTGTTTTATGCACTCGTACTCATGCTCTGGGCGCTGAATGCGATCGATGCCTATGCAATGATTTTCGCATGCGGCTACGTCCTCACGCGTGTCATCCATCTCTATATCCATACCGGTTCGAATATCGTCCCGCTGAGGCGCCGCGTATTTACCTTGGGTATCGTGCTTTTGCTTTTGCTGGCACTGCTGGGATTCAAGGCGATATTGGCGCCTTATCTATTTGGCTGAACATCGCAGACCATTGAATTTTCTTTACTGCAACGTAGCCCGGGTCATGGCTCCATCTGACCCGGGTATGCCGGAGTTTCCGATCAAGCCTTTCAAATAAATTCTTGTGATGAAGATATCAACGAGTAATGAATTTTATGGATTCCCCGGGTCAGATGGAGCCATGACCCGGGCTACGAAGATCAATCCTCGCATCCTGTCAATCGGATTTTCTGACCGGGTTGCAACATGTAATTCGGGCCACGCAATTTATTGACCTTCGCGATTTCAGTCAGGTCGCAATTATGTTCTTTCACGATCGCCAGCAAGTTGTCGCCCTTCCTGACCTTGTAATGCTTGGTCTTGGGCTCGGCTTTTTTCTTGCCGCTTTTTTTACCCGGATCGACAGCCGCGATGGTGGCTGCTTGTCCGGACGTACCGGCATTGATAGTGGATACGGTACTGGTCAGCGGGTTCATGCTGGCATTTCCGCTAACGCCGGCAATTGAATTGGGCGACAAGGCTGGCGAAAAGTTTTTATTGGCACGCATCAGCTCGGCAGCCAGTTCGGCCCTGGGGCCTTGCACGCAATTGGAACGATACAATTCGGTCAGCTTTTTCGGTGCCCGCAATACCGTTCCCTGCGCGATATAGGTGTCTGCGTCGTAACGAGGATTCAAGTTGCGCAGCACGCGAAACCAGCCGTCGCGGTTGTCCACATTGCCGAGGCAAATCGTCAGTTCGTTAATTGAACTTGCACGTGCAAGCGTGAATTGATCGGGAGTGGTATCGATTTTCGGAAAGGTTAGACCGTATTTTTTAGGATGCAGGAACAACCAGGCGGCAGCGATCACTTTAGGCACGTAATCGCGGGTTTCCGCCGGCCATTGGTTGTAAACATCCGGCGACCAGAAACTTTTTCCGCCCGATTGATTGTAGATGCGCAAGGCGCGCCCTTCACCACCGTTGTAGGCGGCGATGGTCATTTCCAGATTGCGATTCAATTCCGAGAAACGTTCATTCACATACTGCGCATTGGCACGCGCGGCATATTGCGGATCAAAGCGCGTATCGAAACCGGTGGCATCGCGGCCAAGACCGAAACGCGTCCCCGTGCCATACATGAATTGCAGCGGACCACTCGCACCTGCACGCGAAATCGAATGCACGCGACCACCGGATTCTTTCGCCATGATGCCGAACAGCAGGGCTTCCGGAAGTCCGGCTTTTTCGTATTCGGGCGACATCAGGTAACGCATATATTGGTAATTTTCCCAGGCATCGACCAGGAATGAACGTTGCTGGGTGAGCCAGTCGCGAATGGCGGCCTGGATCGGCTCGTTCATTTCCACCATGCGCTCAAGGCTGCGGCCGTTATCGAGCAAGTCCATCGACTTTTGCGCTTCCGGCGATTGCGAAAGAATCGGCGAGTCATCCTCGGCAAGACCCGGTTCGGTAACCAGTTGTCCCAGATCGTGCGATTTGAGCAGTCCTTCGTAAACAGTGATGACTTTACCGATTTCACAGCCTTTGGTTTTCAGGCATTGGGTCGCGATGTCTTCGATATCTTCGAGCGCCTTGTTCATTTGCGCCATGCCGTTGTTGTCGCCATTCGCCAATATCACCTGGGCTTGGCGATAACGATCGCTCGCCTGTTGCATTTGCGTGTACAGGGGCGCCAGTTTGTCGGGCTTCGGAGCGGCGTGGGCAAATGTGCATGGCATGGCCAGAAGCAATGCAAAAACAAGACGCTTATTCAACATGGAAACTCCTTAAACAATACTGTGCAGGGTATCGGCTGCGGGTCTTAACTACAAGGTTTAACATTTCCCCTGATGGCACTAGAATCGAGGCCTCACAGGAGAGATACATGAACGATATTCTGGTTGGCAAAGGCGATGTGCTCGTGCAACTGCTCGCAAAATACGGCAATCGGCACGGGTTAATTGCAGGCGCCACCGGTACTGGCAAGTCTGTTTCCCTAATGGTATTGGCAGAGGGCTTCTCGAGGCTTGGAGTTCCCGTCTTCATGGCCGATGTAAAAGGCGATGTCAGCGGGCTTTCCATGGCAGGCACGACAAACGAAAAAATAACGTCCCGCATTCAGCAAATCGGAATCGAAGGCTACGTGAACGAAGCCAACCCGACGGTTTTTTGGGATCTCTATGGCAAGAAAGGCCATCCGATTCGCACGACGGTTTCCGAATTTGGCCCCACCTTGTTCAATCGAATTCTTGAATTGAATGAAACTCAAAGCGGCGTGCTGGATATCGCGTTCAAACTTGCCGACGACGAAGGTTTGTTACTGCTGGATTTGAACGACCTGCGCGCCTTGCTCAATTTCGTTTCGGAAAACAAAACCGATATCTCGAAAAAATATGGATTGGTCAGTCCAGCATCGGTCGCGGCTATTCAGCGCGCCCTGCTCAGGCTTGAGCAGGAAGGCGGCGAAGAATTCTTCGGCGAACCCGCGCTAGATCTGAATGATTTGATGCGGCAGGACATGAGCGGCCGTGGCATCATCAATTTGCTGACAGCCGATCAACTTATTCTGAAACCGCGCCTGTATTCCAGTTTCCTTTTGTGGTTGTTGTCGGAGCTGTTCGAAAACCTGCCCGAGATGGGCGATCTGGATAAACCGAAACTGGTGTTTATCTTCGATGAAGCGCATTTGCTGTTCCAGGATTGTCCGCCTGCCCTGCAGCAACGCGTCGAACAGGTGGTGCGCCTGATTCGCTCGAAAGGTGTCGGCGTCTATTTCTGTTCGCAGAATCCAGATGATATTCCCGATGTAATTTTGGGACAGCTCGGCAATCGGATACAGCATGCCTTGCGCGCCTACACGCCGCGCGACCAGAAAGCGGTGAAAACCGCCGCAGAAACTTTCGTGCAAAATCCGAAGCTCGATGTGGCAAAAGTGATTTCGGAATTGGCCGTCGGTGAAGCGCTGGTTTCCATGCTGCTCGACAAAGGCATTCCGGCACCGGTGGAACGCGCCTATATCTGCCCGCCTCGTTGTCGCATGGGTGCCATTAGCGATGAAGAACGGGCGACTGTTCGCAACCGCAGTCCTGTCGGCGGAAAATACGACACCCCGATTGACCGCGAATCCGCCTACGAAGTATTGAACAAGGCAGTTCAAGGCGAGCCCGTCAAAAACGAAAAAATAAGCGACAAGGCGAAAGCACCTGCAGCTCCGGCGGCCACACCTGCGGAGCCACCATCGAAACTCAACGAATTTTTATGGGGCACCAAACGCCGCCAAGGTGCTGTTGAAGCCGCAGCCAAATCGGCGACGCGCACTGTCGCCAATGGCTTGGGACGGCAATTGCTTCGCGGCTTGCTGGGCGGCTTACTGGGTGGCAAGCGACGCTAGCCTTCCAGGATGTCCCGTTATCGCCCACCTGTCGCTCCGTCCACTGCGCTGATTACCCGCGATGGTTTCGAACGTCTGCGGGATGAACTCAATTTTCTCTGGAAGGAAAAACGGCCCGAGGTGGTAAAGGCATTGGCCGCAGCCGCTGCCGAGGGCGATCGTTCGGAAAATGCCGAATATACCTATCGCAAAAAACAGCTGGGCGAAATTGATCGTCGCGTTCGTTACCTGAGCAAACGTCTGGAAATCCTGAAGGTAGTTGAAGATGTACCGAGCGATCCGGAGGCTATCTTTTTCGGCGCACGTTTTGAAATTGAACATGCAGATACCGGCGAAACATCGCAATACCGCATTGTCGGCCCGGATGAAACGGATGCGAAACTCGGCTGGATCAGCATCGATTCGCCGCTGGCACGCGCAGCATTAAAAAAACGCGTCGATGACGAATTCGAAGCCCAGTTACCCGCAGGTATGACGAAATTTTATATATTGCGAGTCCAATATTCGCTATTGGATTAAGCTTTTTTACGTGCCGACAATGGCGAAAAACACGCCGCCGTTCTTACAAACTCCGCGCTGTCACTTGCTGAATGCCAGCCGGGTATGCCGCATAAAGGCAAGGTACGCAGCTCCTTATTTGCCAGCAATCTGTTTTCCGAATATATGGCATCGGCAATGCCGTCGAGGGACGACGACAGATCGGCTTTATCTTCAAGCACGATGCATTTTGCCACCAGCAAAGTTTCCGTGACCAAGGCATGATCAAGCAAGGCATGGCCGAATACCGCTACCCTTGCGCGTCCGCTTAGCCAGGCGTCGGCATGATCGATGAACAGACTATGCCAGTCATGCAGCTTCCAGCATGCAAGCATTGCTTCAGGCATGGTGACAATCGCGCCTGCCTCGTCGAACAGCGTCATCGCACACTGTGAAGGGGTTCTGGTTTTCAAACCATGTCGCTCGATGTCACCCCATTGCCGGGCATTCAATGCCGACTTTATCTTCGGATATCTCAACCACATCATCGCATTGAATAAATCATGCCAATTATTTTCCCGTGTCGCGATCAAGCCGCGTAGATGAATACGCTGCTCGTAATGCATACCATCATTCAAGAGTTCGGCAGTTTGCCTTTCAAATGCCAATGGCATAGCGGTGTAGGAATGAACCAGTGTTCCGGAGCAGGAATTAAGCGATTCGACACTCGGCCATTCCCCGCTTTCCGCCCACGAAAGGTACTCGGCGACATCCTTGAAAACCGGATGTTTGAAAATGCTCTTGTTGACGTTTTCACGCGCCGGGGAAATGAATACGCGCTTGGGTTTTAGTGGTGCTTTCATGTTTCGGTATCGTACCCGGAGTTATCTAGGTTGCTGTCGGCCTGCGATCATGGATTTCCCCGACCGGCAGCCAGTAGCGACGCGGATCGGTGGCATCGACCAGGATCATCGGGACCGTCAAGTTATCCAGGCGCTCGGGTGGCAATCCCGGTTGCCAATCACTGTGGCAATCCTTGAAAGCCGTCAGTGACTCTTCGAAGTAACGTGCCGTCAAACGCCATTGATGAATGATGACCGTAGTCTTCATTGTGATTGCTGTCGTTTTTGCTTCGATGGCGTAACGCGCGCCACGCTCCCTGCGCCCTGATTTGATCAATTTCAATCGCAGACGACGATGTCGACTTACAAAAAACCAAACGCCAATCGCCATCAACCCAAGCACTGCTCCGGCGGAACCGAACATCCATTTCAGAATGCCATCGGCGCGCGGGAACGAACTGATGTCACCGGTGATTCCGCTTCGCCAATAAACATAAGGGGCGCGCTGCCCCACCTGCGGTTCACCCCAGGCGTAGTGATAGCCAGATGTCTGCGTGTCGCGATGCAAAACACCCTCAGCATCGGTAAATTCGCTGACCATCAGCGTTTCACCGTTCTGCGGGTCGCGCTCCACGGCAACGATGGTGGCATCCACGCTTACCGTGTTTTTCTGATGGTGCATCATCGGAAACGAGAAAAACGTCAGCCCAAAGAAGATCAACGCGAAAATGGCGGCAAGCCAAAAGCCTATGGAACGAATACGAACCTGCCGCTTAATTTCGGCACGAAGCGCGCTGTCATCAGGCAATGCCACCGTCACATCGGTCAGCACTACCTCCGTGGACATTTAGTCCACGAGCCCGAACAAATCATGTTCGTCGCTGCCCATAATTCTGACATCGACAAACTGCCCCACTTTCAGTCCGGCTTCTTCGCCATTCTGGATTTGCACAAGACCGTCGATTTCCGGCGCATCGGCAGTGGAACGGCCGATCGCCAGTTCGCCGTCAATCGCATCTATCAACACTTTTTGAACGGTGCCGACCTTGCGTTCGAGTTTTTCGGTACTGATGTCGGCCTGCAATTCCATGAATCGCTGCAGGCGCTCCTGCTTGAGTTCTTCCGGAACGGCACCGGGCAAATCGTTCGCTTTCGCGCCTTCCACCGGTGAATAGGCAAACGCCCCGACGCGATCCAATTCAGCTTCGTCAAGGAAATCGAGCAGCTCTTCAAACTCGTCGTCGGTTTCACCGGGGAAGCCGACGATAAACGTGCTGCGCAGGGTGATGTCCGGACACATCTTGCGCCAGGCCTGAATGCGCTCCAGATTTTTTTCCGCCGCAGCCGGGCGTTTCATCAGCTTCAAAATTCGCTGACTGGCATGCTGCAATGGAATGTCGAGATATGGCAATACTTTGCCTTCCGCCATCAAGGGAATGATGTCGTCCACATGCGGATACGGATAGACGTAATGCAGGCGCGACCACACGCCAAGTTCCGACAAGCCGCTGCACAGATCCTTCATGCGGGTCTGATATTTTTTGTCACGCCAGATCGCTTCGGCATATTTGGTATCGACACCGTAAGCACTGGTGTCTTGTGAAATCACCAGCAATTCCTTCACGCCACCCATGACCAGTCTTTCGGCTTCGCGCAACACTTCGTCGATCGGGCGCGAGACCAGATCGCCACGCATCGAAGGAATGATGCAAAAACTGCAGCGGTGATTGCAGCCTTCCGAAATTTTCAGATAGGCGTAATGTTTCGGCGTCAATTTAATGCCTTGCGGCGGCACCAGATCCAGATAGGGATCGTGCTTTGGCGGCAAGCTTGCATGCACGGCATTCATCACGGTCGCGTAATCCTGCGGCCCGGAAATTGAAAGCACCCCTGGGTGGGCCTCGCGAATCACATCCGCACGCTTGCCCAGGCAGCCGGTTACGATAACCTTGCCGTTTTCGGCCATGGCCTCGCCAATGGCATCCAGTGATTCGGCCACGGCGGAGTCGATAAATCCACAGGTATTCACCACCACCACGTCTGCATCATTGTAGGTCGGCACGATGTCGTAACCTTCCACTCTCAATTGTGTGATGATCCGCTCAGAATCGACCAGGGCCTTGGGGCAACCCAGGCTGACAAAGCCGACTTTTGGTTGTGAAGTGGACATAAACGGTCGCCATATTGAACTCCGTGCAATTATACTGTGCATACGGGGCCCCCGACCTGACAATTTGTTTCAACGACCGTTTTTCTTGGGGAGTGTTTCATGGGGCATCAAGTCAGTATCAGCACATTACACGGAACCATCGGTGGCTGGCGTGCTGATCCCGCGACTCCCGCAAAAGGCGCCGTGATTGTCGTTCAGGAAATTTTCGGCCTGAACTCGCATATTCGCTCAGTGGTGGAAAAATTCGCCCAGCATGGCTTCATTGCGATCGCCCCCGCCCTTTTTGACCTGATTGAACACGATATCGAACTTGGTTATACCGAAGCCGATGTCGAACGTGGCCGCGAACTTCGCAGCCAGCTTGGCGCAGATCGCGCCGTCGATTGCGTTCGTGCTGCAATGGAAGAAGTGGAAGCGGAAGGTTTTGTCGGCGTCGTCGGCTATTGCTGGGGCGGCACCATTGCCTATCTCACCTGCGCACGCCTTGGCTTACCGGCAGTCAGTTATTACGGCGGCGGCACGGTTCCATATCTGGACGAAAAACCCAGCAGCGCGCTGATGCTCCATTTTGGTGAAAACGACCCGCTGATTTCCGCTGAAGATGTCTCCATGCATCGCGAAGCCCTGCCGGAAGCCGAGATTCATGTCTGGCCGGCAGGACATGGCTTTAACTGCGATCAGCGTGCGGACTACAACCCCACCGTTGCGGCTGAAGCCATGCAGCGCACATTGAAATTTTTCGATGTGCACCTGGAATAAATATCATTGCATCCAGGGATATCGATGAGTTCTCGATTCATCCTTGATGCACGCCTCGAAGCTGATTCCGTTTTTATTGCCGATGGCGAGTTATCGCAATTCCGCCTGATGAATGATGCCCGCTATCCGTGGCTGGTTCTCGTTCCAAAAGTTGCCGATGCCATTGAGTTGACCGACCTGCCGGTGCAGCAGCAGCATTTATTGCTATCGGAAATCAATATAGCCGCGAAAATATTGCGCGACTATATT
>JAKQKT010000404.1 GCA_029560515.1 Pseudomonadota bacterium
GCGTTCGTAATACTGTTGCTGATAATTGTATTGCGCCATGCGCTTTTGTTGCTGCAGCTGCATGCCGTGCTGGCGCGAGGCATTCTGTCTTTGCGCGACATTCTGGCGATACTGCGTTACGCGCTGCTGTTGCTGCACGATAAGCACGCGTTGCTGCTGCGCTGGCAAACGTCTCTGGTCTTTTGAGTTGCCGGGCGCTTTCGAACGGTTTTCGTCTTTGGCTTCGGCAATACGTTGACGGGCATCCTGATTGCGGTTTGCAGGCGCCGGGGTGATGGGAAGCCTGGCATCGTTTTGTTTCCGGTTTGCATTGTCACGAGCGGTTTTTTCCCGTTCGATTTTCTGGCGCGAAGTCTGCGCCTGCATCCGGTTTTCCTGCTTGCGTTCGGCTTGCTCAATCCGCGGGAGCTGGCTCACGGGTTGCGCAGCCGGTTTTTCTGCAAGCGGTTTTTCTACCGGTTTTCTTTGCTGGCTTTTACCCTGCTTTTCTTCGTCCTGCTTGTCTTTCTTGTCATTGTCGCTTTGTTCGTACTTGCCTTTTAGCTGAGGCTGAGCGAGCACGGAACTGCCAAAGCCCGCCACTACGGTGCCGACAAACAAGCCCAGCAACAGGCGATTCATATGATTGACTTTCATGGGTGTCTCCGATGGATTCAGCGGTTTGCAGGCGCCATGTGATTCCGGCGCGCTGTTATTACGCGCCAAGCATGCGCGCGTCAGGCTGAACCGGTCTGTACGTTGAAACACACCGGCCTGAACAATTGAGTGTCCATTCATATCTCTGATAGAAGTTGCTTGATAAAGCGCATGTATTTTTTTGCAAATTTATACCGGCAATACTGTCTGTTCGCTGCCGCACATTAGGAGAGTCCACGCAAAAGCTGTGTTCATGGACAGCGCGTCATCATCCAGCTTCCTGACATAACAAGAAGCATCGACATGATATCCGGCACCTTGCTTAAATTCTCCGTGGTGAATTCACTATTGGCTTTATCCATTTCCGGTGCGATTGCAGCCACTGCACCAGGTTCGCCATTGACGCTCGATATCGTCAACAACGCCACCTTGCTCGATACGGTAAATGCCACGGCAAGCCATGCCGCGATTTTGCGAGCGCAGATATTGCTTGATCGTGCGCATTTCTCGCCGGGCGAAATCGATGCCTCGTTCGGCGGCAATATGCGAAATGCCATTTCCGCCTATCAGGCCAATCGCGATCTCGCCGTTAGTGGCGTGATTGACGCAGCTACCTGGGCATCTTTGAACAAAGACGATTTACCTGTCCTGTCCAGCTACACCATCACGGATGCCGACGTCGCCGGGCCATTCATCGCCATTCCCGCCGGCATGCTGGCGAAATCGAAATTGCCTGCATTGGCGTATGCATCACCGGCGGAAGCGCTGGGTGAAAAATTCCATGTCAGCCCGCGATTGTTGATGCAATTGAACGCAGGCAAACGTTTCGACAAGGCCGGTGAAGAAATCATCGTGCCCAATGTGCTCTCACCCGAGCCATTGCCTGCGGCAGCCAGTGTGGTGGTGGATCGCTCCGATTCTTCGGTGTCACTGCTTGATGCAGAAGGCAAGATCATTGCACGCTATCCGGCGTCGAGCGGCAGCAAATACGATCCGCTGCCGGTCGGTAACTGGAAGATCAATGGGGTATCGGCCAATCCGGTCTTCCACTACAACCCGAAACTTTTCTGGGATGCAAACCCGAAGAGCGAGAAAGCAAAAATTCCGGCCGGCCCGAATAATCCGGTTGGCGTGGTCTGGGTTGATCTTTCCAAAGAACATTACGGCATTCATGGCACGCCCGAGCCGTCGAAAATCGGCAAGACGGAATCGCATGGTTGCATCCGTCTGAGCAACTGGGATGCCACATCTTTCGCGGCTGCGGTTTCGCCGGGCATGCCGGCACTGTTGCAAGAGTAAGCAAGGTAAGGAGAGTGAATCATGATGCGTGTCCTTATATTTTTGCTCGGTACCGTGCTTGGCGCGGCGCTCGTATTGTTTGTCGTATTGATGCAATGGAATGCGCCCGGAAAATTGGGCGCGCCGATTTCATGGCTACCAGTTCCTACGCCAATGAATGAAGATCTCGCCGCTTCGACCCGGATCCGTGCCATCCCGCTGGTGGCGGCTCCGAGCAGCAATGGCTATCCGGAGCCGGACATGAGTGCGGAAATTATCGCCGAGCCCAGCCCGATGCCGTGGCCTCCGTTTCCTGCCGATGCACCGGCCGTCACTGCAGTGCCGACCAGCTCCCTGTTGATGCCGGTTTCGGGTATGCGGGCGGAACAATTGTCCGACACTTTCAACGATGCGCGAAGTGGCGGTCGCATGCATGATGCGATTGACATCATGGCCCCGAAAGACACACCGGTCATTGCCGCGACCGATGGAAAACTGGTGAAGCTGTTCAATAGCAAACTGGGTGGACTTACGATTTACCAGTTCGATCGCGACGAAACCCATGCCTATTATTATGCACATTTGGACCGTTATGCCGCGGGTATCAAGGAAGGCGATTCACTGATGCGCGGCGATGTGATCGGCTATGTTGGCAGCAGCGGAAACGCCAGCCCTGAAGCGCCTCACCTGCATTTTGCAGTCTTCGTACTTGGCCCGGAAAAGAAATGGTGGCAGGGCACGGCGATCAATCCATTTCCCTTATTAGGCGGCGTCGAAAAAAAATAGGCTCTATATTTCCATGAAGGAATTGGCATACTGCGCAGACAATCCAGTCCGGAAGTCTGCCTCATGCGTTATCGTTTTCTAATGCTCTTGCTGTTGCTTGCCGCATCACAAGCGAATGCATCCGCTCTGTACAAATGTGAAGGACCCAAAAGCGGTGA
>JAKQKT010000417.1 GCA_029560515.1 Pseudomonadota bacterium
CCGTTCCAGATGCGCGTCACGTCGTTGAGCTACAGCAACTATGTCGGCATCATCGGCACCGGTCGCGTTCAACGCGGCAAGGTCCGTACCAATATGCCGGTATCCATCGTTGACCGCGAAGGCAAAGTCCGTACCGGTAAAGTTCTGCAAGTGATGGGCTTCATGGGTTTGGAACGTATCGACGTGCCTGAAGCAGGCGCCGGCGACATCATTGCCATCTCGGGCATCGAAAACCTCAGCATCTCCGACACTGTTTGTGCCGTTGATGCGCCAGAACAGTTGCCTGTGCTGACCGTCGATGAACCGACCATCAGCATGACTTTCCAGGTCAACAATTCCCCGTTTGCCGGCAACAAGGATCGCAGCGGCGGCAAGTTCCTGACCTCGCGTCAGCTGCGTGACCGCCTGATGCGCGAAACCCTGCACAACGTCGCATTGAAAGTGGAAGAAACCGAAGACGCCGACAAATTCAAAGTCAGCGGCCGCGGCGAATTGCATCTTTCGATCCTGATTGAAACCATGCGTCGCGAAGGTTACGAGCTCGCTGTGTCGCGTCCGGAAGTCATCGTGAAAGTGATCGATGGCCAGAAAATGGAACCGATCGAAAGCCTGGTCGTGGATCTCGAAGAACAATACCAGGGCGGTGTCATGCAGCGCCTCGGTGAGCGTCGCGGTCAACTGACGAACATGGAACCCGACGGCAAAGGTCGCGTCCGTATCGACTTCATGATTCCCGCGCGCGGCCTGATCGGTTTCCAGACCGAATTCCGCACCATTACCGCCGGCACCGGCTTGCTGTTCCACGTGTTCGATCATTTCGGCCCACTGACCGAAGGCGCCATTGCCGAACGCCAGAACGGCGTGATGATTTCGAACGGCACCGGCCCCTCGCCTGCCTATGCGCAAATCGCGATGCAGGAACGAGGCCGCTTGCTGGTCGAGCCGGGTGAGGAAATTTACGAAGGCCAAATCGTCGGTATCCATTCCAAAGACAATGACCTCACCGTGAATGCGCTGCGTGCCAAACAGCTGACCAACTTCCGCGCCTCGGGCAAGGATTTTGACGAAGGCCTGACGCCAGCAATCAAATTCTCGCTGGAACAATCGCTGGAATTCATCGCCGACGATGAATTGGTAGAAGTCACTCCTATTGCGATTCGCCTGCGCAAGAAAGAACGCACGGAGAACGACCGCAAGAAAGCGAATCGCGGTTAATAAATTTGCCTGCCCATGATCGAAACAAAAACCCGCCACCCGGCGGGTTTTTGTTTTAGTCATCCTGATCGATGTCATAAAAAAGCGGATTCGAATATCATCGTCAAAACCCGGGGAATCCAATGCGCTCATTTGTCCTGCTGATTTGTCTTTTCTTCTCGCTGCCTGCCTTTGCCGCCCTTAAAACCGGAGATGCGGCACCGAACCTGCTGGGGAAAGATGGCAAAGGCAATGATGTTCTGGCCGAGCAATTCAAAGGAAAAGTTGTCGTCGTTACTTTCTGGGCGACATGGTGCGGCTATTGCCTGAAAGAGCTACCTGCCCTGAACCATATACAAAACAGTGTCGGTACCGATTTCATTCAAGTAATCGCGGTGAATCAGGAAGAAGAGATACGCACGGCGCAAAGCGTATTGCGGCAAATGAAAGACAGAAAATTTCTTACCACCTATGACCGCAAAGGCAAGATTAGCGAAAGCTATGGAGTTTCGGGCTTGCCCAACCTGTGGATCATGCACCCGACGGCACTATTGCAGCCCACCATATCGGCTACGGTGAAGAATCCCTGAGCATTATTGCAAAAGACATTTTGCGGATTCTGGAAAAATATAATCCGGATTTATTGAAACAATCCGTAAACAAGGCAAACTGATTCATCAATACGGTATTGCTGTCCAAATGGAACTGAACACACAACTTTGGCTGCTCACTGCGCTGGCCGGGTTTGCCGCCGGATTTCTGGACAGCATTGTTGGCGGCGGCGGCTTGATACTGACACCTGCCATGCTGAATCTGCATCCTGGCCTGAATATTTTGCAAGCCATTGGCACACAGCGAACCAGTTCGATATTCGGCACCAGTGTGGCAGCCTGGAACTATTTTCGCCGCATCAGTATTTCCTGGAAACTTGTTGTTCCCGCCTGCATAGCAGCATTGCTGGCATCGGCGCTTGGCGTGCAATTTGCAAAAGCGATGGACAAGGAGATGCTGAAATGGATCGTACTTTCCATGTGCGTATTGCTGGCCATCTACACCGCATTCAAGAAAGATCTTGGCAACCTGCATGTTCCCCGCTATCAGGGAAAACATGAAAGTATCGCCGCTGCCAGTGTCGGTGCTGCCTGCGGCTTCTATAACGGACTGATCGGCCCGGGCACCGGAACACTCATGGTGTTCGCCTTCGTCAGCGTGATGGGAATGGATTTTTTACGTTCGTCCGCCATATCGAAAGCCAGCAATGTTGCAGCCGATTTGAGTTCGTGGACAGTGCTATTGTTTTCCGGCTTCGTAATCTGGGTTCTGGCAATCCCGCTGATTATCGGCAACATGTTGGGCAGCTATGTCGGGAGCCACATCGCGATCAGAAAAGGCCAGGAATTTATCCGGGCTTTTTTCCTGGTGGTCGTTTGTTTGCTGATTACCAAATTAGCCTGGGATTTGTGGCGTTGAGCATATCGCAGAGTCACCTGCTTGCTGCGCTCATGGTCTGTCGAAATATCTGGGGGCGCAGCAGGCGCCCTACATTAAATTGAGATCGCGGAACGCTTGCGCACTATCAACATCGCGATTTCCAGCGATTGCTCGTAATTCATCCGAGGATCGACCGTGCTGGTATATGCGCGTTCGAGATCTGTCTCGGTAAGTTCGCGCGCACCGCCAAGACATTCCGTAACGTTCTCGCCGGTAAGTTCGAGATGCACGCCGCCCAGTCTTGAGCCCAGCGCGGCATGCACATCGAAACTTTGATCCAGCTCACTACGAATATTGTCGAAACGACGGGTTTTATATCCATTGGATGTGCTTTCGGTATTGCCATGCATCGGATCGCATACCCAGAGGACTTTTTTCCCTTCAGACTGGATCGCCTTGATCAATGGCGGCAGTTTTTCGGTCACTTTCGCGGCGCCCATGCGCTGGATAAACGTCAAACGACCTGCCTCGTTTTCCGGATTCAGTACATCCGCCAGTTTCAACAGTTGATCCGGCGTAACTGATGGGCCGATCTTGATCGCAATCGGGTTGCGGATGCCGCGGAAATATTCCGTATGTGCACCATCAATATCGGCTGTACGCATACCGATCCACGGAAAGTGGGTCGACAGATTGAACCAGCCGTTCTGGCGCGGTACTTTGCGTGTCAGCGCCTCCTCGTAAGGTAGCAGCAGTGCTTCGTGCGAAGTGTAAAAATCAGCGCGATTGAGGTTGTTCAAATCGGAACCTGAAATGGTTTCCATGAAGCGGACCGCATTACCGACCGCTTCCACCATCTTGTGGTATTCATCCGACAGGGGCGAATGGCTAACCCAATCGAGATCCCAATATTCCGGATGGTGCAAATCGGCAAAACCGCCGTCAATCAGCGCACGCACAAAATTCATCGTCATTGCAGAACGTGCATGGCCTTTCACCATGCGACGTGGATCTGGCATGCGCGCCGCTTCGGTGAACTCGGGTTGATTGATAAAATCACCGCGATAACTCGGCAAGATAATGCCGTCTTTGGTTTCGGTATCGGTTGAACGCGGCTTGGCGTATTGACCCGCGAAACGACCGACACGTACTACCGGCAAACGCAAGCCATGCACAAGCACCAGACTCATTTGCAGCAATACTTTCAGGCGATTCGAAATCAGGCCGGATTCGCAATCGGAAAAACTCTCGGCACAATCACCGCCCTGCAACAAGAAACGCTTCCCTTCCTGGGCTTCGGCGAGCTGTTTTTTCAGCGCAAGAATTTCCCAGGACGTAACCAATGGCGGCAGCAGAGATAATTCATTCTGTACGTGTTCGAGCGCTGCGAGATCCGGATAGGTTGGCTGTTGCAAGGCGACACGCGCCCGCCAGCTGGCGGGAGTCCAGTTTTCGGCATTGGTATTGGTATCGGAATTCGTCATGCTGGATTCGTCGATGTTCATTGCCCGGTTACTATGAAAAGTCGTTGTCATTATCGTCGCTCTTTACGTTTTTTGAATGCCGCAACCACGGCACCGATCGTCAACAGGACAAAGCAAAGCAGAGTCCATTCGGGCATCGAAAAACCCAGCCATGTCCAGTTAATCTGGGCGCATTCACCGGAGCCTTTCAGGACCTCCCTGATTAAATCAAGCTTGCCGGGAATGGCTTCCATCAAGTAGGCCAGACCCGGACCACAAGCCGGCGCCTGGTCCAGCGGCAGATGCTGCAGATAGACATGGTGTCCAGCCAGATAGATACCAATACCGCCGGCGATTAGTGCAAGCACACCATATACGGCCCGGCCACCCCGCGATTTCGGATTGTGCAAGGCTCCCAGCAAGCCAACGATGCCGAGTGCAAAGAATGCAACACGCTGGAAAATGCAAAGTGGACATGGCTCGAAGCCCAGCACTTTGTCCGCGTAATAGGCATAAGCGAGCAAAGCGACACAGACAAAAAAACCGAAAAAGAATTGAAGTCGAAAAGACCAGGCAAAAGGATTAAGTTTCATGGCTGTATATCGTATTGAGTGTGCTGATGACAGTAACGCAAGTAATCGGGTTTCGATAGTGATTTTTTCGAATGAAAGCTGGCTTCCAGTCATAAAAAAACCCGGCCTGAGCCGGGTTTTAAAGATCATGAAGCGTGTCGCTTATTCGGCAGTAGCGACTGCTGAAACAGGACGATCAACTAACTCTACATAAGCCATTGGTGCGTTGTCGCCATCACGGAAACCACATTTCAGGATGCGCAGATAACCGCCCTGGCGTTCCTTGTAGCGTGGACCGAGTTCGACGAACAACTTGCCTACGGCTTCCTTGTCGCTAAGACGCGACATGGCGAGACGGCGGTTGGCCTGGCCATCGACTTTACCGATGGTGATCAACGGCTCGGCAACGCGACGCAGTTCTTTTGCCTTTGGCAAGGTGGTGCGGATGAGTTCGTGCTTGATTAGGGACGCGGCCATGTTGGTAAACATCGCTTTGCGATGTGAACTAGTACGGCTGAATTTACGTCCTGATTTTTGGTGGCGCATGGTCGTATTCCTTAAATATCCGGGCTTAGCCCATCATGCCTTGTTGAAGACCGGCGGGTGGCCAGTTTTCCAACTTCATGCCGAGAGCCAAAGCGCGCGAGGCCAACACTTCTTTGATTTCAGTGAGTGACTTCTTGCCGAGGTTTGGTGTTTTCAATAATTCCACTTCAGTGCGCTGTACCAGATCACCGATATAGTAGATGTTTTCCGCTTTCAGGCAGTTCGCCGAACGCACGGTCAGTTCCAGATCATCAATCGGGCGCAAGAGCACCGGATCAACGCCGGAAGCCGCAGGCTTGGCAGCATTGCGATCGCGCTGCGTGAAGTCACCGAATACCGACAATTGATCAGTCAGGATATCGGCAGCTGTACGAATAGCGTCTTCAGCATCGATGGTGCCGTTGGTTTCGATGTCCAGAACCAATTTGTCCAAGTCGGTGCGTTGTTCAACGCGAGCGGCTTCGACAGCATAGGCAACGCGACGAACCGGCGAGAAGCTGGCGTCCAGCATCAGACGACCAATGGTGCGTGTTTCATCATCAGGACGGCGGCGTGCGGCCGCAGGCTGATAACCGAAACCGCGTTCGATCTTCAGGCGCATATTCACTGCAGTATCTTTGGTCAGCGTGCAGATCACGTGTTCGCCATTCAGGATTTCGACGTTATGGTCGGTCTTGATATCGGCAGCGGTGACCACACCTGGGCCTTGGGCTTGCAGGGTCAGGGTTGTGGATTCGGTGTTGTGCATGCGGATGGCAACGTCTTTCAGGTTCAACAGAACTTCGAGAACGTCTTCTTGCAAGCCTTCAACAGTAGTGTATTCATGCAACACGCCGTCCATTTCGACTTCCGTGATGGCAAAGCCGGGGATGGACGACAAAAGGACGCGACGCAAGGCATTGCCGAGCGTGTGACCGTAACCGCGTTCCAGTGGTTCGATAACCACTTTGGCGCGGTTGAGACCGAGGCGTTCGATATTGGGGCCGCGTGGGCGCAGCACCTGGTGGGCGGAAACCGTCATGGACAGCGACACTCCTAAAAATTACTTCGAATACAGTTCGACAATCAGCGCTTCGTTAATGTCGGAAGGCAGATCGGCGCGGTCAGGTACAGATTTGAAGACGCCGCTGAATTTCTTGGCGTCAACTTCACACCAACCAGGAATCAAATCCATTTGCTGATTCAGTGTGAGAGCTTCCTGCACGTTCAAATATTTCTGTGCGCGCTCTGACAACTGGATGCTGTCTCCCGCTTTCACTTGATACGACGGCAGATTGACCGATTTACCATTGACCAAAACACCTTTATGCGACACCAATTGGCGTGCCTGCGGGCGGGTAACGGCAAAACCCATGCGATAAATCACATTGTCCAAACGCTGTTCCAGCATTTGCAGCAATGTTTCGCCGGTGTTGCCCTTCTTGGTGGAGGCTTTCTTGTAGTAGTTGCGGAACTGACGCTCCAGCAGACCGTAGATACGCTTTACCTTTTGCTTTTCACGCAATTGGGTAGCGTAGTCAGACAGTTTGCCTTTCTTGGCGGCGCCGTGCTGACCCGGTTTTTGTTCGAGTTTGCACTTGGAATCAATCGCGCGGGCCGGGCTCTTCAGAGAGAGATCAGCGCCTTCACGACGAGCGAGTTTACAGGTGGGACCGATATAACGAGCCATTATTTATTCTCCTATCCCTTAGACGCGACGCTTTTTAGGCGGTCGGCACCCGTTGTGCGGGATTGGGGTAACGTCGATGATGTTCATGATCTTGTAACCGACAGCGTTCAAGGAACGGACGGCTGATTCACGACCCGGGCCTGGGCCCTTGATGCGAACTTCCAAGGTTTTGACACCGTAATCCAGCGCGGTTTTGCCTGCTTTTTCAGCGGCAACCTGAGCAGCGAACGGGGTGGACTTGCGCGAACCGCGGAAACCCGCGCCGCCCGAAGTCGCCCAAGACAAGGCGTTGCCCTGACGGTCGGTGATCGTAACGATGGTGTTGTTGAATGAAGCGTGGACGTGGGCAACACCGTCGGTGACGATGCGCTTGATCTTCTTCTTGGTTTTGGCAGCTGGTTTATTCATTATTGGCTATCCCTTATTTCTTGATAGCTTTGCGTGGGCCCTTACGGGTCCGTGCATTGGTGCGGGTCCGTTGACCACGCATCGGTAAGCCACGACGATGACGCAGACCGCGATAGCAGCCAAGATCCATAAGACGCTTGATGGACATGCCCACTTCACGACGGAGGTCACCCTCGACTACGAATTTGGCGACTTCGGCACGCAGGCTATCCACCTGAGATTCGGTCAAGTCACGGATTTTGACAGAAGGAGTAACCCCTGCCGCTTCACAAACCAGCTTTGACCGGGTCCGGCCAATGCCATAAATACTCTGTAAGCCAATTACAGCGTGCTTTTGCACGGGTAAATTGACGCCCGCAATGCGTGCCATTACGTTATCTCCAAACTGATTGAGCGTAGTGAATCGAAAAGTATAACAGGGCTTCGTGTTACATAGAAGTCCCCAGCACCAAAAAGCGCTGAAAACCCGGCATGGGGAGTGTGCCCATGCTCCGGCGACAAGTATCTGCCGATGAAACTGCGCGGCCAAAGCCTCCCAGTCCATCCCCCCGCGCTACTCTTGCGCAGGGTCCAACAAATGCTTACCCACACGCGAAGCCGCCGTGCGAGCCGCCCTTACTTGTGGCTTTATCCGCGCAGACCGCGGGAGCCACCTTTTAAATTAGCCTTTTTCATCAAGCCTTCATACTGATGTGACGTCATATGAGCCTGAATCTGGGCAGTAAAATCCATTACTACCACGACCACGATCAACAAGGATGTACCGCCAAAATAAAACGGCACATTGAAGCTTGCGCGAAGGAATTCCGGCATCAAACAAACCAGCACCAGATACAGACCACCGATCAAAGTCAAACGGGTTAACACATTATCGATATATTCGCCGGTCGCTTTGCCTGGGCGAATACCAGGAATCAAGGCGCCCGACTTTTTAAGATTGTCGGCCGTTTCCTGCGAGTTGAACACCAGTGCGGTATAAAAGAACGCAAAACCGATGATCATTGCTCCATAGAGCAACATGTGAAGCGGCTGATTGGGGCCAAGAGCTTCTGCAACAACCTGAAGGCCGCGATAGGCGGAACCACGCCAGGTATCGTCAGTAACCAGAGCCGAGCCACTGCTCATCCATGTAGAAATAGTGGCAGGAAACAGGATCAGGCTTGACGCGAAAATGGGAGGAATAACACCTGCCATATTCAGCTTGAGCGGCAGATGCGAATTCTGGTTCATGTATGCCTGACGCCCACCCTGGCGACGGGCGTAATTCACGGTAATACGCCTTTGGCCGCGCTCCATGAACACAACGAAAAAGATAACGGCAACTACCAGCACGGCAATCACGAGCAGCACAAAAGCGTCCATGCTGCCATCGCTCACCTGGGTAAGCACATTCATGACCGCAGCAGGTAAGCCAGCTACGATTCCGGCGAAAATGATGAGGGAAATACCATTTCCTATGCCACGCTCGGTGATTTGCTCACCCAGCCACATCAAGAACATGGTGCCAGCCGTCAAGCAGACAACGGCAGTGAAAATAAACCCGGGGCCTGGGGCATAAACGACCTTGGGGGACAACTGCAACTGTGAGGCAAGAAAGTAAGCTTGGACAACTGCAAGAAACAAAGCGCCATAACGCGAGTACTGGGTTAGCTTACGACGACCGCTTTCCCCTTCGTTTTTCATTGCTTTCCAGGGACCATAAATCTGGCCCATCAACTGGACGATGATCGATGCCGAGATATAGGGAACGACATTGAGGGCGAACAAGCTAAATCGACTTAAAGAGCCGCCGGAGAACATGTTGAACATATCAACAATGGTGCCTTCCTGGCTTTTCATCAGCTCTTTGAGCATATCGGCATTGATGCCCGGCACCGGAATATGACTACCGATTCGATAGACAATCAGGGCAAACAGAACAAAAAGCAGACGACTGCGGAGCTCGGTAAACTTACCGAGCCCGCCTAATGCACCAGCAGCAGAATTAGCTTGCGACAATGTATTACTCCGAGATGCTGCCGCCGGCAGCTTCAATGGCAGCCTTGGCACCTGGGGTGAACATCACACCTTTCAGGGCAAATTTCTTGGTAACTTCGCCTTTTTTCACGATTTTGACTTGCTTGGCTTTCGCCGGAACGAGGCCAGCATCGCGCAGTACAGTGATGTCAATTTCACCGGCTTCCAGATTTTCCAGTTGGTACAGCAATACTTCTGCAGTATCGAATTTCAACTTGGAACGGAAACCGACTTTCGGCATACGCTTGCGCAAAGGCATTTGACCGCCTTCGAAACCAGCCTTGATCTTGCCTTTACCGGAACGTGCGAACGAACCCTTGTGGCCGCGACCGCAAGTTTTACCCAAACCGGAACCAATGCCGCGACCAACGCGTACGCGGTCTTTACGGGCACCATCGGCAGGTTTCAATGTATTTAAACGCATAATAATTCTCCTTGACTCGTTCAGTCTTCGACACGAACCAGGTAATGAACCGTGTTGATCAGGCCGCGCACTTGCGGGCTATCCTTCAATACGCGAACGTCGTTGATTTTGTTCAGGCCAAGAGCCTTCACCGACAGACGATGGCGCGATTGGCTGCCACGAAGGCCTTTGACCAAACGAACTTTGATGGTTTTATCAGACATGAGTAATTTCCTCTACTTTCTTGCCGCGCTTGGCAGCAATAAATTTAGGCGACTGCATCGAACTCAAGCCCTTGATTGTTGCACGAACCAGATTGATCGGATTACGTGAACCAACTGCTTTCGCAAGAACGTTCTTGACGCCGACCGCTTCCATCACGGCGCGCATTGCACCGCCTGCGATCACGCCGGTACCTTCGGAGGCTGGCTGCATGAACACACGCGCCGCGCCGTGGCCCGATTTAACGGCATGCCACAAGGTACCTTCATTCAAATCGATATTGACCATGGCTTTGCGGGCATATTCCATCGACTTCTGGATGGCGACCGGCACTTCGCGCGCCTTGCCGTAACCGTAACCGATTTTGCCTGGACCGTCGCCCACTACCGTCAATGCGGTAAAGGTAAATTGGCGACCACCTTTTACTGTC
>JAKQKT010000425.1 GCA_029560515.1 Pseudomonadota bacterium
TGGTGGATCTGGAAAAATCGGATTCCTGCCGTGATATCGATCGTGAAATGAAAATTCGTCTCGACGGCAATATCAATGATCTGGATGCACGAAATGGCTATATCGAATTACGCAATGGCGGCTGGTGCAAGATGACCCAGATTCGCCCCGTCGACGTGGCCGGTCTGAAGCAGGCGGAAAAATCGAAGACTCAATAAGAATCCGATGAAGCGGTCAGCAAACAACAATCAATTTTCAGGCGCTACGTAACCCGCTGGCTTCTCCGCGCCATCGCCGAACAGGAATTTTTCCATTTCGCCTTCAAGATAGGCTCGGTGTTTGGGATCGAGTGGCGACAAACGATTTTCGTTGATCAACATGGTTTGATGCGCCAGCCAGCTTTGCCATGCTTCCTTGCCGATATTGTCGAAAACTTTCTTGCCAAGCGTTCCAGGCCAGGGAATAAAGCCCAGACCTTCGGTTTCAATCTGGTTTTTTACACAGAAAACGGTACGGCTCATATTTTTTGATCCTGGTTGCTCAATGATTCGAGTAATTTTTTCACGGGTGCCGGTAAACCGACGGAAGGCATTTCAGATAATGGCAGCCAACGTGTGTCATCAGACTCGGCAATTTTATGCTTCGCCTGCAGCTCACGCCATAAATACGGCTTGATCATCAGATGGTAGTGGCTGAAGGTGTGTTGAAACTCCGGCAACGCAATATTGCCGGTTCCGCCATTGCTGGAGTACATGGTCACGAAAGGTTCGGCTTCATCTTGCCTCGTCACTTCCGGTAGCGACCACATGCCGGACCAGACGCCTTTTGCAGGTCGGCGCGATAACAAGACTTCGTTCTTTTGGCTCATCAATACCAGCATGACAGTATGGCGCGTCGGTATTTTTTTACCGGCCTTTTTCTTCGGAAATTCGGAAACGCGATTTGTAATGTAGGCGACACAGCTTTTATTGAACGGACATTCAATGCATCGCGGTTTGCTGCGCGTGCATAGTGTTGCGCCGAAATCCATGATGGCTTGCGTATAGTCGGCATTGCGTTTTTCCGGTAGCAAGCTTTCCGATAAAGCCCATAATTCTTTTTCAACGGCTGGCAGCCCCGGCCAACCTTCAACACCGTAATAGCGGCTCAGTGTTCGTTTTACGTTGCCGTCGAGAATCGCGAAAGGCCGGTCATGCGCCTGCGACAAAATCGCTGCTGCAGTCGATCTTCCAATGCCGGGCAGGGCAATCAACTCGTCCAGCGTATCCGGCAATTGGCCGTCATGGATTTCGCTGCGAATTTTCGCAGTGCGATGCAGGTTTCTCGCGCGGGTGTAATAGCCAAGTCCGGCCCATAAAGCGAGCACGTCATCGAGCTCCGCTTTTGCGAGTGAATCCAGATCCGGAAAACGACTCAGGAAGTTTTCAAAATACGGGATAACGGTGGCGACCTGCGTCTGTTGCAGCATGATTTCCGAAAGCCAGACGCGATAAGGGGTTCGTGGATGTTGCCATGGCAAGTCGTGACGGCCGTATTTATCGAACCAGGTCAACAGGGTCTTTGCAAACATTATTTGACGGCGTCCGGTGTAATTTCGATGCTGACACCTTCCAGGCTTACACCGTCAAGTTCGATAACGGGCGTGTCAAATTGGCCACTCAAAGGTGGCAATGGCGAACCGTCTTTTTGTTCGATCCATTGCTGGATGTCGGCGATTTTCAGCATGCTTTTGAACTGGCTTTTATCTACGGATAGCTTCAAGGTAATCGCATCGGAGAAGTCGGGCTTGCCGGAATAATGCAATTGGTAGGGAATGTTTTTTGTCTGATGGTTCATTGGTGCAGGCAGTACCGGCCAGTCTTTCGGCCACTCTGAAATGGTTCCTTCACTATGGATGGCAAGCGAATCGCCAAAGCCCACTGCAAGATTAGCCTGCAAATTTGGCAGCGGCGATTCGCTTTTCCAGTCGAGAGTTTTGCTTTTGATGTCGAAACTTTTTTCCAGGCTGGCAAAGTTGCCAGCAGTCATGATTTGATAGGGTATGGGTTTGTCACCAAGATTGAGTTCACCTTTGCTTTCAAGAGTGAATTCCGAATTCAATCCGGCTTTCGCAAGGGTCAGGGAACCGTCAAAACTGACCGTGGTTTTTTCCTGATGGAAAACGCCGGCGAGTTTTACATTCACGGGCTGCTGGTTTTCGAGATTTGGCATCGACAAATTCATTTTGCTGATCGAATAACCGGTGTCCAGCAGCAGGCCATTATTGATTTCTAGTCCGCTGGTGAAAGTGGGAACTTCGAAAGGGGTCGCGGGGCGCGTTGCCTGCCATGCCTGCAAGCCGGCCAGATTCAGTACGGGGTTGTCCGCTGTAATGCGTGTGATATGGGGTGTGTCGCCCAGAATCGTGCTCCAGGGCAGAGAAATTTCAACACGTTTTGCACTCAGAAAAACCTTGCTGTCGGCCGGATTGACGACTTTGAGATTCGGCAATACCAATCGAGGTTCTGGTTTCATCGCATAGCTCGGCAAGCCGTCGAATTCAAACTTCAAATTCAGTTCTTCGCCGATTTTCCCGAGTACGGTATGCGTCAGTTTTGTCGGTTCGAGTTGCTTGTTCACCCACCACGCACCAATGGCGAGGAGCAAGCCAAGGCTGATCAGGAAAATCCAGATACGTCGTGCGCGTTTGCTCAAGCTCATCCGTCGATATGTTCCGGCAGCAAGGCATCAACGAATGCTTCGGGGTCAAACACGCGCAGGTCTTCGAGTTGTTCGCCGAGGCCGACAAAACGAATCGGGATATTGAATTCGCGCGCAAGTGCGAACAATACGCCGCCTTTGGCGCTGCCATCCAGCTTCGTGACGACCAGACCAGTAACGTTCACGGCGGCATGAAATGCGCGTAGTTGATTGATAGCGTTTTGTCCGGTGGTTCCGTCAATCACCATCAACACTTCATGCGGCGCGCTGACATCCACCTTGCCAAGTACGCGGCGAATCTTGCCAAGCTCGGCCATCAAACCCGCTTGCGTATGAAGGCGGCCCGCTGTATCGGCGATCAATACGTCAAACCCGCGCGCTTTCGCCGCTTGCAGGGCATCGAAAGTCACCGAAGCAGGGTCGGCATCCTGGCCTTGGGCAATGACAACGACATTATTGCGCTCACCCCATACTTTCAATTGTTCGACGGCGGCGGCACGAAACGTATCGCCGGCCGCCAGCATCATGCTGCGGCCTTCACTTTGAAAGCGACGTGCCAGTTTCCCGATGGTGGTTGTCTTGCCGACGCCATTGACGCCGACGGTCAGAATAACGAAAGGTTTTTCCACGCCGTCGAAAGAAAGCGGCTTCGCGATCGGTTGCAGGATATTCAATAAATCCTGACGCAGGGTTTTCAATAAAGCCTGCGCATCGGCGAACTCATGCACCTTCATTCCATGACGCAGTTTTTGCACGATTTCGGTCGTGGCCTTGACACCGACATCGGCCGATATCAATGCAGTCTCGATTTCATCAAGCAGGTTTTCATCCAGTTTCGGGTTCTTCGCGAACAGGCCGCCGATGCCGACGGCGAACAGGCTGGATTTCAGGCGTTCGCGCCACCCCAATTTTCCAGGCGCTGCCGGCACGGCGGGCAAGGGCGCAGTGGCTTCTTGAGGCAAAGCCTTGCCGGATTCAGGACTTACGGTTTTTTTCTTGAAAAAATCAAACATTGCTTCATTCAATCGCGGACAATAGCGCCAATCTTAACATTCGCGACTAGATTCCCGATGAACAAGGCACCCTTTGGACAAGTCCGCATTATTTCCGGGAATTTGCGTGGTTCTAAATTGCCGGTAGAAACCTATCCGGGCTTGCGGCCTACCAGTGACCGGGTGCGCGAAACGCTTTTCAATTGGCTTCAGTCACACATCTCCGGACGCAGGATTCTGGACTGTTTTGCAGGTACCGGTGCTTTGGGCTTTGAAGCCGCATCGCGTGGCGCGGCTGAAGTCGTGTTGCTGGAGAAAGTCCCGGCTCTGGCAGCTTCATTACGCGAAACGGCAGCCAGATTGAAGGCTGACACTGTCAGGGTGGAAACCAGCGACAGTTTTGCCTGGCTTGGCCGCCCGGCAACAACGCGATTCGATCTGGTTTTTATCGACCCGCCATTCGGGACCGAGTATGCGCAACAGGTACTCCCTTTACTTGGACCCTGGTTGGCAGATCAAGCCTGGGTCTATGTCGAAACCGGTCGCTCCACCCGCATCGAAGTGCCAAGTACATACCAACTTCATCGCGAGGGTAGTACCCGCGAGGTTTGGTATCGGCTGTTCAGGCATGACACTGCTACACTGTCGCCCAGTTCACCAGAGCAATCAGCATGACTCCAGCGCGCAGCCGTATCGCGGTGTATCCCGGTACTTTTGATCCGATTACCAATGGTCATATCGATCTGATCAATCGGGCGTCAGTCTTGTTTGAAAAAATCATCGTCGGCATCGCCGAAAGCCCCGGTAAAGGACCTGCCCTGCCATTGGAAGAGCGGGTTTCCCTCGCGAGAACGGCATTGGCGCACTGCACGAATGTCGAAGTCCGCGGATTCAACACCTTGCTGGCACATTTTGTCCATGAAGTCGGCGCTGGGGTCTTGCTTCGCGGTCTACGTGCGGTTTCGGATTTCGAATATGAGTTCCAGCTGGCCAGTATGAACCGGCATTTGATTCCAGACGTGGAAACGCTTTTCCTGACACCGGCGGAGCAGTACAGCTTCATTTCGTCGAGTCTGGTCAGGGAAGTCGCGCGACTTGGCGGTGATGTCTCCGGCTTCGTGCATCCGGCGGTTGCAAAAGCATTGGCGACAAAATGGAAGCAACCGTAAAATTTCAATTGATCAAAAGCGCCACATATAAAACAAAAGGGGGTAAGACCATGTTACGTACAGGATTTATCGTTTCACTACTCATCGCTTCAAGCATCTTGTTGTCAGCCTGCGGTAACAAGGGTGGCGAGACTGCCGGTGGCGTCCAGCTCTCGGAAGAAATTCTCACCGCGCCGAAAGACGGCAAGGACGAATCGTGGCGCAAATATTGCGGATTGCTATCGGCCCAATATCAGGCTCAAACCCAGGGCCAGTTGATTCCGTATTACCTGCCGCGCGCCAGCATGGAACCGGATCAAAAAGACAATCTCACGGCAAGTAAATACAGCCGCCAGATGGAAGTGGTGAATCTCGCCGTTCAACGCACGGTATTACCCGGCAATATGCTGGTTTTCTGTTCGCCGGACAGCAAGACCATGGCGGATCTGGTCACGGAAGCATTTGCCAATCCGCCCAAAGATGCCCTGAAGGATTCCAAGGTGTTGTTCATCGGAAAAGCCGATGACGGCGAACGTATTAAGCCGGCCGTTGAAGCAACCGGTGCACAACTTGTATTTGTCGAAGCGAAATAACCGATATCGGGAAAAGCCGTGCAGTTTTGCGCGGCTTTTTTTCGGATAAAGCCATGGCACTGATCATCAACCAGCTTTGCGTTAATTGCGATGTGTGCGAGCCGGCTTGTCCGAACGAGGCAATTACGCAAGGCGAATCGATTTACATAATCCACCCGGATCGCTGCACGGAATGCGTCGGCCATTTCGACGAGCCACAATGTGTGGTGGTATGTCCGGTCGAGTGCATCGACAAGGATCCGGAACACGTTGAAACAGAACAGCAATTACTCGCCAAGCTTTCCAGGCTAAGACAAGAGGCTGCAGCATGAAACGTTTTATCGTCACCGTCTGCCTGATATTGAGTTTCAATGTTCAGGGCAAAACGGAAAATCAGCAGCCGAAGACAAAACCATCGG
>JAKQKT010000427.1 GCA_029560515.1 Pseudomonadota bacterium
TATCGGCTTCTGTTGTTTCAGATGGCTCTGGATAATGTCATGCAATGCATCGCAGTTCATGCGCATGCCGCGCACCGGCACCGGCATCAATTGCTGACGGCCCAGACCCAGCAATTTAACGCCCTTGCTCCAGGAATAATGCGCGGTGATCGGTGCCAACACGCTGGGCACCACGAGGTCGGGATGTGTCGTGAAAAAATCGCTGATACCACGTGTTTCAATTCGTTCCGTGCGCAAGCGTCTCAGGTAATGTTGCTTGTCCGCCGTTGATTGCTGATCAAGCCATTGATGCCAGCGGCTCAACAAGCCAATCGATTGGTCGGGCGTCAGGTTGTAGGCTTGCCAATCATCTTCCGGCAACGATAAACCCGGTGGATTGGCGGCGAGCAAGGCGACCGGAAAGGCCTTCAAGGCCATTGCCAGACGCAGCGCCTGAAAATTGGCGACAGTGCCCCCCGAAGTTAAATGGCCGAATGCACAATCGGCTTTCGTCGTGTCGGTCGAAAATCCGAGCATGCGTGCCAGTTGCAAACCGGTTTTAATTTCCAGATCGACCGTCACCGGTGCTGCATCGACACTGACGTTGTTGGGGTTGTAGGGCAAGGTCAAAAACTGGGCGGCCAATCCCGGCAACAAGACATCCGACACCATATGACCCAGATAACGCGGACTGTGGAACGGGACCGAGCGCTTCAACGACGCTGACAAGGAATGTAATTCCCGACGCAGACGCGCTTCAAATTCCATGAACTCCGGGGTATCCGAGGCGCGGGTCGGAATGGCCGGCGGGTCATCGGGATAGAGATTACGTCGCCAATACACGTGGTCGCGCAGAAACTCCACGACCAGTTTTTCCAGCAAGTCGTTGTTTTCACCGTAGGGCCCCAGAAAGCAGGGATAAATACTGGCATCACTCATGCGAATCACACTCCCGTTTTCGGTAGCGTATTGGAGCTTCACAGGGGTGTCGTTGACTTCGGTCAGGTCGAAGCGGATTTTTCAGTCGAAATGGCGCTTCGAATAGCAATTTCCCGGCATGCCTTCGCGAAAGCCCGCATACCGGTCCGGATGGAAACCGATATGAGGCTCGAAAAGGGTTTGTGTACGAGTTCACCCCAAGGCTTGCGCCCCGGAGTGGAAATTATTTGTGCGTGCTCGTGTTGATCATCCAGCCCGGATGGGAAAAATAGCGCGGGTAGGTTTCCAATGTTGCGTGTATGCGTGGCATTCCTTTAGCGGAATGGGGATCGGTCTTGATCGCAGCGGCCGCTTCAAGCAACTGGCCTAGAAGGACATGCAAGGTGGCATCGGCGTGGGGCTTTAGTTTGCAATTGGCGACCATGTAGCCGGTGCTTTTCTCGATCGTCACGGCCAGTGCGTTGGCTTGTGCCTGGGTCAGTTTGTGTTTCTTAAAAGCCGGCAAAGCGGCTGAAAAACCGGCCTGAATCTGGCTCATTCCTTTT
>JAKQKT010000435.1 GCA_029560515.1 Pseudomonadota bacterium
GCACCACCAATAGCTGCGTTTCCGTGATGGAAGGCGGTGTTGCCAAGGTAATCGAAAACTCGGAAGGTGATCGCACAACCCCTTCGATCGTGGCTTTCACCAAAGACGGTGAAGTGATCGTCGGTGCCTCGGCAAAACGCCAGGGCGTGACCAATCCGAAAAATACTTTCTATGCGGTGAAGCGCCTCATCGGTCGCAAATTTACCGACGCCGAAGTGAAAAAAGATCTGGACCTCGTGCCTTACTCGATCATTGCGCATGACAATGGCGATGCCTGGGTAGCTACCTCCGATGGCAAGAAAATGGCCGCGCAGGAAATTTCCGCACGCGTTCTGGAAAAAATGAAGAAAACCGCCGAAGCCTATCTCGGCGAAACCGTGACCGAAGCCGTGATTACGGTTCCGGCCTACTTCAACGATTCGCAACGCCAGGCCACGAAAGATGCCGGTCGCATTGCCGGTCTCGAAGTCAAGCGCATTATCAACGAACCGACTGCAGCTGCACTGGCTTATGGCCTCGATAAAGCCGGCGGCGACCGCAAGATTGCGGTGTACGATCTCGGCGGCGGTACCTTCGACGTTTCGATTATCGAAATCGCGAATATCGATGAAGAAAAACAGTTCGAAGTATTGGCAACCAACGGTGACACTTTCCTCGGTGGTGAAGACTTCGACAACCGTGTCATCGACTTCCTGGTGGAAGAATTCAACAAAGAGCAGGGCATCAACCTGCGTAACGATCCGCTTGCACTGCAACGTCTGAAAGATGCTGCCGAGCGTGCAAAAATCGAATTGAGTTCGTCGCAACAAACCGATGTGAACTTGCCGTATGTCACTGCCGATGCTTCGGGTCCAAAACACCTGAACATCAAATTGACACGTGCGAAGTTGGAAGCCTTGGTCGATGATCTGGTCAAGAAAACCATCGAACCTTGCCGTACCGCGTTGAAAGATGCTGGTCTTAAAGCTTCGGATATTTCCGAAGTTATCCTGGTTGGTGGTATGACCCGTATGCC
>JAKQKT010000465.1 GCA_029560515.1 Pseudomonadota bacterium
CGGTGCCTGGCGCGGGCCATATGTCGTTTCTTGCTCCCTGCGGGCTTCTGGCACCTCCGGCCATCTGTTCCGAAAAGGGGCAATTCGATAGAAAAGCTTTCCATGCATCGATGAACAAGGATGTGCTCGCGTTCTTCGAAAGGAATATGAAGCAGTAAGTATTTGCCCATGATGGGCGTGTGCAATCACACACGCCCATCATGGAAGCCAGAGCTTTGTGCCGGTATGTGACTCACTGAATGGTGATTCATTCAATGCGATTGATCACTACTTTGTTTCGACCTGCAGTACATCGAACCACGCAGTTTCCATTCGGATACTGCGAAGCGCTGCAGTCTTGAGATGCGTAGCATAGAGCGGTTCGGCAAAATAACTGATCAACAGACTGCGCCGGCGAGCGCCAGTAATATTCAAACTGCCTGCATGAACCAAGTCTGCCTCGAATATGAGGATATCACCGGCACTGCCGGAAATTTGAAGCGCTTGCGATGTATCGTTCAAATCAAACTCCGGCTGTCGATGGCTGCCAGGCACGATGCGTGTTGCACCATTGTCCGGGCCATAATCATCCAGAAAGACAATCGCGAGCACGGTATCGCCGGGTCGCTGGGCGGATAAATCGCGATGAAGCCCCTGATGGCCACCACCCGGCAAAGGCTCACGCCCTTCTACCTGCGCAAGAAAAAAGCGTTCGCCGATCAAACTACCCGCCGCGGCCAAAAGCTCGGGCAGATGGCACACGGATTGCACCACCGGCGATAAATCCAGCAAGGAATGTCGCCAGTCTGCCCCGCGCGGCACGGGCCATTGGTCTCCTGGCTTAACGCCCTCGTCAAACGTCTGGCAAAGTTCGTCGATCCATTGCGATGGGATTGCACCACGCAACAATGTATAGCCATCGCGATGAAGTTGTTCCGTATTTGCAAAACTGGCAACAGGGCCTGGCGCGCTTTCACTCATGGGTATTCAAACTTTCCGTGCATCTGCGAAATCGATATCGCGACTTTAACCTGCTTTGGCATTGCTTAAAACCACAAAGAGGCTGCCAGCGCCCCGGTTGACTTAAACGAACAAATCCTTTTGCTTTGATTTTTGTTTGGTGTCCCCAGAAGCCCGGCGATTTTTCTTTCGGCTACCGTGCTTTTCCAGCACGGACTTGCTGAGCTCGCGTGTTTCGGTTCGTTGCCGCCAGGCCGTGTAGTTGGTTTTCGCTTCCCGCGCAGCCTGTTCCGGATCGACGATTGGTATTGGATAATTTTCGCCGAGCGTGAGGCCGTAGCGCTTCAACTGTGGTGCATCCATCAACCATGGCGTGTGGATCATTTCGTTCGGCAATTGGCGTAATTCCGGCAACCAGTAGCGAATGAACTCTCCCCGCGGGTCCTGATCCTGCGACTGCTTCACCGGATTGTAAATGCGCGGAATATTGATACCCGTGGTGCCGCTTTGCATTTGTATCTGCGGGTAGTGAATGCCGGGCTCGTAGTCGGTAAACAGTTTTGCCAAATGCTGTGCGAGCATCGGCCAATGCAGCCAGAGTTGATACGAAGCGACCGACACCAGCATCGCGCGCATCCTGAAATTGATCCATCCGGTTGCCTGCAGGCGCCGCATGCAGGCATCGACGAATGGCAGCCCGGTTTCGCCGTTGGCCCAGGCCTTGAAATAATCCGGGTTGAAGTGATTTTCGCGCATGCCGTCAAAACCACGATTCATGTTATGAAATTCCAAGTCCGGTTCGGATTCGAATTTCTGGATGAAATGGCAGTGCCAATGCAACCTCGCTTCGAATGCAGTGAAGGCACGATATCGATCGCTATTCTTTGCACGTTCGCGTTCGTAAAC
>JAKQKT010000467.1 GCA_029560515.1 Pseudomonadota bacterium
AATGAAGCGCTTGAAAAGAAATTCCAGTCGCTGGTATTCCCCGGCACGCAAGGCGGTCCGTTGATGCACGTGATTGCAGCCAAGGCCGTTGCTTTCAAGGAAGCTCTGGAACCGGAATTTGCCGACTATCAAAAACAAGTCGTGTTGAACGCGAAGGCTATGGCGAAAACCATGATGTCGCGCGGCTACAAAATCGTTTCTGGCGGCACCGAAAACCATCTGATGCTGATCGACATGATCGGACGCGAAACCACCGGCAAGGATGCCGAAGCTGCGCTTGGCGAAGCGCATATCACGGTCAATAAAAACTCGGTACCGAATGATCCGCGTTCGCCGTTCGTGACTTCCGGGTTGCGTATTGGTACGCCGGCCGTGACCACGCGGGGCTACAAGGAACCCGATTGCGTTGCTCTGGCGAACTGGATTTGCGATGTGCTCGATAATCCGAAAGACGAAAAAGTAATTGCCGGCGTGCGCGAGAACGTGACGATCCAGTGCAAGAAGTTTCCGGTGTATCAGGTCTGAGCTGAATCCCGATGCATTGCCCCTTCTGCCAGCATGACGACACCCGCGTGATTGATTCACGCGTTTCCGAGGATGGAACTACCATCCGGCGTCGTCGCGAGTGCCCGTCATGCACCGAGCGTTTCAATACCTTTGAAACCGCAGAACTGAAATTGCCTGGCATCATCAAAAGCGATGGCCGCCGCGAAGCTTTCGACGAGAAAAAATTGCGTACCAGTTTTGACCGGCCCTTGCAGAAACGCCCGGTATCGGCCGAACAGGTCGACCAGGCGGTTCGCAATGTGATGCACGCTCTGCGTCTGTCGGGCGAACGCGAATTACCCTCGATGCGAGTCGGCGAGTTCGTGATGAATGAACTCAAATCGCTTGATCATGTTGCCTATGTGCGTTTTGCTTCGGTGTATCGCAGCTTCGAGGACGTGCAGGAGTTCCGCGAGGAAATCGAAAAGCTCGAACGCGATTTGCCCGGCCTCGACAAGGCGCAGCTGTCTTTGCTTGAAGCCAACGTGACCAAGGGAAAAGGTAAGCCTTAAGTGGTTGAGATCAGGTTTCTGGCCGATCTGCCGCAACATGTCGATCAACT
>JAKQKT010000011.1 GCA_029560515.1 Pseudomonadota bacterium
TCGACCAGAGTCGACTCGTGATAAATCTGGAATTCGGGGCCGACCAGACCGTTGGCTCCCATTTCACCCGGCGGCGTGTATCCAGGCGAATAAAAATTGAACACGCTGGCCGAACTCAGTGGCCGTTGCGCGAACACTTCCTCCATCCACCACGGATTGATATCGTAGCGCGGCGTTGCACCATCAGGCACGGTAAACGCACGCAGGTAATGCGAAAGTCTCAGCACCGGTTCACGCAACTTGCCCGAGGTCGTAGTGGTCGCCTGCGCAATATCACGAGCTTCCGGATCAAGCAGGATCGCCTTGATAACGGCCTTCAGATCACCGCGTACACCTTGGCCATTGTTCGCGAACACGGCAGACACACGCCCGATATAAGCCGGTGACGGATTGCTTTTCACGAGCCGCTGTATCAATTGGCGACCGATAAAAGGACCAACGTTGGGATGGTTGAACAAGGTGTCCAGTGCATCCTTCAAATCCTGCTCGGCTGTCCTGCCGGCCGGCAGGATCACGCCGCCGACAATTTTTTTCTCGCTGGTGGAATGGTAGGCCGCCATTGCCGTCATTTGCTTGGTCACATCGCGATAGACCTGCGTCTTGTCAAGCGGCAGTGGCGCCGGGTTATCAATATTGTCGTATATCCGGTAATAACCGTTACGTGCGCTGTCGATGCAATACCAGGACTCCTGCACCGGGTTGCAATTGGCATAACTCCAACCAGTCAGTACCTTCGCCATGCCGCGAATATCATCCTGGGTATAGGTGGGAATGGGCTGATTGTTTGCATCAAGCTTGCGGCTGCCATCCGCATTCAATTGCCACAAGCCGATGGAGAAAAGCTGCATGACTTCACGCGCATAATTTTCATCGGGAAGTCGGCCGGTCGCGATGTCTTCCTTCTGGTTGCCGATCATCGACAACCATTGGCCCATCGCGGGACTCAAGGTCACTTTTTCGAGCAGGGTACGATAATTTCCAAATGCATTTTCAGCGAGCAAATCGTAGTAAGCAGCATTGCGGACATTGTCTTCTTCACCGATCACGAAAATTTGGCTGAGGGCCCAGGTAGTGCGCTGGCGTAATTGATCCTGCCCGGTAACTGCCTGCTTCCAGAAGGATTCGATCGTGTAGATATTACTGAAGTTATCGATATCCACGCCCTGGGTACGCAGGTTCCATACATAGTCGTAATGCGACTGGCGCGGCATCGCAAATTGCGCTGTAAGCCATGCATCCATACTGCTGTTGTCGAGCGCGGTAATTTCGGATTCTTTGGGCCCGAATGTCGTCTGCATCAGGAAACGCGATGCTTCTTCGGGCGTAGGGTCGGCTAATGATTTTTCTGCAATCTCTGCCTGTATGGCGGTAGCGTCCTGTGCTTTCGACGCACTGGGACCGTCTTCCGTCTGCGATGTGCAGGCCTGCAGCAGGAACAGCGGCAACAATAAGGCGCTGGCTTTGACCGGCAAGGAAAAGCGCCAAGCTTGGGTATGTGTCATATACGCCCCTGATGTTACAAATTGTTACGACATCTTAGGGCGTGAGTGGTGACTTGTCTTGCCGTGAAAAAAGAAAATTCGGCGTCTATTGTGAATCAGTTCACGTTTTCAAGCATTGAAACGCTTAAGCAATGTGATGATGTTCACTTTCCGGCTCAAATCGCACTGCTTACCGGGCTGGCTTTCAATCGCAATCTCAGCAAAGCCCAGATGAAATGCAGCCATAGACCAATCCAGACAAAGGGTTCGATCCAGTCCGGCGTTTGTGCTGCTTCATATTTCTGGAAATAACGCCAAAGACTTCGGTGCTTCTGCCACTCGACCCATGTCGGCTTGGTCAACCCGGATGCACCACGGACATGGATAACCCGAACGCTGTTATCCACCAGCACTTCATAACCGGCCATACGCACGCGCCGGCACAAATCCAGATCTTCCGCATGCAGCCGATAGCCGTGGTCAAAGCCGCCGACATGGTGAAACACCGTCGCCGGCATCATCATCAATGCACCGGAGCAGGCTTCCACGGCCTGAACTTTCTTGTCGGGATCGCGCCCCATGTAAATCAGATCCAGATCGGCATGATTTTTCAATAATGAAATAAGGGAGAGATCGAATCGCCGCGATGCTCGATCGGCCACGCCTTTTTCATCAACCAGATCGACACCGATAAGTCCTGCTCCGGCATATTCAATCGCGCTATCGCGCAAACGCGAAAGACTGTCGGGCTCGACGTAGGCATCCGGATTCAGAAACACCAGCCATGGCTGTGACAAAGCGCTTGCGCCCTGATTACAGGCCGCGGCAAAACCGAGATTTTCGGTATTGCGAACCAGGCTGATCCGCTGGTCCTCCGGAAGTATTTTTTCAACGATGGCGCAGGTGTCATCGCTGGAAGCATTATCCACGACGACGACTCTGCGCAGGCCGACAGCGCGACGCAATCTTCTGAGGCACATGCCGATCGTCGCGGCGCTCTCATGTGTCACCACGACCACGGCGATATTATTGTTGACCGGGCTAGCCATGCGCTTGCTGCCGAAGACTGGCCACTTCCGCTTCGAGTTCGGCGATGCGCTGTCTTGCCCAGATACCGAAACGAATTTCCTGATAGTAGTGGGCATAGACCGATTCTTCGGCATCGCCATAAAGAGACAATGCCGGCAAGGCGGTCAATGTCTTTTCCGATTTCGCACAGACCGCCACGTAATACATCGGCGGATAGTTCAAGCCGTCTTCGATTTCTTCTGCCTTGTGCATCAATGCTTCGACCCTGCCCTGCCGGTCAAGCGCCCACAGACTCGATTGAAACAACAGCTTCTGGGTATAGATCTTACTTGCGGGGAAATGCTTTTCCAGCAGCTCCGAAAATTCTTCGAAATACAATTCGCGGACATGGTGCGGATTCACCACGCCGGTCGCATCGGTATAATTTTTCTTGTCGGGTGTCGATATCAGCAAGATGCCGTCTTCTTTCAGCAGACGATGGAACCCTGCCAGCAGGCGATCATGTTCCATCACATGTTCAAGCGTTTCGAAACTGGTAATGACATCGAAACTTTCCGCCGGAAGCTGGTCAAGCAATGTGACATCGGTCTGATGGAATTGCAGGTTGCCGGACGATGCATAACGCGTTTTTGCGTGTTCGATACTCGCGGCATCAATATCGATGGCCTGCACGCTGGCTGCCTTGCAGGCCAGCAAGGCGGCACCGAAACCCTCACCGCATGCAGCATCAAGTACATGTTTGCCGGCGACCAGCGACAAGGCAAAGGCATAGCGATGCCAATGCTCATAGGCAATCTCGCGCACGCATTCGGGAGTGAAGCGTTCGCCGGTAAACGGCAATATGGATTGCGGTGTTGCCTGAGTCATAAGCTTATTGCACCGAACAAGTCACCTTGCGGACCCTTGTCTTGAATGCTGAGTATATTGGCAGAAAACTGCTCGCGCAGCTCGCGCAGCGGATCCTGCAAAATAAACCTCGCGACTTGCTCGTGGTAATCGGGCCAACGCGCCAGCAAACGCTGCAAATTATCGCCGCCAGGTCCGAGCCCGAGTGGTCCGAAGGAAGCAGACCCGGCGTGGGCGACATAGGCATTCACGCACATCACGTTTCGCCATCCCATTGCCGCCACGCGACGGCAAAAATCGTTTTCCTCGCCATAGCCACGACCAAAGGTATCGGCATCGAAATTACCGCATTGCCTGAGCGCGGCCCTTCGTATCCACATGCAAAAGCCCATCGCGGTAGGAAGCTCGGGCAAGTCGGCGGCCGTGATCAAGGCGGCTGCTTCCGCCATCAGATCCAGATTCTCCGGCAACGGATTGTTTTCGCAAAACTTCGGATAGGAACAAATTTCGGCATTGTTCGACCATGGCGTTATCGTGGCGATGCTTGCATCGCTGGCGGCGCATTGCGTAATTTTCTCGAGACAGCCCGAAGTAAAAATCGTATCCGAATTCAAAAGCAGCAAGTCGCTGTCGCCCGTTTCCCGAAATGCCGCGTTGCAGTTCGCCGGGAATCCGAGGTTTTCATCGCGCCTTGCAATCTCGACATGGAATTTTGCACGGCTCTTGAATTGAACCAGTAAATCGGCGACGCGCGGATCAGTGGAAGCATCATCAGCCAATAACACCCGGGCACCGGAAGGCAATGTTTTCAGCAATGAACCAAGACAGATATCCAGGGCCTCAAAGGCATTGAAGACCGGCACGACAATCACGGGAAACAGGGACGACGACATGTTTTCTATTCCCAGCGATGCGGCATTTGCATCAGGCCGAAGGCACGTGACTCGCCGCTAATTTTCACGTCGCATTGCCAGGTCTGGAACAATCTCAAACCAGCCGTATCCAGCGAATGCACGCGTAAATTGTAAGTGCCCGGCAACAGTGCCAGCTGCGGAAATACCAATCGAAACGAATAGCGTCCGTCGCCAAGTTCGCGTGCGGTAATTTTTTCCATCTCGGAGCTGATGCCATAAACGGGGGTACCATCGACACGAACCCACCCACACATCATCGTAGGCGGCGTGCCATCTTTCGAAGTCAGCACGGCCTCTATCCCAAAATCGCCCCTCGCCGGGAAAACGAGTTCGGCAGAGGCATCCAAGCCATTGCAGATGACCGACTCGATGCCGAATTCATAATCGGATGCACGCCGGGTTTCGACATGCGACGTCTGCGTCTGCCTGCTTTCATGCCATGCAAGATAACTCTGGGTAACGTTGTAGACATCTCCGTGCATTTCTACCTTGCCCTGATGCAGCCATATCGCTTCGCGGCAGAGCTTTTGCACGTGATACATGCTGTGCGATACCAGCAAGAGGGTGCCGCCCGAACTGACGTAATCGTCAATCCATCGCGAACATTTTTTCTGGAAGCTTTCATCGCCAACGCCGAGTACTTCGTCGGTAATCAGCAAAGGTGGCCGAACCGCGGCGATAATCGCAAAGCCAAGCCTCACGATCATGCCGGAAGAATAATGCTTGGTGGGTTCATCGATGTAGCGGCCGATATCGGCGAATTGCTCAATCTCGAGCATCTTTTCCTTTAGCTCGGCATCGCCAATGCCATACAAGGCGGCAGACAGGCGTACGTTTTCACGACCGGAATACTCGGGATGAAAACCGGCACCCAATTCCAGCAGGGCACCAATGGCGCCTCGCGTGATGACTTCGCCTTCACTGGGAGTCAATACGCGGGTTATCAATTTCAGCAGGGTGGATTTACCGGCACCATTTTCGCCGATGATGCCGATTGAACAACCCGGCATCAGTTTGAAGTTGATATCGCTCAGCACCGTGGTGTGCCGCGTTGGCGCCCTGCCCCGCAGCATGTCGAACAATGCGCTTAGACGGTCACCGCTATTGGCGAGCACCGGATAGCGCTTGCTGATGTGATTGACCTCGACCAGGGGCAGGTTTTTCTCGCTCACAGATAATCTTCCAGATGCGGTCTGGCGCGGCGAAGCAAGGCATAACCAAGATAGGCAATGATCAAGGCAACCATGCCGGAAACACACAGATGCCGCCAATCCACCGGCAAGCCGAGAAAGGCATGGCGTATCGCAATAATGGGTGCAGCGAACGGATTCAGATTCAGCCATCGCTGAATC